>CADBOZ010000103.1 GCA_902796515.1 uncultured bacterium | reverse complement strand
TGTTTTTTAAGTTCGGCAAGTCTTTTTTGTTCGACTTTTTCCTGTAATATTTTTTCTCTTCTTAAGTTTTCTTCTTCAACAAGCCTTTGCCTTGCTTCTATTCTTTCTTTTTCTTCTTGCTCGCGTTTATTTAAGTATGATATGAAGTTGTTTGCTGCCTGTATATCGCCGACTTCTTTTAAAAATTTTGCAAAATTAAGAATATCCTCTCTTGTTGCAACAAATGTTTGAGAATAATTATTTACCTTTTCAATGATTTTTTCGGGCGTTTCTTTTCTTTCATACAGCTTATACAGCCCGTATTTCGCCTGTTTTGAATTAGGATTTTCTTTTAATATCCTTCTGTATTCCCTTTCCGCTTCAAGAATGCTTCCGTCTGAAGCAAGAGCTTTTGCTTTTGAAGTTCTTATTGCAGTTTCCTTGGGGTTTTCATTTAAAATTGAATCATATAATGCAATGGCATCCTTATCATAATTATCGCAATAAAGTAAATCGCTTAAATAATATTTGAGAAATATATCTTCGGGATTTATTTTCAGAGCCGTTTTAAAGGCTTCTATTGCGTTGTTTTTTTGATTTAGTTTTAAATATATTTTCCCTAATATTTCATAGATATTATTTGCCTCATACTTATCTTCCATATTTACATTATTTTTAATGTATTGAAGCATGCGATTTAAAAATTCGGTATTATTGCAATTTTCAACGGCTAATGACAGGTATGTTATACCCGGCGTTGTTTTATTTTCCCTTATATACAGAGTAGCGAGTTTAAAGGCTGCCGCATAATTTTTTCCATCTTCCGTTAGTGCCAGTCTGTAATAATGACCGGCTCTTTTAAGGGGCTTTCCGATTTTTAAACAAATATCACCCAAAATTTCATAGCATTTCGATGTTTGATAATTTTCTTCAATTAATAATCTTAATTCATATATTGCTATGTCGTACTTTTTGACATTTATCAATCGTATTACATCATTTAATCTTGCTTGACGGGAATAATCGATTTTGTTTTGTTCCGTAAACTTTAACAGTTTTTCTCTGTATTTAAAATACTTGTCGGAATTTTTGTCTTCAATACCTGCAAGAGTGCCTCTTATGGCGTCTAATTCCTGAAAATAATCGTTAGCGCCGAAACAACCTGTGTTTGCGGTTAAAACGAGCGCAAACAGTGTAAGTGCAAATTTTTTGGTATTTTGTTTATTAAATTGCAAAAATTCTACCTCTCTTTTCTTAATTCTAATATAAATTTGAAATATTACAAATATGCCTGGTAATTGTAAAGCAATTTTTACTTCTTGCATTTATCTTTTTACGTTGAATAATATTGTATATGATGAAGAGAAGTTTATTATTATCGTTAAGTTTAGCGTTGACACTGTCATCTTTCCAATGTTCTTTTGCGAAGATGAGTGTTCAGTCGAACAGGTTATATACAAGTGCGCTTGCACATGAACAAGAAGGAAATTACAAAGAAGCTTTAAATTATGTCAAAAAAGCTCTGCAGTATTCTCCTGACGATGCTGTTTTAAATATAAAACTCGCGGGATTATATCAGTCTTTGGGTAATATTGATGATGCAATCGGCGCATACAATCGAGCTATTACGTTACGTCCTGCCGATGGATTTTTGTATATCAGCCTTGCAAATGTTTTGATGCAAAAATATGACTATAATAATGCACTATTATCATATGAAAAGGCACAGACTTTATTGCCCGAGTATAAATACAACTATATTAATATAGCAAACGTTAAGTACCTTCTTTCGGATTATTCGGGAGCTATTGATGCATATAATAAATTCCTTGAAGCATATCCCGACAATCTTGAAGGGCAATCTGCAATTGCAAATATTTATCTGGAAAAAAAAGAGTATGATAAAGCAATTGAGAATTTTGCACTTGCTTTAAGAACAAATCCTAAAGAATTTCGTGACTATTCAAATTACGGACTTGCCCTTTTGCGTTCAAACGATTTGGAAAAAGCGGAAATAGCATTCAAGAGTGCAGTCGGAGTTAATAAAAATGATTCGATGAGCTGGGCCAATCTCGGAATTGTGCAAATGAAAAAAGATAATCTTGCAGATGCCGAGTATTCTTTTAGACATGCCCTTGAACTTGATAATGATTTAGATGCCATAAGGTGTGATTATGCTTCCTTGCTTGCAATGAGAAAACAAAACGATAAGGCAATTGAGCAGTATAAATTGTTTATTTCAAAATATCCCGAATCAATGAACGGATACTTCGGACTTGCGGATATTTATTCAAAACAGGGTGACTTTGCACGTGCTTCAAAAGTATTGGAAATGGCAAAACAAGTTAAACCGGATGATATGAGGCTTAAATTCGAGCTTGCAAAATCTCATCAAAACGCTGCACAGTTTGAAAATGCGCTTAAAGACTATAATGATATTTTGTTGATTGATAAAACAAACGCAGTTGCTTTGTATAATAAGGCGGTAGTATTGACCGAACTCGGTAAGTATCAGGATGCTGCAAATATTTATAATCAACTTTTAAAATATGATGTTGAAACTCTTAAATTAAATAACATATATACTGCAGATATTCAAAATGATATGATTGATAATCAGGTAAAATATGCAAAAAGCCTGTATGATGCAGGTGATTATAAAAAGGCTAAAGCTATATATACAAAATTGCTTGAAACAAAAAAAGATGATTACAGAATATACTCCGGATTGGGTGACTGTTGTCTTTCTCTTGGTATGAATATGTATGCAAAAAACTATTTTGAGGAAGCAATACAGCTTGATAATACCGATTCTAATGCACTTGTGCACTATGCTCAATCATTGTACCAATTGAAAGACTATGATACGGCAGTTGCGGTACTTGAAAAAGCACATGAGATTTCTCCGGATGATGCCGAAATATTGTATAATATTGCTTTAATACAGTATCAAACCGTAAAATATGACGATGCTCTTAAAACAATTGATAATTCAATCCTTATAAAAAATAATTCCGCAGATTCTTATCACCTAAAAGCGCTTATACTCGAAGCTTTGAAAAATTATAAAGATGCAATATTTGCGTACGAAAAATACGTTGAACTCTGCAAGGATGAAGAACAAAAGGCAAGAGTTGAAGATAAAATAAAATCTTTATATGACTTTATTACAAAATGAGAAGAATATTTTCGATAATTTTTATACTGCTTATTTTTTGCTCAAGTGCTTACTGTTGGGGTCGTAAGGAGAAAAGTGTCCTGTTTCTGTCTGATACGCCGGAAAATCTTATGCAGGTTCAGGCAAAAAATGTTTTTAGGATTAATTCAAGAATTTATTTTGCCGTAAGCAACCCGAAAGGTTTCAAGTCTGACTATATAAAATATCAAATCGTAAAACAGGATGAAAAGGCGCATATTGCGGGTTTATCACGGGTCAGAAACGTTACATGCAGATTGAAAAATAAAAACAGTTATGCAGACTACTTTGTGCTTAGTGAAGCCGGAATATACTATCTTCAAATATTTGATATAACAAACCTTCAGCAATGGGTTGCAATTGAAAGGTTTCAAGTTGTTTCGGATTAATTTTAAAAATTTTTTTGAAGATTTAATTCTTGAAATATACAATAAGCTTTTTTCATCAAAATATGTACTTAGAGGAAAATGCAAGCGTTGCGGAAACTGCTGCAGAAATATTTTGTTTTCCGATGAAAACGGTTATGTTAAATCAAAAGAACTGTTTTTTAATATGCAAAAAAAGTATCGCTATTACAGAAATTTTAAAATATCCGGAATTGTCGAAAATAAGCAAGACTTTCAAAACGGTGCTCTGACATTCGAATGTAAATATATTTCAAAGAATAATACCTGTAAAATATACTTTTTCAGACCGTTTTTTTGCCGTGATTACCCAAATATCAACCCTGAATTAATATATGGCGGCGTTGAAATGCTTGACGGGTGCGGTTTTTATTTTGATGTAAGTAAAAAATTTACCTCTTATATGAATAAAGCTCAGGATAAAATGTAGTTAATCAAACTTCTTATCATTACCCCTGTCGGACCCTGAAGGGTTTCTCTGTTTGATTTTTCAAGATATGCAGTCCCTGCTATATCAAGATGAAGCCATGAAGGGCAATTTGTAAAGTTCGATAAAAACCATGCAGCTGTTGAAGTTCCGGCATTTTTTCCTCCGGTATTTTTAAAATCTGCGATTTCGGATTTAAGATTATCCTTGAGTTCATCGTATATCGGCATTTGCCATACGTTTTCGCATGAATTTTCGGCAATTTTTTTGAAATTATCAATTTGTTTTTGATTGTTTCCCATAATTCCGGTTATATTTGTCCCAAGTGCCGTTATTACCGCACCCGTCAGCGTTGCTATGTCTATAACTTCGTCTACATCAAGATTGTTGCAGTACGATAATGCATCCGCAAGTGTTATTCTTCCTTCGGCATCCGTATTTGTTACTTCGATTGTTTTGCCGTTCATTGCCTGAAGCACATCACCTTGCTTATAAGCTGAACCCGAAGTCATATTTTCACATAATGCGCATATTACATGAAGTTCAATTTCGGGCTTAAGCTTAGCTATGGCTTGAATAATTCCGAGTACACTTGCAGCTCCTGTCATATCATCCTTCATATTTAACATTGATGTTGCAGGTTTAATGTTCATTCCTCCTGCATCAAAAGTTATACCTTTACCCACAAGAGCAATTTTCTTTTTTGGTTCCGATTTCGGTTTATATGTCAAATGTACAAAATATGGCTCATGGCAACTTCCCTGTCCTACCGCCAAAAATGCATTCATACCCAGTTCTTTAATTTGTGCTTTGTTGTATATTTTAGCTTCCAGCTTGTGTTCTTTTGCAATTTGTTCCGATAAATTTGCAACATAAGCGGGTGTAACAATTTGTGCCGATTCGTTAACTAAATCTTTGGTAAACTTCATAGCAAATGATGTAAATGCACCGATTTCGGCTCCGAGCTCAATTTCTTTTGTTATTTCATCGCATATGAGTTCTATTGTTTCAATTTTATTAACATTTTCTTTGTTTTTATCGCTAATATATTTATCAAAAGAATATAATCCTATTCTTGCTGCCGTATATGTGATTTGAGCGGAGTCTTTTTCGTTTATATTACCTCCGTCATTTGTGTTTGTAATAAGCTCAATACCGATTGTTCCGTTAGAAGAATTTGTTTTTGCAATCCTTGTTGCATTTGTTATTGCTATGGATAATTTTTTCCTTGTAAGTTGATTTTTCTTTCCAAGCCCCACAACTATTGCTTTGGTTGTTTTATCTATTGAGTATTTAATCGTTTCAAGATATTTTCCGGATATTGATTTGTAATCGTATATTTGTTTTGACAATTCATTATTTGCGCGTTTATCTAATTCGCAAAAAAGACTGCTTTTTTCTTCATTGTCTTCATAAATAAATGTGATTATACATGTTGCACTAAATTCATTAAGTTTTTTTGTTTGAAATTTCATTTTGTTTCCTCTTCCAGTAATTTTTTAATTTTATCCGTTTCATCAAGCGCTCTTTTCGATAATAAAGAGTTTTTGAATTTTTTATCCTTTAATTTCTTTTTATCACCGTCTATTTTATTTACTATCCCCCAATTAGAGTTAATCGGTTGAAATTTTTTATGATTTTCGCAAGTTATATAGGCTATAAGGCTTCCAAGCATTGTATCCTGTGAAAGCTCTATCATCGGTTTATCCGATAAATATCTTTCCATATTTATCGCAGAAAACAATCCCGTAATTATGCTTTCACAATAACCTTCAACACCCGTTAATTGCCCTGCAAAAAATAAACTGCTGTATTTTTTTGATTGCAGATACGGGTTTAAAATTTTTGGCGAGTTTATAAATGTATTGGCATGCATCACGCCATACCTTACTATGTTTGCATTTTCCAGTCCCGGAATAAATTCAAGCATCTTTTTCTGTTCTTTCCAGAGTAAATTTGTTTGGAAGCCTACAAGATTGTATAAATTTGCTTGTTTATCATCCTGTCTTAGTTGAACGACGGCATAAAATTGATTTTTTTTATATTCCGTTTCAATTCTTCTGTCAAAAAGACCGACGGGTTTCATCGGGCCAAAACGAAGAGTATCTTTACCCCTTGATGCCATAACTTCAACAGGCATACAACCTTCAAAATAATTTGCTTCAAATTCTTTTAACGGAGCTTTTTTTGCATTTATAATAAAATCATAAAATTTTTCATATTCTTCTTTTGTCATGGGGCAATTTATGTAATCCGCTTCACCCTTGTCCCATCTCGATGCGTAAAACGCTTTATTGAAATTTATTGAATTCTTTTCAACAATCGGCGCTACGGCGTCGTAAAAATGAAAATGTTCTTCCCCGAATAAATTTTTAATATCCTGAGAAAGCGTCGTTTCCGTAAGAGGGCCTGTTGCTATTATTGTTGGTTTTGAAGTATTGATTTTATCGTATTTTTCAACTGTATAGTTAATGTTTTTGTTTGATTTAATAATTTCTCTGATTTTTTCACTAAAGCCAAATCTGTCGATTGAAAGAGAATTTCCCGATGGTACCGAGTATTCTTTTGCGATTTTGAATAATGTTGAACCGAGCCTTATCCCTTCTTCTTTTAATAATCCCGATGCCGATAAGATATCGCTTGAGCCAAGACTGTTGGAGCAGACAAATTCTGCGGGTAAATCGGTTTTATGTGCTCCTGTTTGAAATTTTGGACGCATCTCAATCAAATTAACCATACAGCCTTTGTTTGCCAGATATATTGCAGCCTCGCTCCCCGCAAGACCTGCTCCTATAACATCAATTTCCATAACATTATTATACATCTTAAGAATTAAAAATAAGTAACCTGATTATATGAATTAGCAAATTGTTGTATTTTCTTAATAAAACTTAATTTTATTGAAAAATTTTTTTATAAAATTAAAGAAATTATGGAAATATTCCGTTAATTATCATGTACTAGGATGAAATTTTGATATGTTTAAAGACAAAACAAAAATAAAGAATAATTTTTGCTGTAATGAACTTATTGTAAATGCTATGGTCAAAAGAAGAAGATTTGCTTTGAGTTCAATAAGCCAAATTTGCGACAAAAAAACACCTTTGCGTGTGGTTAAATAGATTGTTCGCTGACTTTATCAGGTGTCATATCCCTGTTGAATTTAGATGCAAATGTTTCTAAAAACTTTGTAAAAAAGTTACTTTTTAGCTCATCGGAATTGTTTTCGTTTTCTTCGGGCTGATTAATTATAATTAAAACCTCGTCTTTTGCTGCCATTTTTAAGTTATTTCTTGCAATAGACTCAACTTTATACATGGAAGAAAAGTTTTGAATTTCGTTTTTAAGATGTTTATTTCTCGTTTCGGCTTGCGATTTCAAGTCTTGCGCTTTAAGAATTTTTGTTTGATATACAACAATTTTTGCAAGATTTAAAAGTGCTGAATATGAAATTTGAACCACGCATACTAAAAGCACAATAGTTAAAAAAGAATGATAAAATTTGATTTTTCTTATCTTCTTTTTTTGTTGATTTTGTATTCTTGATTTTAAATTAGAATCATTGTCCGTCATAATTAAATTTTAACTCAAAATATTAATAAAAATCATTTTAAGTTTATTTCGTAACAATATTTTGCAACGGGAACTTTTTTTTGATTGTATTCATATTCTTCCGTTTTGCAATTAAGCCATCCGAGTTTATTTAACAAATCCGACACGATAAGTTTTCTTACAGGATTGTTATTTTGAGTTAGTTTTAAAAGCAGAATTTCATTTTTATTAAAATTATAAACAATTACAAATCCGTTTGCGCCGACTTTTGAATAAATATTACCTTTTCCGAGCTTTATTAAATCGCTGTCAAGACGGTCATATCCGCCGAATATATCGGGATATTTGATTGCGGGTTTTATTATTTTAGAATATTTTTCATGGCTAAAAAGATTAAAATATGCTCTTATAATACCGTTTGCACTTATTGACCAAAGAGGCGTCGAGCACCCGTCATAGCTTAAAATTCCGTTGTATTCGCCTGATAATTCTTCCTGCTTTGCTTTTATTAATTTTTGAAGCGGGTGATTTTCATTTGTGTAACCCGATACTTTAAAACCCAGATATTTACACATTAATATCATCATAATGTGCTTTCCCGAACAATTATTATGGAGTTTTGCAGGTTTTCCTTTAAACTTCCTTGTATCAAGCGGCAAAATTGCTTCCAGCTCTAAATCGCTATACTTAATTTTAAATCTTTTCATAAGTTCTTTTAAAATTGCAATGTGCTTAGGACTTCCGGAGTGAGATGCACTCATTACGGCAAGCTCCACGTTTTTTAATTTAAAATCTTCCGTAATGTTGCAGTCGCACATAACGGAAGCTTGCAGAGGTTTTGCAAGAGAGCGCATAAAAAACGTGTGTTCGGGCTTAAATCCCGTATTAAAATATACGGACTCTGTGTTTGCAATATAGACACTTCCATAGTAACTGCAATCCTGAACATTATTCCTGTATGTTGTAAGAAGTATTTGAGGAGTGTTTGATGATCTAGTCATTTATTTGTAAAATTTTCTTCAATCTTTTTTTCATTATAAGATTTTCGCTTTCAAGCCTTGCAATTTCTTTTTGAAGGGATAAGACATAATCTTTCCTGTCTTGTTCATTATTATATTTCAGTGAAGTGAAGCCCATGCTTACGGTCAGCCTTCTTTTTGCTTCATCTTTCAGGATTAATAAACTGTCAAGACCTTTGTCCGTAATAAAACCCATTTTTATCAAAACGCTTGCCATCTTGACATTGCGCCCTTCGGCTTGAACTTCTTTCTGGTATTTTATTGCCTGATCGAGCTGCATTGAGTTGATTTTTCCGATTTTTCTTAAAAATTCACCTGTTCTAATTTTGTTTGCAATAAATTGAGCTATGGCATACTCTTTATCGTTGGATTCCGGAACCTCCAGCATGTCAATTTCTACCAATCTGCAGAATATTTTTGCGCTGTCCGCTAAAGACCAGTTATTTTTAAGTGTTATTTCAAATATTGTTTCCCCGTCCAAACATGCTTTTAAAAATATATAGTAACTGTCGGATAATCTGAGTCTTTTTTCTTCAAGTTCTTGCTTACCTTTGAAAGTAACCGTTGGTCTTAAGTATTGAAACAGATTATCCGTTCCGATAAGCTGTATAAATTCACCGAGTTTATTTATAAGATTTAGTGAAATTTCTTTTGTTATAACCTGCTTAATCCATATAGGAAGACTGTTTATATTTTCTATAAATAGTGTAGATGTTTTTTGCATTTTTACTCCGTTAATACTAAGTGTAAAATTCTCAATAAATACATTATATAATTTATTAATTTAATTGTAAAATAAGTTATAATGTTAATCACATGAGGAATAAACTATGGGTCTTGACGGTATTTCCATAAACCAGCTGCGTGTTACACAAGAAAGTAATTCGGCAGAGTTAAATAATCAAGCTAGATTTGCGTTGAATAATGATTCTCGTGCGATTGACGGTTTGTCTGAAGGTCACAGGATTGACCCCGATCAAGAAAAAGAGAGAGAAAAGCAGCAACCGGAAAAAGACAAAGAGTCAGATGAAGAAAATGAAAATCCGCAAGATGATGAATATTCTCAAGAACCAGTTGAAACAATAAAATACGATTTATCAAAAAGTGATAAGTATGCTCTTAAAATCGACGGCGAAACAAACAGTATATTCATAATTGATAAAGCAACCAAAGAAGTTTTACAATCGATTTCAGCGGAACATTTATCGCATCTTGTGACATTTCTTGCCAATCCGCAAGGTTCCATAGTAAATAAAAGGTATTAACATGAATCAATACGTAAAACAATATCAAAAGGCGAGTATAGAGTCGGCTTCCAA
This sequence comes from uncultured bacterium, assembly GCA_902796515.1. Lineage (GTDB taxonomy): Bacteria > Cyanobacteriota > Vampirovibrionia > Gastranaerophilales > Gastranaerophilaceae > RUG14156. Next base: position 1,807 of record CADBOZ010000103.1, on the reverse strand, counting down.
AGAACAAATATTAATTATGCTATATGACGCAGCAATACAGTTCTTGAACAAGGCAATACAAGCCATGCGGGAAAAGAATATAGAAGCTGCAAACAACAATATTATTTCTGCGGAAAACATTATACAGGAGTTTATAAATACTCTTGACAGAGATGTTGCACCGCAGCTGGCTGATAATCTTACAAGCCTGTATGATTATTTTTTAAGAAGATTGGTTTATGCAAATATTAAACATAAAATCGAGCCTATTAATGAAGTGCTCGGTTATTTAAAAAGCCTGAAACAAACCTGGGAAAAAGCTATTGTTCTGGCAAAAAAAGAAGAAAATTCTTCATTGTCGGCTTCGACATACAGCGGTGACAAATATGACTCTGATGATGAGGACGACGATGACCTCAATGACGATGAAGATGAAGATGAAGATGACTTTGATGATGAGGATGAAGAATAGTATATGCTTTCCGTCAACGATTATAATCAATTAAAGATATTGTATGATACCTATAAAAAATCCAGTATGTTAATAAGGCAGCTTGCCGAGTCTGATGATTGGGATAGTATCGAAAATGCGGTTATTGAGAAAGATGCCCTTCTACGTAAAATAATTTTTTTTGAAAAACCCAGAATTAGCGATATTAAAGATAATACAGAACTTATCGGAATCAGAAATGAAATTATTGAGATTGAAAAAGCTAATATAGTTTTTATAAATCAGTTAAAAGATAATTTATCACGTGAAATTTCAGGCGTAAAATCCAAAAAGAAAATTTACGGAGCATACGAACCTCTCGGACAGGATAGTGTTTCAACATTCCAGATAAATGATATTTTTGAAGGATAAGTTAAACTATTCTCTAAGGTTTTTATAACTGAATGCGGTATATATTGCAATCCCGATTAATATCCATAAAGGAAAAAGTATTGTGCTTGTTGTAAGATGTTTGAACGAATAAAACATCAAACCGCAGCATGAAATTATGCCTAAAATCGGGAATAGCGGTACAAACGGAACTTTAAAAGGTCTTTTTAAATCGGGCTCTTTTTTTCTTAAGATAATAACTGCAATACATATTGCAATAAATGCGGTAAATGTTCCGTAGTTGCATAATTCGGCTGATATGTTTAAATCCATAAATAAACTGCAAACAATGATTACTAATCCGACTACCCACGTAAGAACATGCGGAGTTCTGTGTTTTTTGTGAATAAGTCTTAGAGCTCTCGGTAAAAACTTATCTCTGCTCATTGCGTAAAGTATTCTCGTGGATGCAAGCTGACAAATCAAAAATACTGATGCCAAAGCGCAAACAGCCGCAACGGATATAAATCCGGCAAGAAAGTCTTTATTTATCACATGCAGAGCGGCAGCAATCGGAGCCTGCGGATTAATGTTACTAACAGGTACTATACCCGTCAATACAAGAGCTACAAGAATGTATAATACCGTACAAAAACCAAGTGTTCCCAATATTGCTATAGGTAAATCTTTTTGCGGGTTTTTTGTTTCTTCTGCCGCGGTTGAAACCGCATCAAAGCCAATATATGCAAAAAATATAATAAAGGCACCCATAAAAATTCCGCTTAAGCCGTTTGGTGCAAAAGGTACCCAGTTTTCGGGTTTTACATAAAATGCTCCCGCTACAATAAATGAAATTATCATTAACAGGTTTAGGCAAACCATAACTGAAGCAAACCTCGTTGATTCTTTAATCCCTTTGATTAAAATTAAAGTAACAAAAATTGTCAGACATACAACGGGTAAATTTATTGCAAACGGTATTTTATCAAATAAAAACGGTATTTTATC
>CADBOZ010000102.1 GCA_902796515.1 uncultured bacterium | reverse complement strand
CTTCTGCTTATCTTTCATAACCTTTGTTACCGTTAAAATTATTCGCCGATTATATTTAATGCGTTATTTTTAACAACTTCTACACTGTCAGCGTTGAAGAATGTATTATTATCAAGGTGTTCTTTCTTTCCGTCAGGAGTAATAACGTATACTGTCGGATATCCTTGAACTTCATATTCTTGAACGTATTTACTGTTTTCTTCTTGTTCACAATTTACAAAAGCAATCGCAAAATTCTTTTTGATTTGAGGATCTTTTGCTATTTTAGCAAATGTGGGAGCAAATCTCTGGCAGAATCCGCACCAATCCGTATAGAAGAAAGCAATGATAGGTTTATTTTTAGCTATTGCTTTTTCCATTGATTGACCTTTGTCATATTGTTTTGAAATAACGACTTTCTTTTCACCGTTATTGCTTCCGCCGGCAACATTTCCTGATACGGTATTATATACTGACAAACCCAAAGCAACAGTTGAGAATAGTAACGAAATTCCTGTTAATACACATAACAGTGTATGCTTACACGATTTTTCAGGTTGTTGTGCTTCAACTTCAACTTGGTTTTCTTGTTCTTGTGACATATTAAACTCCTTTTTTATTATTATTTATATCTATAACATAAAGTATTACATTTTTAAAGTAAACTTTTACGAATTTTTACCGCAACATTTTTTATATTTCAATCCCGAACCGCAAGGACAAAGCTCGTTTCTTTTTGCTTTAATTTCTTCCCTGTCGTTCACTTTTTCATCTTCAAATCCCAGCAGATTTGAAAACAATTCCGAATTGAATAATACGGTAACGGGTGAAAATACTCCGGAATCAAGATATGAAGTCTTTGTATTGAACAAAATTTCTTCAAGATTATTAAATTTTGTTTTAAAAGACTCGTTTACAACATCAAAGAAATTTTCATATTTTTCTGATGCATATTTTAAAACGGAAGGAGGAACTTTATCGCTCGTCAAAAATTCTTTAATACATTCAGTTTTTCCTTCAATTTCTTCAGTGAAGCATTTTAAAAACGTTTCAAGAAAAGGAATAATGTACAATCCTCTTTTTTTATCAATCCACAACCCGACGTCATAAATTTCTTTATGCGAAGAAAAACCGCCTATTGCATTTTGCATAAAAGTTTCGTCATCGCAATTAAATTCTTCGATTTTTATATATTTGTTTTCGGGAACTTTTTCAATTAAAGAAGAATAATCTTCCTTTTTCCCTTCAAGACGATAACAGTTAAAAAATTCAATTAATTTATCCGCACATTTGTTTGTTGTGATAACATATTCACTTCCGAAACATTCCAAAAACTTTTCGCCAAATTCTTTTGCGCTGTTTTCAAGCTCTTCTCTTTTTTTATCATTTTTAAAATATGCGGATTTAGGGTTTTGAAGCATGTATCTTATTGCCGTGGTTGATGCCGTATATACATCATATTCGGAGATAACATCATATATTTCCAAAATATACAATGTATTATTTAACTCCATTATCCTTGCCTGTATATAGTCATATTTTCCTATTTGTTTAAGATGGCTCATCTTAACCATAGGTATAATTTCAAAATTCGCGCCCGATGTTAAACATTCAACGTCAAATCCGTTTGATAAAACTTTATTCACTTTAAAAACCGATGAAAAGGAATTCAGAAGAGAATCCACGATTTCATCATAGGAAGTATTATTTCTTCTGTAATATTCTAAGACTCTGAGTCCGTTTTGCATTTTCATATCAAGCGCATATTGGATTATTATGTTGTTAAATTCTTTTTCCGACTCTATTTCAATATTATTCAACTCGAGGTATTCCTGAAAATCTTCGGACAATTCCTTATCCGAAGCAACAAAATCAAGAATGTTTTCCATTGTTTTGCTTATTATGTTTAAATTTTCAACTACGGTTGGCATAATACTATTGCTCCCTTTTTAAATATATTAAATACTCTGTATTTTTACTTTTCGCTCCCTGAATGGGGCTTTTTGTAAGTCCCAATACCTTAAAACCTATGGTATTTACATAATTTTCAATATCTTCAATTATTTTTTTATGAACAGCATCGTCTTTAACAACTCCGCCCTTCATAATATCCGCTCTATCCGCCTCAAATTGCGGTTTTATTAAAATAACGCATTCGGCATCATTTGATATAAAATTTTTGCAATTTTCAAGAACTTTTTTTATTGAAATAAAAGATAAATCCATACTCATAAATACGGGCAAACCGTTATTTTCAAGCTCCCCGTCATCAAATACTTCTTTGGGGGAGCAGTTTTTTACATTTATTTTTTCAATTGATTTAACTCTTTTATCCTGTCTTAATTTCCATGCAAGCTGATTATATCCGCAATCAAGCGCATAAACGAATTTTGCACCGTTCTGGAGCATACAATCAACAAACCCTCCGGTGCTTGCACCCATATCAATACAGATTTTATCTTTTATGTCTATATTAAATTCTTTTATTGCATGCTCAAGTTTTAATCCGCCCCTTGAAACAAAAGGGATGGACTCAATTTCAATCAGTGCGGGCTTTTCATCATTAAAAAGCACGTTTTCATCAAACATTGTACCTGCTTTTACAACCGCCTCACCGTTTATTTTAACATTTCCCGCTAAAATATTTGCCGAAGCGGAGTTTTTAGTATCAAAAAAACCCCGCTCAAACAAAATTAAATCCAGTCTTTTTTTTGTCACAAATTTACCTTATTGTTCTTGTGAAAGATATCTTTCTTCCTGAAGTGCAACACCTACTATGTTGCTTGATAATAACGAAGCTTTCTTAATAGGCCCGATTGGTTCAAATTCAACCATTTTAACTTCAGTTGAATTAATTAAAACTTTTACATCTTCATATATTTTTTGAGCATTTTCAAAATATAAAACCATCGGATTTGCTACTTCTTTACAGAAAATCAAAACTGCTAATCTGGTTTTAATTGTACCTTGTATTTCTTGTTGGCTCATTTCTTTCTCCTTTTTCTTATATACAGTCTATATTAAAAAACTTTGAAGCGTTTTCGCTCGTTTTATTTACTACACTATCATATGGCATATCTTTTAAATTAGCCACTTCTTTTGCCACAAATCCTATATATTTCGGAGAATTTTCTTCTCCTCTGTACGGATGCGGGGTAAGATACGGGCAGTCCGTTTCAAGCATTAAATTATCAATATCAATGTTTTGAACTACTTCTTTTATTGCTTTTGCGTTTTTAAAGGTAACAACTCCGCCGACGGCAATTTTATATCCCGCACGGCAGCATAGTTCCATAAATTCCGTTGAACCTGAAAAGCAATGAAGAAGAACATTTTTAGCTTTTTCTTCCTGCAAAATATCATAAGTATCAAGATGTGCTTCTCTGTCGTGCACTATAATCGGTAAATTCAATTCAAGCGCAATTTGAATTTGATTTATAAAACAATTTTTTTGCGAATTCTTGTTTTCTTTGGAATAGTGATAATCAAGACCAATTTCGCCTATTCCCACTACTTTTTCATCTTTTGCAAATTCATATATTTTGCTTGCGATTTTATCGGTAAATTTATCGGCATACTCCGGATGCACCCCTAAAAGTGCATAAGTATTTTCAAACCTGTGACAAAGGTCAAGAACAGGTTCAAAATCCTCTTCTCCTGCCGAGGGAATTATAATATTCCCGACGTTATTATCCCTAGCTTCAATCATACCCATTTCTGGATTTGAAAGCATATTTATGTGTGCGTGAGTATCGGTTAATTTCATTATCTTGCCACTATTTCAAATTCATCTCCGCCGGCATGTTTCAGGCGAACATTTTTCTTACCCCTTAACAATATAAGCGATTTGATTTCCCCTTCTTTTAAATTACCGTATTTTACCCTTGCAGTTTCGGGATAAATCTCAAAAAGATGGAAGGTTCTCGGAGTGTCATTTAAAAGAAGAATTTGTCTTTTCTTAAAAAATCTGTTTTTTAAAATATATTTTTTATTTTTATCAAAATATTTAATTGTAATTACTTCCCAATCGGGAAATAAATTTTTAACTTCATCAACCGAAAGTTCTTTTGAATTTTCATAAAATTTTAATTCATCTTCAACAAACGCTATTGTTCTTCCGTCTTTTTCGAATGTACAATCGGCATAAACCTTTTGATTAAATGAAAACAGCAAAAGTAAAGCCGTAAAAATTAAAAAATATTTTCTCATAATTTTTCCCTAATCTTCTATTTTTAGTTTACGATTCATTAGTTTATCAAGTATTTCCCGCGGCGTAATGTTAGTATACACCGCTTCATATATGGCATTTGAAACAGGTACGTCAATATTTAATTTTTTAGCCAGTTCGCACAATGCTTTTGAAGTTTTAACTCCTTCCGCAACAGAGCCGAGCTCTGATAAGATATCATCAATCTTTTTGCCTTTAGCTATCATTGAACCTACGGTATAATTTCTTGAATACGGGCTTGATGCGGTTGCAATTAAATCTCCCATGCCGGAAAGTCCGTACAATGTTTGAGGATTAGCCCCGAGAGCCGTACTTACTCTTACCATTTCCGCCATTCCGCGTGTTAAAAGAGAACCTCTTAAATTATCGCCCAATCCCATAGCGCCCGCAAAACCGGATGCTATCGCTATAACATTTTTAAGGCTTCCGCCAAGCTCTACTCCGATTAAATCAGGATTTGCATAAAGTCTGAACAGCGAAGGAACGGTTAATAATTCTTGCGTTTTCTTTGCTATATCCATATTATTCGATGCAACGCTGGCTAATGTCGGATGCCCTTCAAGAATTTCTCTTGCCAGTGTCGGCCCCGATAAAACGGCAAAATTGATATCGGGTAATACTTCCAGTATAACTTCCGACATTCTTTTTAAAGAAGGTAATTCCAAACCTTTTGAAAGATTAACAAGGATTTGATTATCTTTCAATCCGATTTCTTTAATCTGTTCGCAAACAGACCTTATACCGGAAGTTGACACAACAAGAAGGATAATTTCCGCACCTTCAAGCGCCGTTTTAAGATTTGACGTTATTTCAACTTTCTTATCAAGCTGTATGGAAAGAGGCTTATCAATTCTTTTTTCATTGATAAGCGAGGGCTTAAGGTCTTGTTCTCTTCCCCAAACGCAGACTTGCTCAAAGTTATTATTTAAAAGCTTTGCGATTGTAAGTCCCCAGCAGCCGGGGCCTAATACCGTTAATTTTTTTCCCGTCATTCCTCCTCCTTGATTTCGATTTCATTTTTTTCGGCAAACGGCGTATCTTTGTACATTTTTATTCTTGTAATTTTTATACCGTCAACCTCTAAAATTGTGTAAGTTATATTTTTATCTTCGACAACATCTCCGACTTCAGGCTCTCTTCCAAGAAGCCCGAAAACATACCCGCCGATTGTTTGAAAATCTTCCGAAGGGATATCCTGATCAAATTTTTCGTTTATATCATCTATATCAACTTTAGATGAAACACTCAATGTGTTATCGTCAAGTTTTACGATTTCGGGAGTTTCTATCTTATCAAATTCGTCATATATTTCGCCGACAATTTCTTCAATAATATCCTCGATTGTAACAATACCCGCCGTTCCGCCGTGTTCATCAACAACAATTGCTATTTGATTTTTTGAAGAAGTAAAATCGGATAATAAATCGCTTATGAATTTATTTTCAGGAACAATGAGCAAATCTCTTGCAAGAGATTTTATTGAAAAATTTTCATCGATATTATTGTTTTTTATAACTTTTAAAACATCTTTTGCGTTAATTACACCTACCAGATTGTCGACATTATCTTCATAAACCGGTATTCTTGTGTGACCTGAATTTATAATAACGTCGGCAAGGTTTTCAATAGACTCGTTTGCATTTATGAAAAATATTTCCGTTCTCGGTATCATAACTTCTTTTACAACGGTATTTGCAAAAGTAAAGAAGTTTGAAAGCATATTAGCTTCATGGGAGTCTATCGCCCCTATTTTTTCACCTTCCTTGATTAATTTATCAAGTTTTTCTTCCCAGTTATCTTCTTCATCATGTGCCTGAAGTTCAATTGTAACGTGGTTAACGTTTTTAACATGCTTTTTGATTTTTCTTTCAAGCATTTGAGCTATATCATCGGCATCCTTCATCTGTGTTTCGGGGTCAACTTCTATTGTCATATTTATAACAAGTCCGGAAGTACCGAGGTCGATTGTCTTTAATTCAACAACATGCGTAATTCCGTGGATTGTACTTGCTACATTTCTTATTATTTCTTCAACTCTCGGCTCTGCCGATTGAACAGTCAAGCTGTTAACATTATTTCTGATTAAATATATTGCAAGGCAGAACAAAATTATACCGATTAGAACGGATGCCACAGCATCGGGAATATGAGCAAATTGTGCGGGAATTATTTTTGCTATGGTCAGCGAAATAAAAGCTATTACTACACCAAAAAATGCCGCAGTATCCTCATACCATACAAATTTTGTGGTCGGCGAGTGAATTTTTCTTATGTATTTCAGGGATATAAGAAATTTTTTAAATATATTTGTTTCATATATTTGAGCTTCCGCAACAACCGCAGAGCTTGCGCTTGCTACCGCCCAGCCTTCAAAAATCATGCTTACAATTAGCGCAAAAGCAATGTAGTTATAGTTTTTTAAGAGTTCATCCGCTCCGCTTGAATTGATTAATTTATCAAAGCCATGGAAAATTGCAACAAACGTACCTGCAAGCATCAATAACGATGCAAACATAGCCCAGATATTCGCCTCAAGCCCGTATCCAAACGGGTGTTCATCATCCGCAGGGCGGGAACCTCTTTTAATTCCAACTAAAAGACAAATGCTGTTAAAAGAGTCAACTCCGCTATGGATTGATTCTGCAAGCATTGCCGAGCTTTTTGAAAAAAGAAAACATATAAACTTAACAATTGCAATTCCGACATTTGCAATAAATGCCCTTATTACGGCTCTTAGTTTTGTATTATCTATCCTTATTTTATTTTCATCTGTTGCTTCTACTATATTATTGCTGTCCGATATAATATTACTCTCGTCGGATGACATTTTTTTCCCTTTAATATAACTTAACAGCTATATGATAATCTTAAAGTTAAGATTTTGCAATTTGTTTACATTTTTATATTTAACTGTATTATAATTTTACCAAGGAGTTTTAAATGAAAAACAAAGGCATGTTTATAACATTTGAGGGAGTTGACGGCTGCGGAAAAACAACTCAAATAAATAAATTAAACGAATATTTAAAAGAAAAAAAATATAATACAATACTGACGCTTGAACCGGGCGGAAGTGAAATCGGAAAAAATTTAAGACAAATTCTTCTTCACCATAAAGGATTTGTTGCAAATATGTCCGAGCTTTTCTTGTATCTTGCGGACAGAGCGCAGCATACTGAAGAAATAGTTAAAGAAAATATAAATAAAGGTAATATTGTTCTTTGCGACAGAAGTATTGATTCAACGGTTGCATATCAAGGATATGCAAGGGGATATGATATAGATAAAATTAATCTTTTAAATGATATTGCAACAGGGGGCTTGAAACCTGATTTAACATTACTTTTTGATGTTGATGTTGATATTTCAAATGAAAGAGTAGGGAAAACAAAAGACAGGCTTGAAAAAGAGGGAATTGAATTTCAAAATAAAGTAAAACTCGGTTATCTTGAGCTTGCAAAAAAATTCCCGAACAGAATAAAAGTTATTGATGCAAATAAATCAATAGATGAAGTTTTTAGTCAGGTTAAAAAGATAATTGATGAAGTTCTATAAAAAAATCGGCGGAATTTTTTTAATATTATCGGCATTATACTGTAATAGTGCCCGTGCAAGCTTATACTGGAATATCGAAAGCGGAATAAAAGAATATGAAAAAAGCAACTTTTCTTTCGCAAAAAATTATTTTATTCAATATACAAACAATAACCCTAATGACAAAGACGGATATTTGTGGCTCGGAAAAACATATCTGAAATTAAAAGACAAAAAAAACGCAATTGAAAATTTTGAAAAATTATATCAACTGTACAAAAACGAAAATGATATAGAAAATATTAATTTCAAAAATAAGATCAACGATAGCAATTCCGAATATCAGGATTTGGCAAAAAGCAATTTCGATAAAGGAAAATACAAAGATGCCGAGTTTTATGCCGATAAAATTCTTGAAAACGACCCTATGGCATACAGTGCGCTATTTATTAAAGCAAGAATAGCACACATAAATAAAAATAATGATTTGGCAAGAGAATACTTAAAAAGAGCAATTATATTTGATAATAAGCTTTTAAAAACCAATCTTGCAAAAACCTTAAATATTGTACATGTTCCCGAGCCGACAGAAAAAGAATATGCTACTTTAGTCTATAATTCATACTTTACGGGTGATACCGAAAAGGCAATTCACTATTTAAAAGCATATTTACAAAAAAATAATACCGATGTCGGGATGTATAATCTGCTTTGCGATTTATATCTTTCAAACAATTCAAAGACGGAAGCTTTAAATACTCTTATTGAAGCAAAGAAATTAAATGAAAAAAATATAAAATCATATCTGACGGAAGCAAAGCTCAAACCGGAAAACGAAGAAGAGCTTTTAAAAAAAGCCTATGAAATAAATCCTAATAATCAGGAGGTGCTTTTAAACCTCGGAAATTATTATCTTAAAAAGGAAGACTATAAAAATTCGGAAAAATATTTTTCAATTCTTGTAAATATAAATGACGGCTTGTATGAAGGGTATTTTGGCTATATATATTCATTGATTGAAAATAATGAAATTGATGAAGCCGTTAAGCTGATAAGAAAAGCTTCCTCAATAAATCCGAATGTAAGCGAGCTTGATATTCTGCTTGCAAAAATATGTATCATAAAAGATGAATATAAAGAAGCTCTTGAATATACTAAAGAAGCACTGAAGAAAGACAAAAATCCCGATTATTACCTGATAAGCTCGGAATTAAATTATATTTTAGGAAACTATAATGCATCAATTCAGGCAATAGCACAAACTTTAAGAATTCCGTATCAGGCGCAAAATCCAAAAAAGCTTCAGGAATTATACGTAAAAAATTACCTGAAAAAAGAATATTATAAAGATGTTGAAAAATATATTGATAACAATGAAAAACTTGACAAAAACTCATTATTATATAAATATATTTTATATAAATTATATAAATACAAAAACAAAGACGATAAAGCAAACCAGTTATACACTAAAATTTCTAAATTCAAACCATCAACAAAAAATGATTATCTGATTTTTTCGGAAATACTTTTTGAAGAAAAAAATAAGCAGGAAGCAATTGATTTTCTTGACGGTGCAATTAAGAAAAAACCGGAATACTCGGCACTTTTTGAAAGACAAAAAAATAAACTGGAATTTATGTCAAATAAAAAATAATTAAATAGCCGAGTCAGGTAATATACAAATATCGTTTTGTTTAATATCATAAAGTCCTTGAATAGTTGAGGAAAGTAAAATATGATTCCGGTAAGTTTGTATATAATAGATTGCTGTTTATTAAGCAGAATTACAAATGAAATGTATTTTTCCAAATCAAACAGCTCCTATTGCTGTAAAGCTTTTGATAATATAAAGGATTGCATACAGGCTATCAACAATTACGGCTTAAAGGTTATTATTTCGGATACCGATTTTAATGACCTTGAAGAAATTAATAAAATTAAATTGCTTAAAAGCAGATATCCCGATGCAAAGATAATTTTTTACTCCGCAAACGAAGATACCGGAAATGTTCTTACTTTTTTATCCTGCGGCGCAAGTGCCTACGTATTCAAAAGAGAAAGAAAAAAGTTGGCAAATACAATCAACAAAGTATTAAAGGATGAATTCAGCATAAATTTAAGAATTGCAAAACAATTATTTTCATCTTTATCTAACTCTAATTTCAATCATACCGAGGTCATGCAGGAAAATCAAAAAATTAAAGATTGTTTAACCGAAAGAGAAATAGAGGTTTTGAAACTTCTGACCGACGGAAAAACAAATACACAAATTGCGGATGCCATAGTAATATCCGCAAATACAGCAAAAGCACACGTCGGAAGCATTTTTACAAAATTATCCGTTAAAGACAGGGTTCAAGCAGCAGTAAAAGCAGTAAGGGCAAATATATTATAGATGTTTTTCAGAAAAAAAATATTAAAAAAAATAAAAGATAAATTCAGAAGGATTGAAGAAAGAAATCTGTTAAAGCTTGAAAAAGAAAGAAGCAAATATGCAAGGATTTTAAATCATGAGATAAAAACGGCACTTCTTTCTCAAATTCAAAGTATGGAACTGTTTTTGAATGAAAAATTCGGAAAAATTCAGGACAATCAAAGAGAAATTCTGACGGAAATATACATTTCAAACTGTTTTCTTCTTGAAATAATTAATAATGCAATATTTTTATCAAAATTTGAGGATAACAAAACACGTTTAAAGCTTGAAAATGTCGACATTGAAAAGCAAATTGAAAATTGTATGAAATTAATCAGGCAATCTGCCGACAATAAAAAGCAAAATATAATTTTCAAAGCGGACAAAAATAAACCTTTTAATTTGAATGCCGATAAAAAAATGATACAAAAAATTATATTTAATATTTTATCAAGTTCAATTTCGTCAGGCTTTGAAAAGAGCAATATTGAAGTATATCTTCATGAAAACGAGCATTTCATCTCATTTTTTACAAAAAATAAATCAATCTATATGACAAAAGAAAAAATAAACAGCCTTTTTGAAGATAAAGACAGGCCGACAGATTTTAACCAGCTCGGTATGAGCCTTAATTTAAGCATTGCAAATAAACTTATAAAAGCACACAACTGGAATTTAATTGCATCATCAAGCAAAGAAAACTCCGCTGTTTTCGGATTTGTAGTTAAAAAATAAAAGTATTTTTATTTGTATTTTATTGTAAAATTATACTATCAGGGAGGAAACAATGGACAACATTAAAACACTTGAAATGCATAAAATTACAGACTTAAAATACGGTGAAAATCCGCATCAAAAGGCTTCTTTATACGAATATAACAAATGTCTTGATTATGAACTTTTATCATTAAAAGAGTTAACTTATAACAACATTCTTGACTCAACAACTGCAATAGAAACAGCTTCCGAATTTTATGATGTAGCTGCGGCAATTATCGTAAAACATGCAAATCCTGCCGCCGTTGCTCTTGCAAAAGATTTGGCATCCGCATGGGGTAAGGCTTTTGATTCTGACCCCGTAAGCTCATTCGGCGGATGTGCTGCATTTACAAAGAAAGTAGACATAAAACTTGCAAAAATGCTTGCAGATATTTATTTAAGCATAGTTATCGCCCCTGATTTTGATGAAGACGCACTTTTGGAATTAAAACAGAATAGATCTTTAAAAATAATGAAAATGAACACCCCTTTAAAAGATATTTCCCGTTTTTGCGACGAAGAAATCAGAATAACTCCTTTCGGAGTGCTTGTTCAGGAAAAAGACATCAAAGACTTTGATACAAAAACATTTAAAGTAATAACAAAAAGAAAACCCGAGCAAAAAGAAGCAGAGGATATGATTTTTGCTTCAAAAATTGTTAAACACGTTAAATCAAATGCCGTAGTTGTAGCACGTGATTTAAGGACAATCGGAGTTTGCGCCGGTCAGGCAAACAGAATAGGCGCTCTTGAAATAGCAATCAGCAAGGTTTGTGATTCCGTAAAAGATGCCGTTGTCGCAACAGACGGAACTTTAAATACGAAAGATACCGTACAGCTTGCCGTTCAAAACAGAATTTCGGGTATAATCCAGCCTGCAGGTTCAATTAAGGATAAAGAAATCACGGAAACGGCGGATAAATACGGAATTACAATGATTTCTACGGGAATAAGACATTTTAAACATTAATTTAATATGAAAAACTTTTTTACATCGCAAACCAGAGCATTAATAGGACTTAGTTTCGGGCATTTTAATATTGATTTATATGCGGCAATTCTTGTTCCTTTATATCCTTTTTTAACTCAAAAACTGGGAATAGATTTAGCGGTTATCAGTTTTATTATTGCTGTCGGACATCTTTTATCATCAATGATGCAGCCTATTTTCGGCTTTATTTCCGATAAGCTCAGACACAGAACCTTTATGGTGTGGGGCATTGTTTTGGCCGCAATTTGTACTCCGTTTACCATAAAAGCCGATACTGTATTTACCTTTACCCTTCTTTTGCTGGCGGGTATGCTCGGCAATGCCTTTTTCCATCCGCAAGTTACCGCTCTGATAAAAGATTTTAATAAAAATAATCCGAATATGTCGGGTGCAATGGGTGTATTTCTCGGGCTCGGAACAATCGGATATGCAATAGGGCCTTATATTTCAACCTGCATTGTTCAGTTTAAAGGTGAAAACGGGCTTTTATCTATGGTTATTCCGGGTATTTTATCCTGTATATTTTTGTACTTTTTCGTTCCTAAAATGCCTCCTAAAGAATGCTATGTTAACGGCAATTTCTTTTTTGTAATGAAAGAAATAATGAAAAATAAAACATGTATGTTTTTGATGTTTGTTTCGGTAATAAAATCGGCAGTAAGTATAAGTTTTGGAACATATATTCCTTTTTTACTTCAAAATAACGGTTTTTCGCTTGCCTCTACCGGTCTTATCGTCACATTATTCTTTATATCGGGCGGATGCGCAACAATGTTCAGCTCTAAAATTGAAAAATATATAAATGCAAACGGGGTTGTTGTTTTGTCATTTTTAAGCATACTTCCTCTGACACTTTTATTCTTGTTTTTAATAGATAAAACAAAATATATTGCAACGGGATTGTTTATTTTGACGGGATTTTTTATTTTGCTTTCCGTCGGAATTATTTTGGTTCACGCACAAAAATCCATGCCTGAATATACGGGTGTTGTTTCGGGCGTTATGCAGGGATTTAGCTGGGGATTGGGCGCATTATTTTTAGCCCCGCTCGGCGTTATAGGAAAATATTTCGGAATAGAAGCAATACTTATACTGATGTCCTCAATTGCTTTTGCGGTAGGTCTTTACACGGCAAAGAATAAATGCTTAAAAAATATTAATTAAACATACTGTCGTCGTATTTTATTATTGCTTCATCTTCATGAAAATTATCAGCTTCTTGTTCTGTCTGTTGTTGTTGAGTGTTTTCTTCGGGAGCTGTTTCTTCCTCTGTAACTTCAGCTTCGTCTACCGTTTCCGCTTCAATTATTTCATCCGGCTCATTATGTGTTTTTTCGGGAACATAAGGCTCACCTATAAGCAATTCAAGGTTATGCATTGCTTCTTTATGGTCGTTATTTTCATCTATTGCTTTTTTATAATAGGTTATAGCTCTTTCATAATCACCGATTAATTCGTAAGCAAGAGCAAGATTGTATAATGTATCCGCATTATTCGGAATGTATTTTAAAATTTCCGTAAATTGTTCAATACTTTGTGCATATTCAAGCTCTTTTGTAAGAGAAATTGCATAAGCTATTCTTGCTTTTATATCCATCGGGTTAATATTTATTGCATCGTAAAAAGCAATTTTGGCATTCTTAACCGAGCCCGATTCATCATAAGCGCACCCTAAACCGAAATAATACTTTGATTCTTGCGGTTTGATTGAAATAGCTCTTTTAAAATATCCGATTGCATCCTGAAAACTTTTTATATAATAATTACACTTTCCGAGTTCGTAATATACTTTGTCGTTTTCTTCGTCATATTTAAGAGCTTCAAAAAATTTATCAAAAGCTTGATTATATTCGCCTTTTTTAAACAAATCTTCAGCCCATGAACAAATCAAATCCGAAATATATCTTATAATTATATCGCTGTTTTCGGGCGGGAGTTCATCAAGAAGATTATTATATAAATTAATTCCTGATTGATATTTTCCGACAAGCGCATAAGCCTGTGCTAAACTGAATGCAATTGATGTTTCTTTAGGATTTTCAAGATTTAATTCCTTCAGGATATTGATTGCTTCTTCGCAATCACCTGTTTTCAGCATCGCATTACATAATTCGTTTTTGTGGTAAATATAATTTGAGCTCGTCTTGTCTTCCATGGAAATAATTTTTTTATATATTGCAACGGCATCATTCCAATTTTCAAGAATTACATGAATTTGTGCGATTTTTTCCAATATTTCAAAATCATCACCCACTATTGAAATAATTTTATTGTAATAAGCAAGGCAATCTTTCCAATACTTATTTTTATAAGCTAAATCGGCAAGAATAATAAGAATTTCAAGATTTTCAGGGTCGCTTTTGTTTATGTTTCTGTATACTTCAAATGCCTTCTCGTCATTGTTTATTTTCGTGTAAAGATTGGCAAGGGTATACTGCAATTCCGAGATTTTTGTTTCATCAACTTCGGCATCAAGAAGCATTTTATACATTTCAACGGCCTTATCCCATTTTGATGCTTCCTCATATAATTTTGCAAGGGTTTCAACGGCATTAATATTTCCGCTGTCATACATAAAAATTTGTTCGTACAGTTCTATTGCTTTGGATTTTGGGCCATTTTCACAATAATAATTTGCAAGAAACTCACGTGTTTCAATATCCTGCGGGGAAATAGATAAAATTGCTTCATAATGCGCAATTGCTAAATCCTCATTACCCGTTTCCATAAAAGATTGGGCAAGTATTCTTCTCAATTCCGTATTGGCGAAGTTTTTTGCAAGCTCTCTTTGCGCATACCGTTGAAGCTCGGCATGCATTCCCTGAGCATACAATTTTTTGCATCTTTCGTATGGATTTTCATAAGCTTCATCAACAACTTTTTTTGTATTTGTTTTATTTACTGTAATTGAAAGAAATTTGATATAAACCCACAGGAAAGTACAGGTAAATAATACTAATCCTAATATCAGAAGAACGTTCATAGTAAAAATTATACTATCTGTTAATAAAATAGTAAACATCGGTAATATTTAAAAATTAAACGAATTTTAGTCTTTTTCGGAATTTTCTTTGATAAATCCTTTTATATATTGTTCTTCCGTAAATAATTTTTCATAATCCGTGATTATAATTTTTTCTTGTTTTCGTTTGAATTTATTAAAATGCTTAAAAATTATTTTATCTTCGTTCAATATAATTCTTATAAAACCGTAATTTTTACTTGAAAATACATTCACGTTGTTTTCATACAGTAACTTCAAAGTTTCAAAACAGGGATGATTGAATTTATTTTCTCCCGCAGAAATAAGTGCATATTCGGGTTTGATTTTATCAAGCATACTTTTATCAATAACTCCTTTTGCACCGTGGTGTCCGATTTTAATTATATTGATATTTTCGGGCAAGTTGCTTTTAATTGAATTAAATCCTTCAACATCACTGTCTGCCATAAAAAGAATGTTTTTATCTTTATATGTCACAAGAATAACTACAGAAGTTTTATTATCTTCCTTATCTTTATTTACGGTTTTAATTTCGGGTTTATAAGAAATTATCTTAAAATCGGGTTCTGTATATATGATTTCATTATTTTTTGCAACTTTATAATTAAAGTTATTCTCTTTTAAATATTCAAGAATTTCTTTGGAAGTTTGCGATTTTATTTCTTCTTTTTGGATTAATACGTTTTTTACTTCCGTATTATCCAATATATCAATCACTCCGCCTGCATGGTCAATATCAAAATGAGAAACTATAAGATATTCGAGCTTATTTATTCTTTCATTCTTCAAATATCTGTTAATAACGGTTTGAGCGGAGGATATTCCTTTGTATGTTTTATTTCCCGTATCAATCATAATATATTTATGTTTTGGCGTTTTAATCAAAAAACAATCTGCATTTTGAACATCAAACATAATAATTTCAGGGTTTTTAGAGAATATATCGCTTTTTATAAAACTTGCGGCAAATAAAATTAAAAATAAGCACAATAAGAGTTTATGTTTTTTGTTTTGAAAATTATTTTTTAAATTTAAAGTAAAAATTAAAATAACAACCCACGCCGCAAATATTTGTATAAAATTTAATCCCGAAGTCGAAACTAATGAAAATTTAAACGATGCAAAAAATTCGCTTATTTTAATCAAAAGTAAAAGAAGAGGGTTTGCAACAGCATCGAATAAAAATATTATAAAATCGCTTATATTAGGAATTAGAGCGATTATAGAAGAAACAAAACCGATAAAGCTTAGTATTCCGATAAAAGGAACAACGGCAATATTTGCAAATACGCTCATCGGAGCAAAGTTATTAAAATAATGCAATTGTAAAGGTATAACCCATAATTGCGCTACCAGAGGAACAACTGCCGCCGAAATTAAATTAACGGGAGAAAAAAGATAAAGAAAATATCTTACTAATTTTGGTTTATTTTTGTGTCTGTTTTTATAATTTTCTTCAATACTTGAAAATTTTGAAATAACAACGGGACAGCAGACAATCAATCCGAAAGTTACGATAAAGGAAAGTTGAAAACCTATGTCAAATAACATCTTAGGACTGCAAAGCAGTATTAAAAATGCCGCAAAAAATATTAATGCAACGGAATCGGCTTTTCTGTCAATAAGTTTCCCGAAAAGTATAAAAAGGATTATTATTCCCGCCCTGATTATAGAAGGCGGAAAGCCCGTCATAAATGTATAAAGAATAACAAATAAAGCACCGGTCAAAATCGAGAGCCGGTATGGAAATTTAATTAAAGATGCAATTTGCCACCAAATTCCGTATATTAAAGTAACGTTTAATCCGCTTGCGGCAAGAAGATGTAAAAGTCCTGAATTTTTAAAGTCTTCTTTTATTTTTTCATCGGGATTTATGGTTTCATCACCAAAAACCAGCCCGCCGAGAATTTTTAGTCTGTCGGGCGGTAAGTTTTTTGAGTGCTTTTCTAAAATTTTAATTCTCGTAAGTTCAAACTTCTTTAAAGTGTAATACCAGCATTCT
Source organism: uncultured bacterium (assembly GCA_902796515.1). Taxonomy (GTDB): domain Bacteria; phylum Cyanobacteriota; class Vampirovibrionia; order Gastranaerophilales; family Gastranaerophilaceae; genus RUG14156. The sequence continues at coordinate 5,751 of CADBOZ010000102.1, read as the reverse complement.
TTCGGGTTTTTAATTGAAAAATTCGGCTCACCTGTTATTTTTAAAGTTTTATAGTTTCCGTAAAATACATTTGTACAATCATTATTTAAAAGATAACGCTTATAATCAAACTGGTGCGGGTTTGTTGCTTCCGCAGGATAACTTATTTTTCCCTGAAGCTCTATGTAATCTCCGATAATTATTTTATCTTCGATTAAATCAGCCATATCAAGGCTTACCAGAATTTTTGAATTAATATTATTGTAATTTGTATCGGTTCTTTCGTTTTTTATGGTTATATCATTTGTTTTTAAATAGAATTTTACCCTGTTATTTTTATTTGAAATATCTTTTGATGAAACAATCTGTCCTTTAATAACTACATTGTCTGCTTTTATATCTTTTAAAACATTATCGATTTTATATGAATTATCCGCCCTTAATATTCCTGTGAAAAATATCAAATATAAAATAATTACCTTCTTAAAATCAAAATTTAAAAATATAACAAGACAGGTGAGCAAAACAAAAGCAATGATACTGAAAATTACTTCAAAATTATAAAATGAAGCGGTAAGCCCAAAAATGTATAAAACGGATAGTAATACGGTAAATATTTTTTTGTATGAAAAAAGCGTTTTCATCAGGTTTAAATAAATCAGCTTTCAAATATTGCATTTATAAAATCGCTTGAATTAAATTCAACAATATCGTCTATTCCTTCGCCCGTACCGATTAATTTTGTCGGAATACCGAGATTTTTTGCAATTGAAAGAATAATTCCGCCTTTTGAACTTCCGTCAAGCTTAGTTATGGCAATCGATGAAATATTCACAGCCTCATTAAAGACCATTGCTTGATTTAAACCGTTTTGCCCCTGTGAACCGTCAAGCACAAGAATGGTTTCTAAGTTATCGTTTCCGATTTTCTTTGCAATTACATTTTTAATTTTTTTAAGCTCTTCAATCAAATTATATTTGTTTTGCAATCTGCCGGCGCTATCCATTATTACGACATTATAGTTTTCATTTCTCGCTTTATCTATAGCTCTGAATATCAAAGATGCACTGTCTGCTTTATCTTCTCTTAAAATATCAACCGAAGCTCTTTTTGCCCATATATCGAGCTGTTCTTCCGCTGCGGCTCTAAATGTATCTCCCGCAACAAGTAAAACCTTATTGCCTTCTTTTTTAAATCTGTTTGCAAGTTTACCGATTAAAGTTGTTTTTCCCGCACCGTTTACACCGACTACAAAATATATGTTCAATTTATCTTTATCAAATTTCAAATTGGAATCGGACTCTGTATTTAAAATATTTGTAAATTCTTTTTTTAAAAATCCTTTTAATTCCGAAGTTTTAATTTTACTTTCTTTAATTTTATTTACGGTTTCAACTGATAAATCTATACCTAAATCAGCCTTGATAAGAGTTGTTTCAATATCTTCAAGTTCAAATTCGTCAATTTGTTTATCACCCGAAATTGAATTGGTCAAACTATCCGCAATTGTGCTTGCGGTTTTGGAAAAGACATTTTTAAAAGCCGAAAAAGCAGATTTATTCGGCTCGGATGCTTCTTTTTTATCAAATTTGTTTTTAAAAAAATTAAACATATTTTTCTACAACTCTTGCAAGTATACCGTTTATAAATGACGGAGAATCATCGGTTGAATATTTCTTTGCAAGTTCAAGTGCTTCATCAATTATAACTTTATGCGGAGCATCCTTTATAAAGACAAGCTCTGTTATTGCAATTCTTAAAACATCTTTATCAATTTTAAATAATCTGTCGATATCCCATCCGAATGCATAATCTGAAATCATTTTATCTATTTCGTTTTTATGGGATTGATATTCGGATGCAATTTTAATTGTATATTCCTTAACTTCATCCTGACCCGCAAGCGTACATAATTCCGCAACATCCAGCGCATTTATTGTTTTTTCCGCAGAGGATATAAGTGTATCAATTTTTGCTTCAAAATCCGATGTCATAATAATCGGAACAGGTATATTATCCGCTTCAATCGGTCTTGAAAGATTTTCTTTGTGGTTATTTTCGTATTCGATAATCTGATTTTTCAAATTTGTTAATTCACTTGTACAAAGGTTTACTTCATCATAAGAAGAAGAAATCAATGTACGTACGGATTTTAGTACAATTTGCATGAAATCTTCTTTTTTATATTTTTCCGTATTTTTTCCGAGTTGTGAAAATAATATTAACGCCAGTTCTCTGCTTGCTCTTCTTGCTTGCATATTTAGTCCTTTTCAAAGTGTTTTCTTAAGAAGTATTATATTTTAAAAAAATCTATTTTCATAGAAAATTTTTGTTATTAATAAAAATTATTTATTTTTTTAAGCATTTTTTGTATTTTTCGTTTCGTTTTTGCCATATTCGGTTACACCGGGGAAACTTGAACTGCCGGACAATTTTTTTGTAATAAAGAATGTAACTTTAGGAATTATATATGCAAGCCCCGTTATACTTGCAATAATTCCGGCAGCCAGAAACACGGCATTTGTTCGATTAACTTTTTTTGTTATATCTTTTATCGCAGATGAAATTGCATCAGCGCCTTTGAGGTTTGCTTTAATATAATTCATATAATTTATTACGCTTTTATCAAGTTCTTCAATATCCGAATTTTTAACGAATTTGTTTATTTTTCCCGCTTTACCGTACGTTCCTTTATTGTGCAATATTTTTATAATGTCTTCGGAAAATAATTCCGAAATATTTTTATTTTCGCCGTTCAATTTTCCGAGAGCATCTTTAAGCTTGCTTTCGTCAAGTGCCGCAATATAATCTGAAACTGCTGGTTTAATATCGGGGATTATTCCGACATTATTTTTGTTAAAAAGTTTTCCAGAAAGTTTTCTTAGACCCTTTTGCACATGCGGAGAACAGAAATTATAGAAATACATTCCCGCAGAATCCATAAAGAAGTTTTCAAAAGCATCGTACGGATTTCTTGAAACGGCGGTACGGCCCGCAATCATCGGAATATCAGTTGAAATAAGTCTGAAAGTATTATTGTTTTCGGTATTATATCCTACCGCATAAGCAAAACCGTATTTTTTTATGTCATTGGCTATTGTATTAAAAAATCCGGTAAAGCGAATATCACTACCGTTATTACTCTTAGCTTTTGAAGTAAACTCTTTCATTGTGTCGAATTTCGGAGAATAATTTTTTTGCTTTTGCTGATTTACTTTTTTTCTCGTAAGGTATTGATTAAATTTAGGAATGACTATACCCATAAGTATACAATTTAGGGCAACCGCAACAACAGAGGTTATTTTCTTGCCTGTTGAGATTTTCTTTGCTATTTCTTCCAAATTTTGCGGTTTGAGTTTTCTGAATTCTTCGATATACTCGGGTTTTAATCCGCTAACATCAAGCATTTTCGGATTTTCATTTTTAAAAATATATCTTAAAGTATCACCTATTGCATCATTTCCGTCTTTTGCATTGGAAAAATCAATATTCATAGGAACTTTAAATAATTGTTCAAATAGTTTGTCGCCGCCTGCTTTAAACACAGGTATACCGTAAAGCCAAACAGCCGCTGCCATAATTTCTTTTCTGAGTTTTTCGGCACCTTCAATTATTCCGCCTCGTTTATAGCCTTGAACTGAGCGACCTATATCACTCGGTATTTCTTCCAATAAAACTCCGAGTTGCTTATTGGGGTTTTGTATGTGCGTTACTACGCTTGTTAAGTTCGGTATTTGCAAAATAAAGCCTATTTTCTATGACTATATTAAAACAGGTAAACAATTTTTTTTGCTATTTTATTTCATTTTGTTTTCATAGCCGTTTAAAGAACAGATTTGTTCCGCCCATTGTTTTAAGATTTCTTCTTCGGGAAGTTCATAGGAAATCGGTTCACCTACCGCAATATCAACATTTTGTTTTTTAAACAATTTCCAATTATAAGTTTCAAGCCCCTTCATTGCAACGGGAACAATGTCTATTTTATTTACTTTTGCAAAGTAAATAAATCCGCCGTTTACGTTTTCAATTACTCTGTTTTTTCTTATTCCGCCCTGCGGGAAAATACAAAGGTTATATTTGGCTTTAAATACTTCTTTTACGGTTTTTACGGTTGACAATTGAACTTTTTCCCTGTTAACGGCAAATGCGCCCAGCCTTAAAATATTTCTTGTAACATATCTTTGTTTCCAATTTCCGGTCTTGAACAGTTCAATTTTTGCCATATACGCAAGAGGACGACCTATAGCATGATTTAAAATAAATACATCAATATAGGAAATATGGTTTGGCGCATAAATATATAATTTCTTTTTATCTAAATTTTTGTTTCTTTTAATTTTAAAATTGTATAAAAACCCGCCAAAAAAAGGTAAGAACAAAATATATAAAGCATACAGCTGATAAAGTCTTGTGAGAATATTAAAGTCACATGCTTTCTTTTGTGCGTAGTTAATTGTTTTTGCGCCCATTTATATATTTCCTTCCGATAATTCAGTGACGGTTTTACTCCAGAGAGTCATCATTTCATCAATATTGTTGTTATATGGAATCGGTTTTCCTATTTTTATTTTCATCTTTCCATGAAACAGTTTTCTCTGGTCTTTTGTCATACCCGTAATTGCAACAGGTAATATATCGCATTTCAAGGTTTTGGCAAAACTTGCAAACCCCTTATTGATGTTATCCATATTTCCGTCTTTTTCCCTTGTTCCCTGCGGGAAAATTCCCAATACCCAGCCTGTTTGTTTTAAACCTATTACGGTTTTTATTGTTGAAACGGAAAGTTTTGCCCTGTCAACAGCGAAAGCACCGAGCAAATTTAAGAAAAATCTTGCAATCTTCTTTTTAAACAGCTCAACTTTTGCCATATATGCCACGGGGCGTTTAATGGCATGAATAATTAAAAAAGGGTCAATTGCACTTGTGTGGTTTGAGGCAACGATAAAAAAGCCTTTCTTCGGAACATTTTCCCTGCCTTCAACTTTTAAATTAAAAGCTAATTTAAAATACAAACCGTAAACAAGATTACAGGTAATCCATTGAAAAACAGCCCTTGCCTTATTATATTCTTTTGAATTTCTTTTTTGATAGTTTCTTGCCATACTTATTTTCTTAATATTGATATAGAAATTATACTAAATAAAATTAAATATGGTATAATTTTTTTAAAATCGAAAGGAAACTTGTATGAAAAAAATATTATGTTTATCTGTTCTAGCAGCTTCTTTTTTATTCAGCGGCGCAATGGCAGAAATAGTCGGAGTTGTTGATTTTGATGAAGTTGTTGATAATTATTCAAGAGTTAAAACCGTAAGTGACGAAATATCCGATAAATATGCGGAAATTCAACGTTATAGCCTTGATAAAGAAAGAGAATACAAAAAAATAACAACTCCGATTGAAAGAAAAAACTTCGAAGATAATGTTTCAAAAGAAATGAACAGAAAACAGGAAGCTTATTTAAAATTAAAAGAAAGAAAAGAAGCCGAAATCGATACGGCAATCAGAAACGCGGTTAAACAGGTTGCTATCGCAAATAAAATTGATACCGTTGTTGAAAAATCGGTTGTATTCTTCGGCGGAGTTGATATAACAGATAAGGTAATTAAAGCCTTAAATTCACCTTCCGCAAAATAGTTATATAGCATGTTAATAAAAGTTCTTTACTTGCAAAATTGTTTTTGTTATCATTGTAAAGAAACTTTCGGAGGAATGCCGGAGTGGTTGATCGGAGCGGTCTTGAAAACCGTCGAACATGCGAGTGTTCCGTGG
>CADBOZ010000101.1 GCA_902796515.1 uncultured bacterium | reverse complement strand
GCAATGGATATTGCAAGCACGGTCGTAGCGATAACCGCCTCTCCTATCGTAAAGGCATGTTTTAAGCTTAATGCCTCCTTTTTTTTGAAATGTTTTTTCATTACTTCACTCCGTTTATATATGATTTATTATACAATTTAACTAATTAACGACAGCATTTCTCTTACCGCTTCTTTAATTCCGATAAATACAGCTTTTGAAATAATGCTGTGACCTATATTCAGTTCACAGAGATTTGGAACTTCCTTCATCAGATAAACATTTTTATAGTCTAATCCGTGTCCCGCATTAACTTTTATACCTAAATCCGCGGCATACGCGGCTGAATTTTTAAGTTTTTCAAGTTCTTTTGAATAATTTCCCGATAAAAATGCATTGGAAAAACTTCCGGTATGAAGTTCTATATAGTCTGTGCCGGCTTTCTTTGAGGCTTCTATTTGTTTAAAATCCGCATCTATAAATAAACTTACTATTATACCTTTTTCTTTAAGGGGTTTTATATATTCCTTTAAATAATCCGTTTGACTTGCCGCATCAAGCCCGCCTTCCGTCGTAACTTCAAGGCGTCTTTCGGGTACTATACAAACACTGTAAGGAACCAGGTCGAGTGCAATTTTTTGTATTTCCTCTACTGCAGCCATTTCAAGATTTATTCTTGCGCCTAATTTTTTAATATCATATAAATCGTTATCTTTTATGTGGCGCCTGTCTTCTCTTAAATGCATTGTAAGAGAATGTATATTTTCTTTTAAAATAATTTTTGCGGCTTCAACAAGGTTTGGTTCCACTCCTCCTCTGGCATTTCTGAGGGTGGCTATATGATCTATATTTACTCCTAATTTCATATTATAAATGATACACTTTAAAGCGCCAAACGACAAAATATTTAAAAAAATTTACATTAGTACAACTTTTTTTATATTTGTATTAAAATCTTGTTGATAGTTATAACTAATACGGGATAAAAGATTTGATTTGTCCAAGATGTAAGACGGAAGTATCCGGAACGGATACTGTTTGTCCGAGTTGTAAATTAAAGTTAATTTTTAAATGTCCGAAATGCTCTTCCCCTATCCGCATTGGAGCGGTGAGCTGCAAGAAGTGCGGGCATACTTTTGTTAAATTTTGTCCCAGATGCCATAGTGCAAATATTTCCTCATCCAAAACATGCAGAAAATGCGAGTATGATTTTACGGGTAAAAAGCAGCAAGGTACGGATTTAAAATCAAGATTAAGAAATCTTGAAGAAAAACCTTTAAATTCTTCGATTTCAAAAACTTCCGCGCCCAAAGTACAAGATGTGTCTGAAAATCCCCGTAAGGTAACTTCTAAGACGGTGCAAGTTCAGAAACAAAAAACTAAAAAAATAAACATTGATGAGCAAAATGTTACCGCTAATGCAAAAATAGATGTTCAAAATAAAGAGTTGATTGCGAACGACACACGTCCTTTGATGTTCTATATTGATTTCTTCAATCTTGATAAAATTTTTGAAAAATACAATAAAGATGAGTTTACTCAAAAAGTTATTGAGAACATTAAAACAACAATAAAACTCTCTTTTGGTGCTATATGTGAATTTATTAATTCGCATACGGTGATGTTTAGTTTCCAATATTCAAAAGAGTCTAAATTATTGGAAAAGATTGCAATATTTGACGATGAAATATTAAAATTTAATCAAATTCTTGAAAAAACACTCGATGTCGGATTGTCGTACAAATTTGCAATATTAACGATTGATGAGGCTAAAAATTCGGATGATATTATTCAATTAAAGCATGGCTCCGATAAAGATTTTGTTGTATCAAGAGGGGCTTATGTAAGATTGAACGGTGAAATGTCATTTATCAGAATATCCCCCGATTCTTATAAGAGAATATTTCTTGATAAAAAGCCGATGTTTCAGCAAAATGAAGCAAAAAAATATGATAAAGCGCTTGAAATCATTTTGAATAATCTTTCCGATATAAACTCTTCAATCAGGGCAATTTCGGTTAATGCTCCGAGAGGTGCGGGAAAAACTCATCTTTTAAATAATGTTTATTCAAGAATTAAAAAAAGCTCATCGGACAGTACTATAGTTTTTTATGCGCAATGTTCGGCACTGACTCAAATCAGCCCTTACGGCTTAATACAAAGCTTTTTTATCAGTCTTTTTGACTGCCCTGTTGTTTTAAAAGGCGAGTTTAACATAAAGACTTTTGAAAAAAGAGTGCTTGATAAATTAAATCTTGAAAATATCGATCCGCAAAACTTGGAAACTCTGGCAAATCTTGTTTATCCCATAAATACGGATTATTATGAAAATATTCTCTATAATAAAGAGTTTACTCATAAATACTTAAAAGATATTTTTGACTATATCAAAGAAAGAAAAAATGTAATTTTTATAATAGATGATTTTGATTTATTGGATGAGTCCTCGTTCAGCTTTTTGAAATATCTTGTGGAGAGCGATTATTTTGCAACGGATGCAAAAATGATACTCGGATACAAAAATCCGCACTCAATTTCCCTGTATTTCCAATCAAGCAAGTTGGATTCAAACAATTGTTTGAATATTTCCCTTAAAACTCAAACAATGCCGGAGTCACGCGCATTTATTAAAAAAATTATAGGACAAAATGCGCTTGTGCCGGATGATATTCTTTCGGTAATTTCTTATAATGCTCAGGGTAATATTGTCTATATCGAACAAATTCTCCAATACCTGTTTGAAAATAAGAGTTTATACATAAGTAACGATCAGGTTAAATTTAATAAGAAAAATATTGATATTATATTGCCTGACAGTCTTGAAAAATGTATTTTTGAAAGATTGGATACCCTGAAAAAAGAAAATGAAAGAGAGTATATTTTCTTAAATGTTGCGTCTTTATTGGGGGACAGGCTTGATTATAAGATACTGTCCGAGCTTTTTGAATTGAATGAAAATGAGTTTTTTGAAATCGTTTCAGTTCTTGAGAAAAAAGGATATTTAAAGAAAAAATACGATGATATATACGGCTTTAAGAATTCTCTGACCTGGTCTTATTGCTATATCAAAGCAAAAGAAGATGAATTAATTAAAAACTATGCGGAAAAACTTTTATTTATGCTGAGCAATAAGATAATTTCAACGCCGCTTATTTGTCCCATACTTGCTCAAATTGTTGATAATAAGGAGCTCGCGTATAATCTCTGGACTAAAAATCTCCAGTATGCAAGCTTTATCGGTGATGTAAATATATATGCAATGGCTCAAAAGCAGAGTTTAATATTATTAAACAGCATCAATACGGATAATATCAAAAATATAAAAGACGATATCTGTGAAAGACTCGGAAAATTGATTTATATCAAAAATCCCGAGGAGGCAAAAGAGTATCTGTCCAATGCTATTGCATCCGCAAAAAGCTCGGAAGATGAAAACAAAATAATCGATTTATGCGGATACATGGTAAAAAGTGCTTATCTGACACAGGATTATACGGGAGTTGTTGAACTTGTTGACAATGTTTTAAAATATTTTGACACCAATGACCGCTCGGAAAAGAAATCTACAACAGAGCTTCAAATTGCTTTAATTAAAACAAGAAAACTCAATGCTCTTTTGAAACTCGGCTCATGGGAAGAAATTACAAGTCTTGTTAAAACTGAAATTTCGCCTGTTTTACAAAAACATCTTAACATGTTTTCAAAACAAAATTGGATTAGTCAGCAAGATATACTTTATACATGGCTTGATGTAAATATTACTCTGGCTTACAGTTATGCTCAACAGGGTTCGGTACTTGCTTTTGATTTGATATCAAGTATTGATAAAGAGCTTCAAAAAGACAAGAGTTCAAAAATCGATAATCTGAGAGTCAGACTTGCGTTTGCAATGGCTGTAGCAAATACGTCAAGAGGATATTTTGATGAGTCGCGCTCTATTTTAAACGCAATAGTAAAAGATTATTCTTATATTCTTGATGATTCCGACTTAATTTCGGAATGGAATATTATAAATCTTATTAACAAAATCTTAAAATCAGACACCGATAATATTAACAATGAATTGTTTGAAGCGACGGCTTTTGCAAATAATTCAAATAACGAGCTTGCAAAAAATATATTTAAAACCCTTCTTGCATATGTATTTTTACAGCAAAAATCTTACCTGAAGGCAATTAAGGTAGCAACAGAAGAAATGCAGTATTTTTCTTCCAAAAAGACCGCATTCGGCGCGCTTTTAGCATGGTATATCAGTGCTGCGGCTACTGCATCAAATAAGGCCGATATGTATTGTATTGAGATATGCGAAAAAGCTGTCAAGATTTGTGAAAATGTCCAAAATAACAACATTTATTTTAAAGTGTTATTTCAGGAGCTTCTTGCAAAATCCTATCTAAAGCTTAATGACAGAGAAAATGCTCAAATGTATTGTGATCTTGGAATACAGGATGCAAAAGCAAATCAACTTTTATACTTGTTGGTACGATTGCAAAGACTCAAGGCTTCTATATTAAGGGAAATACTTCAGGTTCAATCAGAGGACAAAAGCGCTGCGGTATCAAAAATATTAAACTTGTATAATGCAACAATTGAACTTGCAAAAAAATTAAATCTTAAAAAAGATATACATGTTATTGAAAAAGATTTAACGTCATTTAAGGCGTATTGTCAGCTAAACAGGATAACGACAGATAAATAGGGGAAGGTTCTAATGAAAACAATTGAAACACCTCAGCATTTATACGGTAATACACCACCTACAATATTAAGAAACAGAGAGGAAAAATTCAGAACAGCAAAAGATGTTCCTTTCTGGCTTGCCGTAGCCGATTTTGTTTTCAAAAGGATGGTTGAAAGAAGATTTCATTCTCTTATGTACAAGGGTATTGAAAATCTTGAAAAAAGAGATAAAACAAAAGCAACTATTTTTTATACAAACCATAATAACTGGTGGGACGGTATTATCGGTTATAGCGTAGCAAGAAGAATAATGCACGGCAGGCTTCGTTTAATGATTGAAGAAATGAACAGATTTCCTCTGTTTCAATATATCGGTTGTTTTCCGATAAATAAAAAAACTCCTCAGGATGCAATTAAAGCGCTTAAGTATGCCGCAACAACACTCGATAAACCCGATATAAACTTCTGGTTATTTCCGCAAGGCATAATAAGACCGCCTCATTATCGTCCCGAAGTTTTCCAGACGGGGCTTGCATATCTTACCCAAAATGCCGTAAAGAATTTTGGCGGGATTAATCTATGCCCTGTGTCCGTTAACTACACTTTTTTAAGGCAGGACAGACCTGAAATTGTAATGGAATTCGGTGAAGTTCAGACATATTATGATTTTAATTATGACAGAAAAGAATTTTGCAGTGAGCTTGCAAAGGAATTTGAAATATTTTGCGACAAACATCAAAAACAAATTGCAAGCGGAGATTTTACGGGTTACAGATATCTTTTTAAAGATAAACTAAGCTGGTGGAGAGATATTGAACGAAGATTAAAAAACATCGGAATGAAAGATAAGCAGTAAAAATGAAAAAATACAATATTGGAATAGATCTTGGCGGAACTAAAATTTTATGCGTCCTTACGGATGAAAAAACAAATAAAATTGATTTTGAAGTTAAGAAAAAAACAAAAAAAATCAAGGGAAACAAAAATGTCATACAAAAAATATATGAAGCAATTGATGAACTTTTAAAAATATCAAATGTTAATAAAAGCCAAATAAATTCTATAGGTGTGGCAGCGGCGGGTCAAATTGACAGAAACAGCGGAGTATTATTGTATTCATGTAACCTTGAATGTGTTAATTTGAATATAAAAGAGCTTCTTGAATGTAAATATGGTATTAAAACCGTTGTCGGAAATGATGTTGAAGTTTCTGCGATTGCGGAAATGATACAAGGTGCCGGAAAAGATTATAACAATATGGTGTGTATATTTGTGGGAACCGGTGTGGGTTCTTCCGTTATAATTGACAGAAAACTTGTGTTAGGAGCAACGGGAACTGCGGGTGAGTTAGGACATACCATTGTTCAAGCCGACGGCAGAATGTGTACTTGCGGAGAGGCGGGATGCCTCGAGGCTTATGCATCAAGAACCGCCATAGAAACAAGAATAGAAGGCATGATTAAAAAAGGCGAATATTCAATAATTGCTGATATTTGTGATACCCAAAACATCTCAACCAAACACCTTAAAGAAGCACTGGACGCTCATGACAGAGTGGTGACAAAATGTGTTGATGATGCGATAAAATACTTGTCGGTCGGAATTGCAAATGTTATCAACTTTTTAAATCCCGAACTTATTATTCTCGGCGGAGGTATTATTCAGGGAATTGATGAATTTTACGTTAAAACAGTTCGTTCTTCCAAAGAAAAATCCCTTTTAATTGCATCGGAAAAAACCGAATTTAAGAAAGCCGAATTAGGTGATTATTCGGGTGTAATCGGTGCAAGTATGCTGGAAAAATATTATAATGCCGTTTAATAATATAAAATTTGATTTTATAAACAGGTTTATATCTTCCGATTTTAAAAAAAACCTGCTTTTGCAAGGACTGTTATTTCCTGTTGATTTGTTCTTAATGAGGGATATTGTCCTGAAAAAGAAAAAAGTTCTTTTTATTGTATCGGATGATCAGACTGCCTTAAAATACCAGAAAGATTTTAATAATTTATCAGGTATCCAAACCGAAATCTTACCTTCTCAGGAAATCAGCTTCTATAGCGGTCTTGACAAGAATTATTATATATATAACGAACAGATAAATATAATCTTATCCAAACCCGATATTGTTATTGCCCCTGTTAAAAGCTTATTTGAAAAGTTTCCGGCATTAGAATTTTATAATGAAAACTCAATAGAAATAAAAAAAGGCAGCAATATAGACTACTCTCTCATTGCTCAAAAAATGGTTGAGTACGGATATAAGAGGGTTACCTCGGTTAATGATATAGGAGAATTTGCCCTCAGAGGCGATATTTTAGATGTTTACACTTTTGAAAAAAATGCCGTAAGGATTGAATTTTTTGCGGATATCGTAGAAGATATAAGATATTTTAATCCTTCAACTCAAAAGAGTTACGAACATATTGAAAAAATTAAAATTTTTCCGTTGTATAAATTTATTTTAAACGACAGCACCAAAAGCAGGTTTATTTCGGAAGTAAATGCAACAGATACAAATGATGAAATGCTATTAAAGCTTAAAAGTGAACTTACCGAAAAAATAAGCGAGGAAGGATATTTTGAAGGTATTGAATATTATCAAAATATGTTTTCCGATGATATAAAACCCTTGTTTGACTATTTTAAAGACTATATTATTGTTTTAAAAGAGTCTTCGGCGATATATTCAAAATATTCTCAAATAAATGAAACTTATACCGAAAATTACAACGAATCTTTGCTGAGCGGTTTTAAGCTTCCTTTGAAAAATTCAAATCACACAACCGAAGCAGAATTTATAAGCGCACTAAAAAAGTTTAATATAATTTCTCTTGATAACTTTTTGTCGGATAAATATGATGAATTGTTTGAATTTGATTTAAGCATACCTCCGAAATTTTCTTCAAACATTAAAGAAGTATCCGAATATATAAAAAAATCTCTCAAAGAAAACTGTAAAATATGCATCTGTTCAAACAGTCCCGCAAGATTGAAGGAAATTTTCAGCGAATATGAAATTTTTTCGGACAACATATTTTATTATCCGGACATTTCTTTTGGCGGTGCAATAGTTGATGACAAAAGAATATGTGAAGATAAAATCATTTTTATTACGGATAAAGAGCTTTTTAATCGACAACACAGGGATATTACAACTAAAAAATACAGTTATAACAAACAATCAGGTGATTTTATAGAATCAATTAACGATATTAAACAGGGAGAATACGTTGTTCATACAATTCATGGCATCGGCATATATAACGGGTTAACCAAACAGGAGCTTGACGGAAATCAAAAAGACTACCTTGAAATTCAATTTCAGGGAACCGATAAATTGTTTATGCCGGCAGAACAGATAAACCTTCTTTGCAGATATCGGGGTTCTCAAAATATAAAACCCAAGCTTTCAAAAATGGGAGGAAGTGCATGGGAAACGGCTAAATCAAAGGCAAAGAAAGAATTGGAAACTATTGCCTATGATTTATTGGATTTATATGCAAAAAGAAAGCTTGCGCAGGGAATAGAGTTCGAGCCTGATACGGTGTGGCAGTCCGAAATGGAGGACAGTTTTGAATATATTGAAACACCGGATCAGATGAAAGCAATAATAGATGTTAAAAAAGATATGGAAGATACTAAGCCTATGGATAGGCTTGTTTGTGCTGATGTTGGTTTCGGAAAAACCGAAATTGCTTTAAGGGCGATATTCAAAGCTGTAATGAGCGGTTATCAGGCTGCATTTATCGCTCCGACAACAATTCTTACAATGCAGCATTACGAAACATTAAAAGAAAGATTTGACCCGTATGATGTTAAAATAGGCGTATTAAACAGATTTTCATCCAAAAAAGAACAAAAAGAAACCGTGGAAAAAATAAATTCCGGTGAACTTGATGTTGTGGTTGCAACACACAGGCTTCTTTCAGACGATATTAATTTTAAAAACCTCGGCTTTCTTGTAATTGATGAGGAGCATAAATTCGGTGTAAGACACAAAGAAAAGCTTAAAAAATTTAAAGAAAATATTGATGTACTTTCTCTCAGCGCAACTCCTATCCCCAGAACTTTAAATATGGCGTTATCCGGTTTAAAGGATTTATCCGTTATAAATACTCCGCCTAAAAACAGACTTCCTATTAAAACATATATAAGCGAATTTAACCCTGTTTATGTAAAAAATGCAATTAATCAGGAAGTACAAAGGGACGGTCAGGTTTTTTATCTTTATAATCAAGTGGAAACAATTCTGTTATTCAAACAAAAGCTTCTGGAAATTGTTCCTAATGTAAAAATAGCCGTTGCTCACGGACAAATGAATGAAAAAGAGCTGGAAACCGTTATTTGTGATTTTTCGGAAAAAAAATACGATGTTCTTCTTTGCTCGACAATAATCGAATCGGGTCTTGATATCCCCAATGCAAATACAATATTAATCCATGATGCGGATAAATTCGGACTTGCTCAGCTTTACCAGTTGCGCGGAAGGGTTGGAAGGTCGGAAAGACAGGCATACTGCTTCTGTTTTTACAGGAAATCAAAAGAACTTACCGAAACGGCAAGAAAAAGACTTGAGTCCATAAAGGATTTTACAAATCTTGGAAGCGGATATCAAATAGCATTAAGAGATATTGAAATCAGAGGAGTGGGAAGTATTCTCGGAACGCGCCAGCACGGTCAAATGGTAAATGTCGGATTTGATACATATTGCAATTTGTTGCAAGAATGCATCGAAGATATTAAAAAGAAACGCGATAAAGATTATAAATCAAAAGAATGCAATAAATTGCAGGCAATAATTGATATAAATGCCGACGCTTATATTCCGGACGATTGGGCGCAAAGTTATGAACAAAAAATACTTGAATATAAGCGTTTGTCGGACGTTAGAACAATAAATGAACTTGAAGAAACAATTGTTAATTTTAAAGACAGATTTTCCAAAATTCCGGAATGCGTTGATAATTTATTTAAACTTATCCGATTAAGAATACTTGCAACAAATGCAAACATTACGCAAGTACGTGATGCGGGAAATTCCATAAGAATATACACCCCGTTTGCCCCGCATGAGTGGATGTTTCTGAAAAAGAATTTAAAAAGTGACTATACAAGGTACTTTAATTATACTCCGGCACCTAAAAATACCGTAAAAACTAAGGGAATACTGCTTATGAACAAAAATGAAGACGATTTTGACAAAATATTTAACAAATTAGCTGATTTGTTTTATCATATTTCTGATGTAATTTTAAGTTTTGAAGAAAAAAATTAATAAGGAGAAAGTTATATGAAGTTTACAAAAGTTGCGTTGAGTCTGTTGTGTGCAACCGTGTTATTTTGCGGGTGTGCAAAAGACAGTGACGTTGTTTTAAAAATTGATAACAATGAAATAACACGCGGAGAATTTTATGACGGATTTAATAAAGTTAAAGAAGTCCAGCTAAAAGATGCTCCGAAAGAATTAAAAGCAGATGGCAGCTATATGGTGCTTGCATTTAAAGAAAAATACGTAAATGATTTTATCGGGAAAAAACTTCTTGAAAAAGAATATGTAAAAAGAAATATAGAAGCAACACCGGATGAAGTTAAAGCTAAAAAAGATGCTATAATTGCTCAACTGGGTTCGGAAGAAAAATTTAAAAACATATTAAAAGAAAACAATATATCTGACGAAAGATTAAATCAAGATTTTTCAAACGAAATTAAAATCGAAAAACTTGCAAAAACCCTCAAGGTAAAGACAGTTACAGATGCTGATGCTCAAAAATACTATAACTTCAATAAACAAAAATTTAATACACCTGAAAGAGTTAGAGTATCACATATTTTAATTGATACAAATCCTGAAAATATCAGAAGAAACATAACCGATGCGGATAAAGATGCGAAATTAACCGCAGCGGATATAGATAAAAAAGTAAAAGAAGAAGTACAAAGAAAAGAACAACTTGCAAAAGAAGTTCAACAAAAAGCAGCTAAAAATCCTAAAGAATTTGCGGCACTTGCAAGTAAATATTCGGAAGACGAAGTATCGGCAAGAAACGGCGGTGACTTGGGTTATATTATTAAAGCACAGGTAGTAAAAGAATTTGGCGATGCCGCATTTAAACAAAAAGTCGGAACGGTTAGCCCGCTTGTTAAGAGTGAATTCGGACAGCATATAATATATGTTACGGATAAAGCCGCAGCAGGCATGCAATCATTTGCATCCGTAAAGCATGAGCTTAAGGCTTATCTTGAAGAAACGGCAAAAATTGAAGCCTTGCAAAAATATGTTGATGATTTAAAGAAAAATGCAAATATAGAATTTGTTGATGAAACTCTTAATCCCGAAAACCTGAGAAAACAAATGACGGATGCACTTATGAAGCAAGTTGAAAACTCTCAAAAAGCTCCGGATAAAAACGGCAAAAAGGTTTTAAATAAAGCGGATAAATAATTACGAAAATATGTAAAACAAAACCGCTTACCGGCGGTTTTGTTTTTTGAGGAAAAATGAATAAATACTTATTAAAAAATGACATATCTGAAATTGTTGAAGAATTAAAAAACGAAAACAAAAAAATAGTTTTTACAAACGGATGTTTTGATATACTGCATGTGGGACATGTCAGGTATTTGAATAAATCGGCTGAATTTGGGGATGTTTTGATAATCGGATTAAATTCGGATGCTTCCGTTAAAAGATTAAAAGGCGAAACAAGACCGCTTAATAATGAAAATGACAGAGCCGAGGTTCTTTTGGGGCTTAAATCGGTTGATTATGTTGTTTTATTTGATGAAAATACACCGGAAAACCTTCTTGAAATTATTAAGCCGGATGTGTATACAAAAGGTGCCGACTATACGCTTGAAACATTGCCTGAAGCAAAGACCGTAATAAAAAACGGCGGACGTGTTGAATTTATAGAAATGGTACAGGGTAAAAGCACAACAAATATAATTAACAGTATAAAAAAATAAGCTTTCCTAAATTTTTGTAAAAATATAAGCAAAAAATATTTAATTGTTATACAATAGGCATGAACACAATAAAGGTTATATGGGAGTGAGTATGGTTGAAAACATTATCAGTGAGAAAAGTTATAGTCTTGAAGAGCTATCTTCAATAGTGGGCGGTATTTTAACCAAAGTTTCGGATGTAAAAATTACAAGGGTTGCACCTCCTAAGCTTGCGGATGAAAATACGCTTGCACTTGCCATGAATGAAGAAGAGATAGAAAATCTTGCAAATTCAAAGGCTCGTGCCGTTCTTGTACCGCTCGGCGTAAACATAGAAAATATATCAACTATAGAGGTTGAACGCCCCAGATTAGCGTTTATGAAGTTATTAAACGTATTTTATATTGCTCCCGATACTCCGAGAAATATTCACCCGACTGCGGTTATATCTCCAGAAGCAAAACTGGGTAACAATGTTTCAATCGGTGCTAATGTTGTGGTTTCGCGCGATGCCGTTATCGGTGATAATACGGCTCTTATGCCTAATGTTTATATCGGTAAGGGTGCTATAATCGGCTCCGATTGTTTGTTCCACCCCGGAGTTAACATCGGGGATTTTGTTGAAGTCGGCAACAGATGTATTTTACATCATGGTGTAAGCCTTGGTGCGGACGGATTTTCATTTGTAACGGAAACTCCGAATAACATCGAACAAGCAAGAAGTGAAGGCGCAATTAAAGAAACTAATTCGGATGTTAAAGTGTATAAAATACCTTCACTGGGCTCGGTTACAATAGGCGATGATGTTGAAATCGGTGCAAATACGACAATTGACAGAGGCACTATTGAAAATACAACAATAGGCTCTCAAACAAAAATTGATAATCTTGTAATGATTGGTCATAACTGTAAAATCGGAAAAGCTTGTACAATCGTTTCTCAAGTCGGAATAGCCGGAAGCTGTGTTATCGGCGACAGAGTTGTTATAGCAGGACAAGCCGGACTTAAAGACCATGTTACAATCGGTGATGATTCCATAATTCTTGCAAAAGCGGGTATAACAAAATCATTCCCGAAAAAATCAGTTATTATGGGTGCGCCTGCCGTACTCAGAAAAGACTTTATCAAACGTTTGAAATATCTTGATGAAGCCGAAATTATGGTGCAAAAATATAAGAAATATCAACACTTACTTGAAGATTATGAGAAATTTTTAAATGAAGACAATAAAATCTAGTATTAATTTAAAAGGTGCGGGACTTATGTTTGCTGCACCTGTTGAACTTGAAATAAAACCGTCCGATAAAAAAGGCATAAGGTTTTATATACAAGACGGGGCAGTCGAAGCTGATATCAACAATGTTGTTTCAACAGAACATTGCGTAATACTTGCTGACGTAAAAAACGGGGCAACAAGAAAAATTGCACTTGTTGAACATTTTATGGCGGCTTGCGCTATTTGTAAAATTGATGCACTTGACGTTTATTTTAACTCTCAAGGTTTTGAAATGCCAATCTTTGACGGTAGTGCAAAAGTTTGGGTTGATGAATTTAATAAAACAGGCTTTACGGGTGAAAATGAAGCATGTAAAACCTTGCTAAATCCGTTTAATTTTGTGAAAGATAATTCATCAATATCTTTAATTCCATCAGAATGTGCTACATCAATTACCTATGCCGTTAACTTTAATCATCCCGATTTAAGACAAAGATGGGTGGCAATGGCTCAGGATAGTAACCTGAATGAAATTATCGAGGCAAGAACTTTCGGATATTTAAAGGATTTGGAAAGATTTCAGGCGGCAGGATATTCTAAAGGCGTAACAATTGAAAATACGGTAGGTTTAACTGATAATGGCTATACTACCGAACTTAGAAGCGAATTTGAACCCGCCAAACATAAAATCCTTGATATTATCGGCGATTTATATTTAACGGGATATAACCCCTTGCTTTTGAATTCGACCATTCTGGTTAAAGAAGCAGGGCATGGACTTCATACAAAGTGTGCCTTAAAATTAAAAGAAATACTCGACAACCAATAAGGAGAATATTATATGGAAAACGTAATAACACCTATTTCACTGGATTATAATGAAATATTGGAAATGTTACCTCACAGATATCCCTTTTTATTGGTGGACAGAATTACGGAATGCGTACCGGGTAAGTATTCAAAGGGCTATAAAAATGTTACTTTTAATGAACCGTTTTTTCAAGGGCATTTTCCGAATAATCCTATAATGCCCGGTGTGTTGCAAATAGAGGCTCTTGCTCAAACATCCGCTCCTATTTTAATGACAATGGATGAATACAGAGGCAAATTAACCTTATTTGCAGGAGTTGAGAAGGCTAAATTTAAAAATATTGTTCGTCCGGGCGATAAACTTGAAATGGAAACAGAATGTCTTAAGGTAAAAGGCCCTATCGCAAAATGTGTCGGCAGAGCTTATGTTGACGGAAAACTTTGTACGGAAGCGGAACTTACGGTAGCATTAAAATAACTAAAGGAATAATATAATGACAGCAGTAACAAACAAAGTTCACCCTACCGCAATTATTGATGAAAATGCAATTATTGCGCCCGATGTTGAAATCGGTGCTTATGCGGTAATCGGAGAAGGAGTAACAATTGAAAGCGGTTGTACAATCGGAAGCAGTGCAAATATTCAATTTGCAAAAATCGGAAAAAATACTAAAATTTCCCCGTTTGCTTCAATAGGCGGAGAGCCGCAGGATTTAGGTTATAAAGGTGAACGCACGGGCGTTATAATCGGTGAAAACTGTTGGATTAGAGAATTTGCAACAATAAACAGGGCATCCGGAGAAGGAAATACAATAATAGGCAATAATTGTATGCTTATGGCATATACTCACGTTGCACACAATTGTGTTCTCGGTGATAATGTTATTATGGCGAATGCAGCAACGCTGGGCGGTCATTGCCATGTAGGTTTCGGTGCATTTCTTGGCGGAATGAGCGTTTTTCATCAAAATCTTAGAATTGGCGATATGGCAATTATTTCGGGTGCATCTGCCGCAAGACTTGACATAATACCTTATTGCAAGGCTGAAGGTATTCCTTGCTTGCCTATAGGATTAAATGCTATAGGTTTAAGAAGAAAGGGTGTGGATAAAGACTCCCGTGATGCAGTTCACAAAGCAATAAGAATTTTAAGAAACGAACAATATAATACAACTCAAGCCTTAGAACTTATTGAAAAAGAATTTAAAGGCAACAAATATGTGGATAATCTCGTTGATTTTGTAAGAACGTCAAAAAGAGGTTGTACATTAAGAGATAAAGCGGCTTATCATGGCGCTATGAACGATACGGAGGAATAATGTTTAACCCTTTAATAAAGAAATATGCCGATGTGCTTGTTGATTATTCGGTTGAAGTAAAAGAAGGCGATTTGGTAATCATTTATTCAAGAGGGATTGTAGCTCAGCCTCTTGTTAAAGAAATATATAAGGCATGTTTAATTAAAGGTGCAAACCCTGTTGTCAGAACTTCAATGGATGAAATAGCAGAAACTTTTATTAAATACGCGAATGAAAAACAGTTAAATTATATTGATGATATGTCACGCCTTGAAGTTGAAAAAGCAGATGTTATGATATTTATAGGTGCTCCGAGCAATGTAAAATCAATGGCAAAAGCTGATTCTTCAAAAATGGCAATTCGCTCAAAAGCAACTCATCCTATTCTTGCAAAAAGGTTGGAGCGTTCTGCTGCGGGCGATATGCGTTGGGTTATAGCGGATTATCCCACAAATGCTCTTGCGCAGGAAGCATCTATGAGTCTTGAAGAGTATACTGAATTTTTAATTAACTCCTGTTATCTTGATTTGGATAACCCGACCAAAAAATGGACAGAAATCGATAATGAGCAAAAAAGAATTGCAAATATACTGAATAAAACCTCTAAACTGCAAATAAAAGGTGATAAAACCGATATTACATTTTCAACATCGGGAAGAACTTGGGTGCCGTGTTCGGGTAAAATGAATTTTCCTGACGGAGAAATTTTTACATCTCCTGTTGAAGATAGCGCAAACGGGTTTATCTACTTTGATTTCCCGCAAAATTATCATGGTTCAACTTCAAAAGAAGTATATCTAAAACTTGAAAACGGAAAAGTAGTTGAGGCGCATGCCGAAATCGGAAATGATTTCCTTCAAAGTATGCTAAATATGGACTCCGGTTCAAGATTTGTGGGAGAAATCGCAATAGGGACGAATGAAAGAGTTCAGGATGTAACCGGAAATATTTTGTTTGATGAAAAAATAGGCGGTTCTATACATATGGCACTCGGCGCAAGTTATCCCGAAGCGGGAGGTAAAAATCAATCCGGCTTACATTGGGATATGATTAAAAATATGAAAAACGGCGGAGAAATATATGCTGATGATAAATTAATTTATCAAAACGGCAAATTTATTATTTAAAATGGATGATATCAAAGAAATTATAAATCCCGTTTCTTCGGAATTAGAGAAGTTTGAAACAGAACTTAAGGATTTGGTTAAAAAATACGACAATTTTTTAACGGATATTCTTGTTAATTTTTTATTTAGTTCTCCAAAGCGCGTACGTCCGATTTTTATATTTTTGTTTTCAAAAATTTTAAACATAAAAAACGAAAATGTTATGAAAATCGCATTGGCGTCAGAAATAATTCATAATGCATCTCTGGTGCATGATGATGTTATTGATAACGAATTAACCAGGAGAAATACAGAAACTTTTTATAAAGAGTTCGGGTCAAAAATAGCCGTGCTTGAAGGGGATATGCTTTTAAGTATAGCTCTTAAAATTTTATCCGAAACTTCTTTGGAAATTTTAAAAATATATTCAAATAATATTTTAAAAACAATAAACGGGGAAATTGAGCAATGCTCAATTTCGGGTGTTGTTCCCGATATTGAAACTTACCTTGATAAAACTTTTAATAAAACGGGAAGGATATTTTTGTGCGGTTTGGAAAGCTTATTTACTCTTGATAGTGTAAATGAAAACGAGAAAAATGCACTTGCTTCTTTTATGAATAATTATTCTCTTGCATTTCAAATAAAAAACGATATTGATAATATTTTGTATAAAAACTTATCTGATATAAATAACGGAAATTATACCCTGCCTGTGATATATTTTTGTTCAAAAAATTCAATTAAAGAATTTAATACCGAGCAGATAAACAATTTTCTAAACGATAAAGAAATTTATGTTAAAATGGCTTATGACAAAGTTTTAGAATATAAAAACAATGCTATAAATAAACTGAATGTATTTTCAGAGTCGGAATATAAAAAATCCCTGCTTGAACTGGCAGAGTGCACCCTAAGGAGTTGCTGTTGAAAGTAATAGAAAAAATTAAAAATATCATTTTGAATAATTTTGATACAATCCTGTTTGTTCTTATAATAGGAGTTGTTTGTTTTGTATATAATCTGAACTCGCAGAGTTTGAATTTTATTTTCGGAAAAGGGACATCGTTAGTATATTCTTATGATGCAGTAAAAAACAATGATTATAAAAACGAAATAGCTTTAAAACTAAATGAATTAAATATTAAATATCGGCTGATTGAAGAAGAAGATATATCGGAATATGAAGAATACGACAACAGTCTAAAAAAAATCGGAAAAATTATTGTTGTAAGTATTCCTGTCCGTGCCGAAAAATCAACAATTCCCTTGATGGATGAGATTTCAATGTGTGTATTTAAAAATTTTGAAGGCTCAAAACTTGTTTCAATAAGGCCTCTTAATCATTTTTATCACAGCTCTTCAACTTTCAACGGTATCATTTTTGTTATTTTGATTTCATTTTTGATATGGATTGTACTTCTGTTTACTTTTAAATTTAATCAAACAAAAGATAAGCTTGTAAACATTTTTAAAATTAAGCAAAAGACAACACATGAGTCGAAAGTCAATAAAAATTTCAAATATTATATTAAAAAATTATTTATTGATGACGATAAAATTGATGATGATAATACAAGCCTGACCAAGGAAATTGTGAGCACTATTGTATTTGTGCTTGTCAGTGTCGTTGTAATCAGATATTTTATAGGAGAATTGAGATGGATTCCTTCCGGCTCCATGCGTCCTACAATAGTTGAAAAAGACAGGGTATTTGTTGAAAAATTAAACTATCCGACTAAAAAAGAAATCAAAAGAGGGGATATTCTTGTTTTTTATCCTCCGAGCGAAGTTTTATCAAATTCGCCTTTAAAAATTCTTGCAAGATTAACGGGAATATTCTGTAAAGATATTGCGTATATCAAAAGGGTTGTTGGAATGCCGGGGGATGATTTTGAAATAAAATACCTTGATGATATAGGTCAATACAGGGTATTTATCAACAATAAGCCATTGTATGAGCCGTATATAAGCTCAAATGTCAGCTGGACTCCGTGTAATAAAAATATGTTTTGCGGGCCTTTTAAAATTCCGGATAAAAAATATTTTATGATGGGCGATAACAGAAACAATTCTCAAGACAGCAGATTTATCGGATTAGTGGATGAAAACAGAATTATCGGAAGAGCAAATTTTATGTTTTATCCTTTAAGAAGAATTAATGTTTTGAATGATAAATACTTTACTCTTCAAAAAAATCCGGATGAAAAGGATTTATATATCCTCGATAGGTATTAATTTTTATATATAATTTGACATGACTTATTGATTTATTGTGTAATTATATATGCAAGACTT
>CADBOZ010000100.1 GCA_902796515.1 uncultured bacterium | reverse complement strand
TACTCTTTTAAAAATTATTTCAGGAATACTTGAAAAAGACGCAGGCAGTATAATTTATCCTGAAAATTCCGAAATTGCTATGTCGTTTCAATATTCCGCATTGTTTGATTTTCTTGATATATATGATAACATAGCTTTTCCGCTTGTTGAAAGAAAAGAATTCAGACAAAAATATTCAAAAGATGAAATATCAAGGATAGTTAAAGAAAAACTAAAAATAGTGGGGCTTGAAGGAATTGAACATCTTTATCCTTCAGAATTATCGGGAGGCATGCAAAAAAGAGTCGGGTTTGCGCGTGCTATTGTGACAAATCCGCAAATAATTCTGTATGACGAACCCACTGCAGGATTGGATCCTGTCACTTCAACAATCATAGAGGATTACATAGTAAGGCTTAAGAAGGAATTAAATGCCTCATGTATTGTGGTTACGCATCAACTTTCAACTATTAAACGTGCAATAGATTATGTTATAATGTTGTATCAGGGGAAGATTGTTTTTTCCGGAAATGTTGATGAACTTTTGTCGGGTAAAAATGATTACGCAAAACAATTCATTACGGCTTCAGTTCAAGGGCCTATGAATATTGCAAACAATTAAAAGGTAGAATAAATGAGAAATAGCGAAAAATACAGCTCTTCGGTAAAGGTAGGAATTTTAACCTTAAGTGCAATAGGAATATTGGTGTTTACTGTGCTCTGGGTTAAAGGAAGAAGCTTATCCGGCGGAGAAAGAATAAATCTTGCTTTTAATGATGTTAACGGAATAAGAGCAGGTTCCGCCGTTCAAATGATGGGATTAAGAATTGGACAAATTGAGGATATCACCCCTGTTATTAACGGAAAAGACAGTTACGTTAACTTAAGATTTGTTATAACAGAAAAAGGTGTTAAAATACCGCCGGCATCTCAAATATCAATTCAGCAATCGGGCATAATCGGGGAACAATTTTTGGAAGTAACTCCGCCAAAACCTCAGATTACATATTATGAAATAAAAAAATCAAAGCCGGATATTAAAGAAAATACGCCTGTGTATATGAATTTATCCGAAGGCGAAAAAGAAATAGGAAAAATAATTAAGACGGAAGAATTGGATTTATCTCAGCTTCCTTATGCTTATAAACAGAAGTACAAGTCAAAAAATATTTTAAAAGTGTACTATATTGTAAATCTTCCGGGTCTTGTTATAGGAAAAGATTCTGTTGATATTCAAGTTAAAAACAATAAAATATACCTTGAAACGGTTGACGGTGAAATATTAAAAACGCCAAAATCTGATTTAAAATATACCATAGTTGAACCGGTAAGATTATCCGACTTTATGGATTTAGGCTTTAGAGCAACAAAAGCTATGCTTGAAACTAACGACAAAGTAACGGAAATATTATCCGATGATTTTATAGGCGACCTAAAAACTTCCATTGATAATATAAGAATACTTACCGCAAATGCAAATACAACGCTGGATAAAGCATCATTGCTTATTGATTCAAGCAGAAAAGATATAAACAGCTTAATTAATCAATCAGAAAGCCTTATTGCAAGCCTGACAAAGTTATCGGACAACTTAAACCATATTGTGTCTGATGAAACATTGAAAAATGACATTGTATCAAGTATTAAATCCGTGGGCAAAATGTCGGATAATATAAATAAAATACTTGAAGATCCTCAAACGGAAGAAATATTGCTTAATACAAATGAAACAATCAGAAATATGAATGATATAACAAGTTATATAAATGAATTTACAAAAGATGAAAAATTAAAAGAAGATATAACGGTAACAATCGACAATTTGACAAATATAACCTCCAGAGTATCCGAATTAATGGATGATTATAATAAGCTGGAAGACGGGGAAAAATTAAAACTAAAATCCACCGTAAAGGATGTTTTAACAATTACAAGAAATGTTAAAAAATTCTCAGAAAAATTAAATAAGAGATTTTTACTGTTCAGATTAATGTTTTAATTATGAAATTCAATCTAAAAACATATTTTCAGGATATTCATTATTCAAGAGTAAAAGCAGGTGCACTTCTTAAGATGTGTCTTTATGCCGCTGAATTTTTTTACGGGAAAGCGGTGTCTTTAAAAAATTTACTGTATAAAAAGAATATCCTAAAAGAAAAAAATGTTGATGCGTATGTAATATGTGTCGGTAATCTTACAACAGGCGGGGTCGGAAAAACTCCGATAACAATAAGTCTTGCAAATAAA
Organism: uncultured bacterium; assembly: GCA_902796515.1. Classification (GTDB taxonomy): domain Bacteria; phylum Cyanobacteriota; class Vampirovibrionia; order Gastranaerophilales; family Gastranaerophilaceae; genus RUG14156. The sequence goes on along the minus strand of CADBOZ010000100.1, from coordinate 8,330 downwards.
TATTCTGAAGAAAAAAAAGTAGCGGTTGTATCCCGCGGGTACGGCTCGAAATTAGATACAAAAAACCCTCAGATAATAAAAGATTTGGAAGGTATTAAATTTCAAAACGGAACGCTATGCGGAGATGAACCTTTTGAAATAGCAAGAAAAACAGAAAAAAATATTTCGGTAATTATCTGTAAAGACAGATATAAAGCTTGTAAGCTTGCGATAGAAAAATATAATTCCGAAATTATTATTATGGACGACGGATTTTCAAACAGAAAAGTTAAAAAAGATAAAACAATTCTTGTTTTTGATTCCGAGATGAAATTCGGAAACGGACATATGCTGCCGGCAGGCCCTTTGAGAGAGGATAAAAAAGAGATAGCAAGATGTGATGAAATATATCTTGTAAACAAAGGAAACGATGATATTGAAAATTCAATTAATGAATTTAAACAATATTCAAAAAAGATAAGTATTTGCAATATGAAGCCGAAAAGAATATATAATGCCCTTACGAATGCCGAAGTTAAAACAAACACGGAAGAAAAGACAAGGGCGATAGCTTTTTGTGCAATAGGTCAGCCTGTTCAGTTTTTTGATTTTTTAAAAAACTACTATGATATTATTTCTTATGTTTTTTCAGACCATCATAAATATACGGCAGGCGATATTAACAGTCTTATTAAGCTTGCAAACAAGAACCATACTTCAACATTAATTACAACTCAAAAAGACGAAACCAAAATTAAAAAATTAATTACAAATTGTGTAGGGTATTCTTTTAATATTCTTGAGCTTGAAAATGAAATTAAAGAAATTTAAAAACTAAGCAAAACTGTTCATTTCGATATATTCAACAGCTTCTTCAATTGTATCAAATACTCTTATGGAATCTGTTAAAAATACGTATTCTAAAGCTTTAACGATGTCTTCGCAAGGTTTAACAAGAACAAAAATACCGTCTTTTGTGCTTGTTGCTTTATAAACTTCAGAAAACAGCTTTGTATATTTGTCGGAAAATATTTTAACATGTTCCATATTGAAAATAACATTATATTTTCCCGTAAGAACGTTTGCGTTTACTTCTTTAACAATTTTATCAACATAGCTTTCATTGTTAACTTTGTATAAAGTCATCGCGCAAATATTGTCGTTGATATAATATCTTGTATATTCTTCATTTGTGATTTTATCGGAAACATTTGAAATAAATTTAAGAACTTTTTCGTGCCATTTCGGAGCTTTGGAAATAAATTCATCAATTTGAAGTTTATATGCTTCCTGAATAACTTTAGGGTTATCCGTACCCGAGATTGCGATGATTTTAAAATCACGGTTTTCTTCGTTTTTAATTCTGTTTGCTTCGTTAATCAAGTCGAAACCGTCTGTGTAATCAGGTAAATATAAATCCAATATCAGAAAATCAAAGTTTTTCTTTTTGAACTCCGCATAAGCTTCTTCTTTGCTTCTTGCAACGTAAACATTCATACCGATTTTTTGAAGCATAGTCGACAATTGAAAAATCGATAACTCTGTATCATCGACAATTAAAACATTTGTGGTTTCCGTGGTAAAGAAACTCAGCGGAAAACTAAAGAAGTTTAATTTTTTTTCAAGTGTAATCAATGCCCTTGAAAAGAGCTCACTTGTGTCTTCCTGTGTACCTGCAACTATTTCAATATCAGACAAACGCAGAAGTTCGTCAAATTGCGCCTTTGTGATTTCAACTTTTTCTTCCATACCTGAATTATACAATTAATTTAAAAAAAATGCTACTTTTAAATTTTTATTGTATAATTTTTTTATCAACTGTTAAGGAGAGTGCCTATGGATGGCGGTATTAACACCAAAGCATTTGGAAAAAATGATATTAGAGGAATTTTTCCCGATGAAATTAATTCTGAAATATTTTTTTATACTGCAAAGGGGTATGTTAATTTCGTATTAAACGAAATTAAAAAAAATAATCCCGAAAAGACAGTGAGAGATTTGTTGTTTACGGTATGCTGTGATGCAAGAAGCCATTCTCCCGAGTTAAAAAGAGCGATAATTCAGGGCGTAACTTCGGCAGGTGCAAATATTCTTGATTTGGGGCTTGCTCCGACTCCTTTGGGATATTTTTCCGAATTTGCAAGACTGGATGAAGAAATTACCGAAGGAAAAAAGATTATGGGTGCTTTAATTGTAACGGCTTCTCATAATCCTCCGGAATATAACGGATTAAAAATGACCTTCAATCATCAAAGTCTAAACGAAGCTCAGATTAAAGAAGTTAAAAAAATGACCGAAGAATTGTATTCAAAAAATACAGGATACAGGCAGATAATTTCAGGATTTAATAAAAAATTCGATATAATTCCCGAATATCAAACAAAAGTATTTAACATGTTCGGAAGATTAGGCGCCGGAATTAAAGTTGTTGTGGATAGTGCAAATGCGACCGGCGGAATTGTTGCGCCTGAATTATACAGAGATTTGGGCTGTGAAGTTGTGGAGCTGTTTTCGGAACCTGACGGAACATTTCCCAATCATCATCCGAACCCTTCGGATTTAAAAACACTTGATGCTTTAAAGAAGGAAGTAATTAATTCAAAAGCGGATGTTGGAATTGCGTTTGACGGTGATTCCGACAGAATAGGTGTTGTTTTATCGGACGGTACAATATTAACGGGAGATAAGCTTCTTTTAATTTATGCCGTAGATTTAATAAATTCGCTTAAAATTCATGAAGAAAAACCTGTAATTGTTTCGGAAGTGAAATGTTCACAGGTTTTATACGATACAATCGAAAAACTCGGCGGAAAAGCCATAATGACAAAAACGGGTCACGGCTACATTAAATCTAAAATGAGAGAAACGGGAGCGCTTCTGGCGGGTGAAATGTCGGGACATACATTTTTTAAGGACAGATACTTCGGATATGATGATGCTATATACGCAGGCTGCAGATTGATTGAAATTATAGCAAAAAACAAATATGCTAACCCCGATTTTAAACTTAACGATATGTTAAAACCCTTTAGTAAAGTATATCTGTCTGATGAAGTCAGATTAAAATGTCCTAATGAATTAAAAAAGAAAGTTCTGGAAGAATTAAAAGAAAAAATAAATGATAAACTATTCAATTCAAAAATCAAAGAAATAATAACTCTGGACGGATTAAGGATTGTTTTTGAAGACGGTTTTGCGCTAATCAGACAAAGTAATACAGAGCCTGTATTTACTTTAAGGTTTGAAGCAAAAACCAAAACAAAATGCGAAAGTTATAAAAAAACTCTTATCGGTTTGACGGAAAGCCTTACCGATGAATTTTCAACTCAAAAAATATAAAATCTAATACTTTAATTCTAATACTTATATCCAAGAAAAAAATATAAAACTCTTGATATAATACAACTATGAAAATAAACAAACAAAAAATAATATGTGCTATAACTTTTTTATTTATGAGCTTTAACGCTTTTGTTTTTGCTTCGGATAATTTTGATGTACAAATTTCAAAAATTGAAAAATCGATATGGGGTTTTGAATATTCAAAAGACGATACGCAAAAAAGACTTTCAAGAATTGAAAAAAACATATTCGGAACAACATTTCAAAAATCATCAAAAGAGGAAAGGGTTAAAAAAATTAACGGCGCATTAGGGCTTGAAAATTATGAAGATACCTTAAAACAGAATTTTGAAGTTGCGCAAACACCTTTAAAGGAAGATGAAGATATAAATTATCCTCAAATTGATGCCCTTGAATATCAAATATTTTCATCCACATATGAAAAAGAAAATATATATAACAGACTTGAAAGGTTGGAAAAGAAGATATTCGGCTCGGCTCAGGAAGGAAATTTAGCTTCGCGTACCGACAGATTAAAGGCATATGTCAGAAAAGATATGCTATCTCAAAACAACCCGTCATATTACACTCAAAAACCCTACAGTCCGACCGAAACCGTTGAACCTTATATGAATTCTCAGACAAGATACGAAAATTCTGATATTTACATACAGCTTGCAGGTCTTGAAACAACGCTTTTTTCAAAAACATATTCTCAAGACCCTGTAGGATTAAGGTTAAACAGACTTGAAAGAAAAATATTTCAAAGAGATTTTTCTTCCGATGATGAGTATTTAAGGCTTCAAAGGCTTCAGGCTGCCGCAAGCGCAAAACAAACGGCAAAACTTTATGAAGCCAATAAAATACAGAAATATACTTCAACAGGGCTTCAGCTGGGTTCAATTATACTTATGATACTTGCACTTATCCTTTAATATTTTGCAAGGCTAACAATCTTTAAATCGGACGGAAGTTTATCCCTGCCCTTTAAATCTTCAAGCTCTATTACGAATGCCGCACCTGCGACATTTGCAACTCTTGAAATAAGTTTAATTGCGGCATTTGCCGTTCCGCCCGTTGCGAGTAAATCATCCACAATCAGAACCCTGTCTGTTTTTTTAAGGGCATCCTTGTGAATTTCTATTTTATCGGAACCGTATTCAAGGTCGTATTCTTCAGATATTGTTTCGCAAGGGAGCTTGTTCGGTTTTCTGACGGGTATAAATCCGCAATTTAGCTTATATGCTAATGGCATACCGAATATAAATCCGCGGGACTCTATTCCTGCGATATAATCTACCTTATCATCTTTAAAAATGTCGTAAAGCACATCAATTGCAAGTTTTAATGTTTCAGGATTTTTAACAAGAGTTGTAATATCTCTGAATAAAATTCCTTTTTTCGGAAAATCAGGTACTGTCCTGATTTCATTTTTGATTAAGTTAATTTTATCTTCTGTGCTATTCATGTTTATTCCTTTATTCACCTTGTTAATTTTATCAGAAATTTAAAATATAGTAAATTATTTGTAGTAAAATAACTTTATGACAGATAACTTATTGATTGATGAACTTAAACAAAAATATGCAAAACTAAAAGAAGATTTTTCTTTAATAGAAAGGTGCCTTTGACGTCAGAGCGCTTAAAGCTGAGCTGATTGAAATTGATACAAAATTAAAAGATGAAAATATCTGGCAAAATCAGAAAGACTCTTCTTTGTATTTAAAAAAACAAAAAGAAATTAAATCAAAGCTTGAAAAGTTTGAAAAATGGAATAACACTCTTGAAGATATTGAAGCATCTTTTGAACTTAATGACGAAGCAATACTCGAAGAGGCTGATGTTAATATTAAAAATCTTGAAAAAGAATTTAATATATTTAACCTTGAAAATACACTCAGTGGTCAATACGATAAAAATGATGCAATTTTGACTCTGACGGCAGGTGCAGGCGGAACAGACGCTCAGGATTGGACGGATATTCTGCTTAGAATGTATATCAGATGGGCACAGCTAAAAAATTATACAATCGAGCTTCTTGATAAATCGGAAGGAGATGAAGCGGGAATAAAATCCGCCACAATAAAATTATCGGGATTATATGCTTACGGCTACGCAAGAGCAGAAAGAGGAGTCCACAGACTTGTCAGAATTTCACCTTTCAACGCTAACGGAAAAAGGCAAACAAGTTTTGCTTCGCTGGAAGTGTCGCCCGTTATAGATAATATTGAATCCGAAATAGAAATTCGCCCTGAAGATATTGAGGTCGATACAATGCGCTCGGGCGGTGCGGGCGGTCAAAATGTAAATAAAGTTGAAACGGCGGTAAGAATTAAACATTTACCGACGGGTATTGTTGTGAAATGCCAGCAACAGCGCTCTCAGCTTCAAAATAAAGAAACTGCTCTTCAAATGCTTGCTTCAAGACTTCTTCTTTTGCGCCAGCTTGAACATGAAAAGAAAATGGGTCAATTAAAGGGTGAAGTCATGGATGTAAATTTCGGCTCTCAAATAAGAAGTTATGTTTTTCACCCGTATAAACTTGTAAAAGACCACAGGACAGGGTTTGAAACCGCTAACGTCGATGATGTTTTAAACGGAAATATTGACGGATTTATTGAAGCATACTTAACATCAAAAATTAAGGAATAATGATTATCTAACTTAATTATTAAGAATTGTTAAGAATAAATAAACCAAAATGTTATCTTAACTATGCTTTGTGGAATTTAACATACAGATGGAGGTTAAGGCAACTGAAGTCTGCAAAAGGTAAATAGTTTAAGAAAGCAAAGGTGGCAAAATGGGACTATCAGCAAGTCAGGGCAGGATGCTTCTACTCACGGCAAGGAAAGATGACCTTGAGTTTAGAGCACAACAAATTTCACAAAAGAGATTACTTTTATCTCAACAACTTGAAGAAGTAGCTACGGATTATGAAGAAGCAACTTCTAACAGACAAATGACAATCAGCTTATACGACACATCGGCTTCGTCGGATGCTGAAAAACAAAGAATTACAAAAAACTTAACTTACAACATGTTAATGAGCGGCACATGGAGTTTGGGTGATGCGGCAAATGCCGGTGTAAAAAGAGCCGATAACATGCCTGTTGGAACTTTGGTAAGTAATGTAAACTACAGATTGGTAGATACCGAAGGTGCAATCGTTATTGCAAGTCTATCAGAAATTCCGGAGTCTACAACCACAACTACAACAAAGCCTGTAAGTGAATCAGATAAAGGTTTTTATTATACATATACAGAAAATGTATCTGGCGGCGGTGAATCTGAAACTACGGATGAAGCATATCATGTATATGCACGTGAAGGTAAAAATGCAAGCAATGACATATTTCCTGATGGTGTAACGGCTGAAAAATCTTCAACCATACCAACTTCATTAAGTGCATACCTCGGTTCAAACGCTTCATTAAGTACTGTAGGAAAAACATCAATTAAACTTGATAAAGCAAACGGAATAGTTATTGTTGACGCAAACGGTGAAAAATCATACTTTTCTGCAAAATCAGGTCAAAAATATGACTTAACAAATTATACACCGTTAACTGAAGACCTTGTTGAGGCTACAATTGATAAAGAAAACGAATATACTGTTAAAACAGTTAATACTACGGTAAGAAATCAAGAATTAGAACCGAGCGGTGACGGTAAATATCACGTAACAATCGGCGGCAAAGAAATGATATATGTTCTTGATACAAGTTTAAGCTCCGGCACTACCGATGTTACCGGCAATACCGCAGGTCCAAACTATCTTCAAGACTGTATCAGAAACGGTAAATATTCTCTTCAACAGGGCAAGAAAAACGAAGAATCCAACAAATTTGAATGGAGAAATGTTTCCTGGGATTCATCTTCAAATATCTACGATAAATACTATTCCGAAGATGATGATGCTGCAAAAGCAAAATATGACAGATTACAAACACAAATACAAGCGCAAGATAAAAAGCTTGAACTTGAATTGGATAATATCGAAACTCAACGTTCAGCTGTAACAACGGAAGTTGAATCAATCGAAAAAGTTATCAAAGATAACGTTGATAAAACATTCAAGACTTTCGCTTAATAAAAACAAATTTGCTTCTTAAATTACTTTATTTACTTTTAAAGAGGTTGACGGCAGTCGGCCTCTTTTTTTATTCTTCATTTAAAGATAGCACTGCCATAAATGCTTCCTGAGGAATTTCAACGCGTCCTACCGATTTCATACGTTTTTTGCCTCGTTTCTGTTTTTCAAGCAGTTTTCTTTTTCTTGAAATATCACCGCCGTAGCATTTATCAAGCACGGATTTTCTTAAAGCTTTGATATTTGTCCTTGCTATAACTCTTCCGCCGACTGCTGCCTGAATTGCAACTTCAAAAAGCTGTCGGGGAATGATTTCTTTTAATTTTGACGTCAGTTTTTGACCGATATTGTATGCACTGTCTTTATGGCAAATTACAGACAGGGCATCAACGACTTCATTTGCAAGTAAAATATCCATTTTGACCAAATCCGAGCGTTTATAGTCTGAAAATTCATAATCAAGAGAAGCATAGCCTTTTGAGCGTGACTTAAGCTGATCATAAAAGTCTGTTATTACTTCCGACAACGGAATTTGATATTCAAGATTTACCCTGATATCGTCAATATAGTGCATATTTACAAATATTCCGCGTTTATCCTGACATAATTCCATTAATGTTCCGACATAATCATTCGGTGTAAATACGTTTACTGTTACATACGGTTCTTCGATATAATCTCTGTATTGAGGAGCCGGAAGCTCGGCAGGATTATCAATTTCAACCATTGAACCGTCTGTTTTATAAACTCTGTATATAACAGAAGGCGCCGTTGTAATTAAGGATAAGTTATATTCTCTTTCCAACCTCTCCTGAGCAATTTCCATATGAAGCATACCCAAAAATCCGCATCTGAATCCGAAACCAAGAGCGTTTGATGTTTCGGGTTCGTATGTTATGGAGCTGTCCGATAACTT
>CADBOZ010000099.1 GCA_902796515.1 uncultured bacterium | reverse complement strand
TTTATCCTGCCACATTCCTCTTGCATCAAGCATTTCATCAGGAACATTCGGACAAGATGTCGGATAATCAACATTAAATATTTCATGATGTTTAAATTCAATGTTGTCGAATGAGCCGTTAAGAGCAGCTGTTACCATAGCTCTTGTATAGCTTAATTTCATTCTCTTAGCACCCGAAGCGGCACTTCCGCCTGCCCATCCCGTGTTTACAAGATAAACTTTTGTTCCGTATTGTTCTAATTTATCTCCGAGCATTTTAGCATAAACCGAAGCATCCATAGGCATAAAGGGTTCACCGAATAATGTTGAGAATGTAGGTTGAGGTTCGGTTACTCCTCTTTCTGTTCCTGCTAATTTAGATGTAAAGCCTGTAACAAAGTGGTACATTGCGGCATTTTTATCCAATCTTGAAATAGGAGGTAAAACGCCGAATGCGTCAGCTGTTAAGAATATAACAACTTTCGGTATTCCGCCCATTGAAGGAATTTGAGAATTGTTGATATAATCAACAGGGTATCCTACACGGGTGTTTTCCGTTAAACTTCCGTCATTGAAATCTAATTCTCTTGTTTCATCATTCATTATAACGTTTTCAACAAGTGAACCGAATTTAATTGCGTTATAAATATCGGGTTCATTTTCGGCTGAAAGGTTGATACATTTTGCATAGCATCCGCCTTCAAAGTTAAATACGCCGTCAGGCGACCAACCGTGTTCATCATCCCCGATTAATTTTCTTGCAGGGTCAGCGGACAGTGTTGTTTTACCTGTTCCTGAAAGTCCGAAGAATACGGCAGTTTCACCTGTTTCAGGGCACATATTGGCACTGCAGTGCATAGGTAATACGTTCATTTTTGTCATAACGTAGTTCATTGTAGCGAATACTGATTTTTTAATTTCGCCCGCGTATTGCGAACCGCAAATTATGATTGTATGAGCTTCGTAATCTATAGCGATGCAAGCTTCCGAGTTTGTACCGTCAACAGCCGGATCACATTTAAAACCGGGAGCGCAGATGATTGTATAGTCAGCTTCACCGTAGTTTGCCAATTCTTCTGCAGTCGGTCTGATTAATAATTGGTGAATAAACATGTTTTGAGATGCAAGTTCGTTAATTACTCTGAACTTTTGAGTATATTTTTTATCCGCACCTGCAAAACCGTCAAAAATGAATACTTCTTTACCGTTTAAGTAGTTAATCATTTTTGATTTAATTGAGTTAAATGATTCTCTTGATATTGGACGATTTACGTTACCCCAAGCTATATCATTGTGTACGCCTTCTGTATCAACAATAAATTTATCTTTTGGTGAACGACCTGTGTATTTACCTGTGGTTACAACAAGCGCACCTGTTTTTGACAGTTTGCCTTCGCCTCTTCTTAATGCTGCTTCGGTCAGTTGAGCAGGAGTTAAGTTGCGGTATGCAACACTCGGGTTGATACCCAATTTTTCAATTCCGTAAGTTTCCATTTTTATCTCCTTTTCTGGTCACAATACTCTATTGTAAAGTATATTGTAATATAAACACTTTTTAATTTCAATCCTAAAAACGTTGTATAAAGAACAATATAAGCCCATGAAGGAGTTTGTTTACGGCGGCTTCGGTTTATTTAATATAAATGATTACATCCAGTCATTTACCTGTACTTTTTGATTAAGTTTCATACAAAGAGAACACTTTTCGCAATCCAGATAATTAATATTTGAGCAATCGCTGATAGCGGAGCCTAATCTGGCTCTATAATCGTTAACAAGCATAGGGCAAGCGTATACTCCGTTTTTTGCAATTGTTCTTGATGTTGCACAATCAACTCTGTAATCATCAATGTCCGAGAAATCATTTTCGATTACGCCCAAATCACTTGAAAAATAGGGTATAATCTTCAAATTTATATCTTCAAGTTCAAAATCTTTTTTTGAAAAATATTCCTGAAATTCTTGAAAAATAACCTGTTTTGGCTTGTTTGAATAATTTACGACGGAAATAATCGGATTAAATTCATATTTCAAAAGACACTGTATGGCAAAAACAGCCTTTCTAAAGCTTCCTCTGCCTCTTATGCTATCATTTTCAAGCTCATCAACCGAATCAAGACTTATTCTGTATATTGTTTCAAAATTGCTTTCATCATCCAATCTTCTTAAAAAACGGGCTTTTTTCTCGTTAATCATTGTTCCGTTTGATAAAATTGTTACATTTGAAATTTTAAGACACATTCTTAAAATTTGGTTAAAATCAGGATGCATTAAGGGTTCTCCCCCTGTAAGATAAATTGAATTTAATTTTTCATTTTTAACTTCAACGAGAGTCTTTTTTATTTTGTCCGTATTTAAAAAATCGTCTTCTTTTTTATAGTTGTTTTTTTCAAGATAACAATATTTACAATTCAGATTGCAATTTTTTGAGCTTAATTGAAAAAATAAATTTTTTAACTTTTCCAGCTTAACGACAGGTGGTGTAATTAGCATTGTCTTCTGATTTTGCATTTTATTCTCCTTTATTTTCAAAATATTTTATAAATTAAGAATGTAAATTAAAATTAGCCGAACGGGTATAATTGAAAAAAAAGTGGAATTATAACAAAGTCAACAAACTTTTAAATTTTTAAAAAATTTGCTATACTATTTTCTGTATGAAAGGCAGGGTATATGAGCGAAGAAAACAAAAAAACAGGAAAACGCTGGTATGATAGAGATCCGGTTCTAAAAGAAGCTCTTGAACTTTTAAGAGTTGCTTCCGATGAAAAGAAACAGGAAGCTACAGATTATATGCTGACTTTGCAAGAAAATGTTGCACAGGATGTAATTGAAAGAGTTTATGAAATGGTTACCAAGTATCACGGAAAAGGTAACCGTTGGTACGATAACGATCCTATTATGCTCAGAGCCGTTGAAGTGCTAAGACAGGCAGACCCTAAAACACAAAGGATAGCTGCTTTAAAATTACTTCTTGCCCTTGAAAGAAACGATTCAAAAAATGACTAAATAATGATAAAAGATGTTCAAAATCAGGAAGATTTGAGAAATATTCCGATTCAAAAAGTCGGTGTCAAAGATGTCGAATTTCCTTTAAAAATCGAAAGGAAATCGGAAGATAATAAATCAAAATCGGAAACGGTGTATGCAAAAGCTAAAATGTCCGTCAGCTTGCCTTCAAGATACAAAGGCACGCATATGTCCCGTTTTATTGAAGTGCTTAATCAATATCGAAAGGAAAGCCTTTTATCCTGCGATATTGATAAAGTCCTTTATGATATGAAGAAGAAATTAAATGCCAAAAGCGCATATTTAAAATTCAGCTTCAAATATTTTATCAAAAAACAAGCTCCCGTCAGCAAACTTGAATCTTTTATGTGTTACGACTGCGCATTTGAAGGAGAAGTTAAAGAAGATGAGGAGTATAGGTTCTATTTAATTGTCAGCGTTCCCGTTACAACGCTTTGCCCCTGTTCAAAAGAAATTTCAAAATACGGTGCTCATAACCAGAGAGCGGTTGTCAAAGTAAAAATAAGCTACAACAATGATGACCATATTTGGATTGAAGATTTAATTGATGCAATTGAAGGTTGTGCCTCAAGCAGAATTTATCCTCTTTTAAAAAGAGAGGACGAAAAGTTTGTAACGGAGCATGCTTATGAAAACCCTAAATTTGTTGAGGATATTTTAAGGGACGTTGTTGCAAAATTAAATAAAAACAAAAAAATTACATTTTATGAAGTTGAAGCGGAAGCTTTTGAATCAATTCATAATCATAACGCATGGGCATATCAAAAATGTTATAAATAAATTATAATTAATTTAATATGACTGAAATAAAAAATATAATTTTTACAAAATCCGCCTATAACTGTATACAAAATACTGTATACTTTATAAATCATCTTTTGCCCTTAAAATTCAAATACACAAATGAAAGCTTTGTTGCAATCGAAGAAGGCAAAATAAAAGGGTTGATTACCCTTGATAAGGACTCAAAAAGCAATTCGAGATTTAAAATCACAAAATTTATTCTTGAAGACAGTGATACATCAAATGCTAACCAGCTTGTAAACTATGTAATTACAAGATACAGAGCAATGGGGGCAAGTTCTTTTTATATTGTGATTGACGAAAAAGATGCGGATTTGTTAAATATTTTTCAAAACGAACTTAATTTCAGAGCCTGCGGGCTTGAATACCTGTACAAAATAAATTCTATAAATTCTTCAACATTATCCATGAAGAATTACAAACAGGAATTCAGCAGGGAAATTTGCAATTTTTATAATGAAAACATTAACTCATTTAACAGGGTTTTGTTTGCAAGGCAGCCTTATCAATTTAAAAATAACTGTATAAAATATATGTTCCTTGACGATAAAGATAATAAAATCCTCGGTTACTTCGAGCTTGCGACAAAAAATAACACGGATTATTATATAAATTTCGCAATAGACTGCGCATATAATATTTATCTTATCGATGCAATAAAATATATCGTCATGAAAATACGGCAAAAAAGCAAAAACTTTAATTTATATGTAAAAATTAAAGATTATTTTATGAACTCAAAGGAATTAATCAAAATTCTTGATGAAAACAATGCCGAATTTGTTTCAAAAAGCAGAATTTTAGCAAAAGACTACTATAAAGAGATAAAAGAAAATAATCTTTTTAAAAATGCAAAGATAATATTTAACGACCCGACAACCGCATAATTAAATTTTAAAGGCATGCCTTTTTTTGAAAAATGCTTCTATAATTTACATTTTTTTACAAGTTTTAGTTTTTTTAAGTCGGTTTGAAACATGCATCCGGCATGCATTTTAATGTCGTTAATCCATGAAAACCCATGGTATGACATGAATTAAAGTTTGCGAATTTTTGCAAATACAAGTCCTAAGTGCCATATCATGATTGTAAAAACTCGTAATAATTACTCAAAAATTGCTTGATAATTGAAGCTTAATGATTATAATAGTATTAAAGCTAAGGGGGAGTAAGCAATATGCCGTTGCTAAGTCCTGATGTATTTTTTAGGGAGAGTTTATAAGTGTTAAAAAGTAGAGATTTTGGCAGAGCCACAGCAGTGAGAAGATGGACGCAAACTGCAATTGAATGCTATAAAAGAGGATGTAATTGCGAAGGATGTTTTTATACTGACTTTTTCAACAATTCCAGTCAAAAATGTCAAATGAAAGCCTCCGTGCTTGAATTAGTAAGAGTTTTAGGTAAGCCTGACATCGAATTAAAACAAGTTTTAACCGATGATGTTTAAATAAAAATCATTGTAAAGACAGATGTAATAAAGCAATCCGGTTTTGAATTATTATTGCCGGATTGCTTTTTTATAGTTTAACAAGTTAATCACAAATTAGTTTTCGGGAACATATTCGTAGTTTTGTTCAATATTGTCTTCCGGAACCGACTGTATTGAATTTGTTATAACATTTGAAAAATCAGCCAGATTATCAACGGTATAGAAGTGTCCGCCCGTATAATTTGAAAGACAGGTTAAACTCTTTGAATTAGATGAAACAAGAACTACGTCGATATGAATATCGGAACGTTTTTGCATCAATTTTCTTGCAAAAGCACAGGGGTCGCCTCCGCAGTTTTCACCGCCGTCCGTTATAAGAATAATCTTTTTAGCGGAAGTTGTATTAAAGTTTTTAAAATCCTGATATACCGTTCTGTCAAGAGCGTATACAAGAGGTGTTGCACCGCCTATATCAACAGAATTCATACCTGACAATATATTTGAAGAATTAGCCGTTGAAACGGGTGAAACCTGTTGTGTTGCGGCACAAACGCCGGAAGTCGTTCCGAGTGCGGATTTTTCCGTTATGACAGAGAACTTCTTACCCTTTTTGACAATTTTCTTTACTTCTTGAAGAGTATAGTTTCCGGACGGGTTTTTTCCGTAGTTATCATGTCCGAATACCCTGAATCCCAGTTGAACATTCGGGGATATTTGACCTACAATACTTGTCATACTTCTTTTTGCAACATTAATCCAGTTTGCCATACTGCCGGAATAATCCATTACTATTTCAACAACACCTGCCTGTGTTGCATTGACCTGATTTGATGCAACATAATTTTGTGCCGAGTAGTTATTGTAATAATTTTGGTTAACCGTATTTGCGGGCGAGCTTATTACCTTGCCGCTCGGATTTTTAACGGCGCCCGAAGTATTAACCTTATATTTTGCGCCAAATACGCAGCATGATGTAAACATTATGCAAGTTAAACCGATTAAAAAGTATTTTTTCATATTTTTTCCCGTCTTCTTAATTTATATTTTACATTACGAATTATTTTCAAAAATGTTCATTAATTCATTTTCGACTTTTTCAATTTCTTCCGAATTATTGTATTTAAGTGCCGATTTAATGCCTTTTTTCTTTATTAATAATTTAACACAATTAATATTTTTGCATACATAGACACTTCTTCCGAGTTCTTTTGAATTCGGATTAATTTTTAATTTACCGCTTTGGAGTTTTGTGATTTTAATTAAATCATCCCTGTTTTTTATTTCAAAACATCCCCTGCATTTTCTTCTTGTTTCTTTTGTCATATTTGCCTATTTAACTGCTTTTATTAACGCAACATTTGACTCTATTTTAACAGTTTTATCATGAAGATTTAAAATTACTTCATTTATAAAATTATCCACTTTTTTCTCGTCAAAATATGCTAAAAACCTTTCTTTCATTGTTTTTTGGTCGGGTGCCGGCGGAGTTACAAACCAGCTTAAAATGGCATCCTTGCGTGCCACATATTCGCTTTTTACTTTTTGAAGATTTACATTAACATCGCTAAAACCGGAATTTTCCATATTTTTATCAAGACTTTCCGCCGTAAAATTAACAAGAGGATCAAGCGGATTTTCCATAAATTCTTTTTCCGCTTTTTTAAATTCTTCATAATCCGAAATATTGTCGCTGTCTATAAGTTCATAGTACCTCGTATTTTGCGATATTATAGGCTCAAATGATGCATAAATTCCGCCGTCTTTTAAAACTCTGTATAATTCATCAAATACCGGTTGTTTTTCTTTTATATGTACGAGAACCGAGCGGGTCATAGCTCTGTCCAGATAGCCGTTTTCAAGTTTAATATCCGCTAAATCGCTTTGAATAAATTTGATATTGCTTTTGCATTCCGTTGTTGATAATATTTTTTGACATTCATCAAGACAATCCTGAAATTTATCCGAAAAAATAAGCTCAACTTTATCCCCAAATTTTTCCAGTACTCCAAATCCGAGCAATCCGGAACCGCATCCGAAATCCGCAACCCTGTATCCTTCTTTAATATCCGCAAGTTCAAGCACCTGATTTCTCACGGATAACAGCCAATTAAGTGTTTGTTGAACCTGCACCTCATCCATATATGCAAATCTTGTCTTTTTAAGCCAAGTTGACCAATTTTTACATATTTCGCTCAATTTTTCCTCCAAACGTTGTATTTAAAATTATATTATGTGATTTTTATAAATTAAGCAA
>CADBOZ010000098.1 GCA_902796515.1 uncultured bacterium | reverse complement strand
TATTACGCACAACGCAGCGAATTTGATGTTGCACTTAATTATTTTAAACGTGCCGTAAAACTTGATGTAAATTCCGCAAAAGGATGGTGCTATCTTGCAAGCGCATATAGTGAAACAGGCAGTGATGATCTTGCAAAAAGCGCATTTGAAAAATCCTTAAAGCTCGATAGGACTAATCCTTTGACATATATTAACTACGGTATTTTTTGCAATAAGATAAAAGATTATGAACTTGCAAAAGCTAATTTCAGAAAATGCTTTATTATTGATTCCGCAAATATGCATAACCTTCTTTTGTGGGGAACATCATACTTAAGAGAAGAAAAATACGACAGTGCTCTTAAAAGATTTTTAAAGGTGCTTGAAACACAGCCTTTTAATCCTGAAGCGCTATACCTTACGGGTTTTACATTTTTTAAGCTGCAAAAATACGAAGACAGTCTGATTTATCTTAAAAAAGCAGCCTCATTTGACGATGATAAGATTGATTCTTATTCGCTTATATGTGAATGTTATTTTTACTTAGGAAAAAAGGATGAATGTCTTAATTCTTTCAGGGAATATGAAGCAAAATGTACCGACAACTGGAAATATTATAATGTTTGGGCAACAACTTTACTTAATTATCAGATGTTTGAAGCTTCGCTTGAACCCATAAATAAAGCAATATCATTAAAATCGGATGAAGGAACTTTATACAATCAATTATCCTGTGCATTGGTTGCGCTGGAAAGATATGATGAAGCACTGACTGCAATAAATAAAACAATAGAATTAAATCCGAATTTTGCAGGTGCATATTTTAATATGGCGCAAATATATTTAAAAAAGAAAAATTATAATGATGCGATAGAATGTTTTAAAAAAGCGGTGGTTTCGGATAAATCATTATATAAGGCATATTTTAATATTGCGGTTGCATATTTTGAATTAAATGATTTTGAAAATGCAAAAAAATATTTTGAAAAATCCGTGAATTACGATAAAGATAATATACAAAACTATATTTACCTTTCGGATATAGAATTTAAAAATAAAAATTATGCCGCTGCGCTAAGATACCTTAGAAGCGCCTGTGAAATTAAAAAAAACGATGCCGACCTTTTGTCAAAATATGCAAACGCGCTTCTGGCATCGGGTAATCTTTATAAAGCAAAGGATAAATTCATTGAGTCATATAATCTTGATAACAGCAAGGCAGATTCAATTATTTCTGCTGCAAAATGCGCCCTTCAGCTTAAAAAACCGGATGAAGCAATTAAGCTTATGGATAAGCTGAAAGATGATACAAAAGAGTCACTTGTTGTTAAGGTTATGTCATACACCGATAAATTTAAACAAAAAAACGACAAAGAAATAAAAAATACAATTATAGAACTTTGTGATAGAATAATAAAAGACTTCGGAGAAGATGCCGGAATTGTAAAAATCAAAGAAGAGTACTTATCTTGTTAGGAGGGTTAACCGGTGAGTCTGATTGTTCAAAAATTTGGCGGCACATCAGTTGCGGATTGCGAGAAAATTAAGAACGTCGCTAATGCCGTAATCAAGGAAAAAGATAAAGGAAATGACGTAATCGTTGTTGTTTCGGCTATGGGACATACAACGGATAATTTGATTAAACTGGCAGACGAGATAACAAAAAATCCGCCTGCAAGAGAAATGGATATGCTCCTTTCGACAGGTGAACAGATTTCTATGTCATTGCTTGCAATGGCTTTAAATGAGCGCGGATACAAGGCAACAAGCTTAACGGGACTTCAAGCCGGAATAATGACCGAAAATGTTCATTTAACAGCGAGAATAACAAATATTGTTCCCGACAAAATAAATTCACTCATAAAAGACGGGAATATAGTAATTGTTGCAGGATTTCAGGGAATATGCGAAGATAATGAAATTACGACACTCGGACGTGGCGGTTCGGATACTTCAGCAGTAGCTCTTGCTTGCGCCTTTAAGGCTGAAAGGTGTGACATATATTCGGATGTGGAAGGAGTGTATACCGCTGACCCGAGAGTAATTAAAACTGCGGAAAGGTTGGATGTTATATCTTATGATGAGATGCTTGAACTTGCACGTGTGGGTGCAAATGTATTGCATCCCAGATCGGTTGAAACCGCAAAACTTTATAACATGCCGATGAGAGTAAGAAGCTCATTCAAATTAGATAACTTAGGAACTTTAATAATAGGAGTTGAAGATATGGAACTTATAAAACCCGTTACGGGTCTTGCATGTGATTCTTCACAGGTAAGGATTGTAATTTGCGATATTCAGGACAGACCCGGAAATGCGGCTAAATTATTTAATTTGCTTGCCGAAGAAGATTTAAGCGTGGATATGATTATTCAATCATACGCACGCGGTAAGAATAATACCAATGACATAGCTTTCACTATTTCAAAAAGCGATATTGATAAATTTAATGCAGTAAAAGATAAAATTAACTCTATCATCTCCGCAAGTAATATTTTGTATGATGATGACATAGTAAAAGTTTCCATTGTCGGTGCCGGCATGATAGACAGACCCGGTATAGCCGCAAAAATGTTTGATACACTTGCAAAAGCAAGCATTAATATCAAAATGATATCAACCAGCGAGATAAAAATAAGCTGTTTAATTGAAAAGCAATATAGTGAACTTGCCACAAAAGTTCTATGCAACGCTTTTGAACTCGACAGAGCCGAAATTGCAGACGTTAAAGGCGATTTACCGTCATAGGCTTTGATTATGTTAGAAGTGCTTGATGAATTTTTAGCTAAGTATTCTATTGCCAATAAAAATGTTGTAATTGCTTTTTCGGGCGGGCCTGACAGTGTTGTGCTGGCAAGTCTGATTAAAAATGTTGCAGATAAATACAATCTAAAACCCGTATTATGTTATTTCAATCACAGATGGCGTCATGAAGCATTTCTTGAAGAAGAATTTACGAAAAACTTTGCTCAAAAACTGGGCTTTCAATTTTACATAGAAAGAGCGCCTGAAAATTCCAAAAAGAATGAAGAAACGGCAAGGAATTTAAGGTATGATTTTCTTTATAAGTGTGCTAAAAACTTTAAAACGGATGCCGTTCTTCTTGCACACAACAAAAATGATAATGTTGAAACACTAATATATCGGATAATTAAAGGTACATCTGTTTCGGGGCTTACTTCAATTCCCGAACATCGTGATATTTTTTATCGTCCGATGCTTGATATATCAAAAGAAGACATTTTAAATTATATTAAAGAAAACAATCTTGAATATATGTACGATAGTTCAAACGACTGTTCTGTTCATGCCAGAAATTTAATCAGAAAAGAAATTTTACCCTTATTTGCTAAAATAAACCCTAATTATCTTCAAAATATCTCGTCATTAATCGAAAACGCCGCTTTATCAAGAAAAATTCTGGATAAAACCGTTTTAGATATATATGAGCAAATTTCTTTCGATTCCAAAATAAATTACGATAAATTCGTAAAACTTGAAAAAGAGTACAGATATGAAATATTAAACATGATTTTGTATGATAAATTAAAGAATCGTGATAAAAAAACAATTTTAAAACTTGATAATTTCATTTTAAACAATCGTAATTCAAAAATTTCAATTAACTCCAATCTCTTCTTAATTGTAAATAATGACAGAATTTTTCTTGATGAATTTAAGCCTTATCAAAACTACTCTTCGCTTATAATTAATAAGGAAGGGGATTATGATTTTCAAAATATCAAATTAAGTATAAAAAAAGTAAAATTCCCTAAAACATTTCCTTTGTCAGGTGAAAAGCGATGCTGTCTAAATCTTGAATTTCCGGTTGAATTGCGATACAGAAAGCAAGGCGATGTTTTTTCTCCAATCGGATTAAAAGGAAAAATGAAATTAAAAGAATATTTTATAAATGAAAAATTTCCAATGACTGATAGAGATAAACTGATTTTACTTGCAAAAGGGAATGATATTTGCTGGATTTTAGGTTATAAAATAAGTGAAAATTATAAAGTTTCAAATGATAATTGCTTTTTACTTGAATATGAGGAAATAAATGATGATATCGGATAATTATAACGATTTAAAAATTCAAGAATATATTTCAAACAAGGATATTTTAAATAAAATTAGCGATATAGCAGACGCAATAACTTCGGATTTTAAGTCACTTGCGAGTAATACAAACCCTCTTTATACAATTTGCGTTTTAAAAGGTGCCGTGCTTTTCTATAGCGAGCTTATTCAAAAAATAAATTTGCCGCTAAATACTAATTTTATAACGTTATCAAGTTATGGCAATAATTTTAAATCTTCGGGTAAAGTATCACTCGTATCGGAAAATATACCCGATTTAAACGGTAAAAATGTGCTGATAGTTGAAGACTTAATTGATACCGGTTTAACACTGGATTACTTTACAAAATATATCAAAGAAAAATATTCGCCGGCATCAGTTAAAGTTGCGGTTTTGTTAAACAAAAAAAGAGAGAAAAATACGGAATTTAAACCTGATTACTTCGGATTTGAAGTTGATGACAGATTTATAGTGGGCTTTGGAATGGATTACAAGGGTCTGTATAGAAATTTAGACTATATCGGATATGTTGATTAGAAAAATAACCTGCATATAAATATTGCAGCAATTAGTCCTGTTATATCAGCTAATATTCCTGCAGGAAGAGCATGTCTGAATTTCTTAATTCCGACCGAACCAAAATATACACTTGCAACATAAAACGTTGTTTCCGAGCTTCCCGTAATTACGGCGGCAAGTTTTGTCGCATAAGAATCAGCTCCTGTTTGATTTATTATATCAGATAATACACCGAGAGTAGCAGAACCCGATAATGACCTTGTAAGGCATATAACAAGCGTTTCTGTCGGGATTTTCAGATAATTTAATACGGGACTTAAAATATTTTGCAAAATATCAATTGCGCCGCTCGCTCTGAACATTGCAACGGCAACCATTATTGCAACAAGATAAGGAATAATTTTAACTGCTATATTAAAACCGTCCTTGGCTCCTTCAACAAAATCTTCATAAGCACACGATTTTTTATACAATGAATGTAACAATATGGTTAAAATTATCAACGGTAATATTAAAGTTGAAAGCATATTTAAGTATTTAATCATTGCCAAATATCCTTTCAAGCACTTTTACATAAAACAATGCACTTAAAAATGCAAGAGTTGTTACAATTAATGTCGGTAAAATTATCTGCGAAGGATTATGCGTACCGTTAGTTACAAGTATTGCAAGTACTGACGCGGGTACAATTTGAAATCCTGCGGTATTAATTGCAAGAAAAGTGCACATTGAATTGGTTGCATGTGTTTTATCGGGATTATCCTTTTGCATATCTTCCATTGCCTTAATCCCAAAGGGTGTGGCTGCATTAGATAAACCGAGAGCATTTGCACTTATATTCATTGCAATATTACTTATTGCATCATCATTATTTTTTAAATCGGGAAAAATTTTAAGAAGAGGTTTTCTGATTATTTTTGAAAAAATCTCACAAAGTCCTGAGCCTTTTGCAATATTTACCATGCCGAGCCAAAAAGCCATTATCCCTATTAAACCCATTGCGACGGTTACCGCACGAGAACTTGCCTGAAGCATTTCATCAACAAGTACGTCGACTTTTCCGTTAATAATTGCACATACTATCGAAATTAAAATAAGAAATATAAATATGTAATTCATCTTAACTCTGGAACTTTGCTACAAAATATCTTTCACCGTCAGGAGTAATTGCATACTGTTTAGAAAATTCAACTTCATACTCTTTAATATATCCTTTGCTGATAAGCTCATCGGTTACACCCATATCAGCAATTTTTCCGCTTGCGGGAAAGAGTTTTGAGTTGATAAACTTCATTGAGAAGCAATCCTGATGGAGTATATTCTTAATATAGTACGCACATATTAAAAAGTCATCGGAAAATTCATTAATTACAAAGCCTGCTCTATATACGCTGTAATCTATAACTGCACCTGTGTGTTCTTCATGAGATTGAGGCATAACAGATTGAACTTCCTGTGTCGTTGCATTTTCCGAGATATCTAACTGCTCGGTATTATCAAGTTTTAGTTCTGGTTCATGCTTATTTGCATCGGACTCATAATCCGAAGATGTTTCATTTATATTCAAAATAGAATCGGATTGTTCATTTGTAACCGCAATATTTTGCTGAATATTGGTTTTTGTATCATCTGTGCCGTTAAATGAAAAGAGGTCTTCTAACATTGCTTCATTCTTTTTGTATGCATTATCAGAGGACTTGTAAGTTGAAAATTGGTCATCATTTGATAAACCGTCTGTCGAATTAAGTAAAATCGGGTCTATGTCGATATTTTTTGAAGGATCAAACATGTCCATCAGATTTTCATTTTCGGCTTTGTGGTCGAGATTTGTTTTATCCACACCATTTTTAACTGCATTTAAAATATTTTCTATTTCAGGGCTGGTTGCAGACTCGTTTATACTCATATCTGCTTCAATTTTTTGGGCAGATGCATCAGGTTCGTTCAAAATTTCGGATAAATCGGAATTATCTTCTTTAAAAGTATTGTCTTTTGTACTTGCGTCATTAAATTCGTCACTGTCATATATAGATGAAAGATTTATATCTTTAGGCTTTTCGTTGAGTAAATCAGCAAGATTTACAACATCACCGTTTGAAGGTTCGGCTTTTTTAACGCTATCAAAAACAATATCATTATTTGATTTGGGTTCTTCTTTTAAATTAAACAAATCAGGTTTTTCGCTTTGAATATTATTTTTTGCAATTTCACTAAAATCTGCAACGGGCTCAACTTTTGTTTGAGTTTCAAACTTTAATGAGTTACCTATCAGGTTCTCATTTTCCGTTTTCTTATCTTCATTTAGCGTGTTTTGAACAACATTATCAGATGCATTATTTTTTATTTCTCTGCCGAAATCCGTATTTTGAGGTTGTTTAAAATATGTTTCTTTTATTGGTGTTTCTTTTTTTGGCGTCGGATTATAATCCGTTAAAGTTAAGCCTTCAATAGATTCGGGCTTGGTATTTTGTTTAATTTTTTCAAAATTGATTTCATTTTTGATAACGTTATTGGTTTTAGGTTCAATTGGAAAAGAGTTGTTAAAGCTTGGCTCTGATATTTTAGGTTTAATGCTTACTTTCGGAATTTTTTCTTTGAATTCTCTGCTTGCACCAAAAAAAGAGTCAAAGTATAAATCCATTTCTCTTTGGATAATTTCTTTATTATATGACTCCAAACTATATTCATCGTCATTTGTTTTAATTTTAATTATATAAAACACGCTCTATCCTGATTTTCTGTTGCTATTTTTGTTGTGTTTTCTTTAGAATTTCTTCACGCCACTTTTCCAGCTGTTGTTCGACAAATTCGGCATCATCAGAACAAAATTCAATTTCTAACTCACCTTTTTTCATTTTAAAAACATACTGTGACATTTATCTACTCCATCAACGATATTAATATTATAACCAAAATATAGAATTTTACAGTTCTATTTTAAGTAATGTTAAATTAAATCAAATCACATAAGTAAGCATGCCCTGTATTCTTGTTTTTTTAAAAAAATTTGTTAAATTGTTATATAGTAAGCAATTACTGTAATAATAATTTTTGTATTTAATTCATTTGTATGACTAAACATATAATCTTTTTTTCTATAATACAAATGGGTAAAACAGAGGTTTGTCTTGTATAATTCAATATATCCTGTAAATATAAATTATTCAAATCATATTAAACATAAGCCCTCAACACCTGTTGAGCGAGAGGGCTCCTATGACAAACAAAATAAAAATAATAATTCAAATACTTTCCCTAACGGCACAAAAGTTGCTATAGATTATACAAAAGGTCAAATAAACATTTCTCAGGTTGTAACCGATTTCAAAAGTACAATAATTGCAATTAATGCTCCTGAAAATGTTTCCGAAGAAGTTAATTTATATCTGGGGCTTGTAGAAAAAGAATCGTTAAAAGATAACCCCAGTAAAGACATAATATTATCCAATTTAAAAAATGCATCAAAAATATGTGATAACTACATAGCATCAAGCTTAAATAAACCTTCAAAAGTTGTTGAAGGATGGATTGATGCATTGTTTATGCAAAAAATAAACCTCAAATCCGACCCGAATGAAATAAATCCCGATTTCTTACTTGAATTCCCCAAAAAAGCGCAAGAAAAAATTGAAAATTATAATTCAAACAACACTAGCCAAAAAACATTCTTATCTGCTACCCAGATGCCGCATGAGTCACCAAAAACAGACGAAATCGAAGCAAGAAACGAAATTACAATTGAGCCCGTGCAAACGGTAACACCGCAAGAGCCTCAAATTACAACCGTTGATATTGAAAGTAATATTGATGAATTTCCTGTTGAGGAAAAAGGTAGTGATTTTCAAAATGATGTAAATACCGAAAACGGTTTCTTTCCGCTCGGAGAATCAGACAGTATTGCAAGACAACTTTTTATACAGGCAAAACAAGAACCAAAAAATAATGTCGGGGATACAAACAAATTAAATCTGTTAAATGAAGCTCTGGGAATTATATCAAAATCAGCTAATGTAAATGAAAACATAAAAGCCGCAATACATTTTGAAAGAGGAAAGGTTTTTGATGAATATGACTATGTTGATTATGCCCTGCGCGACTATCATGAAGCATCCAGAGCTTACGACAATAATTTAAAAGCTCAGGCATACTTTAAATCAGGTAAAATCTACGACGAATTCAATGAATTTAATCCCGCTCTTGATAATTATCTTTCTTGCGTAGCATATAGCGGTCAGGCGGAAAACTATACCGCTCAATCGCTTGCATTGAACTCGATAGCAGGTTTATATGCTTCAAAATATAATTCGGATAAAACCGATGAATATTCAACTCTTGCGATTGATACAATACAAAATACAAATGATGATAAATTAATAGCAAAGACTTATTCTGCCGTTGCAAAAAATTATCAGCAAACAGGAGATAATGACAAAGCGCTGGACGGTTATAAAAACGCATTATCTGTCTTTTCAAGAACGGATGAGAGTTTCGATGAAATAGCTCATAACTATGAACAAGCGGCAAAAGTCATGGAGAAACTCGGGAACAAAGCTAAAGCATTGAAGCTTCAAGCGAAGGCCGATTTATATTATCAAAAAGCCCTACAACAGCAGGAGCTGTCGGAAGCAGCAAGTTAATTTTGTTTTTTTGAACTTTTTTATCCTGCGACATTAAATCTATAATCTCATCAGGTTTATATTTTATTTTGCCGGTGGCAAGCTCAAATTTATCGAGCAAGAAGATAATTTTTTTATAATATTCTTCGTCTATTAAACCCGTGTCTTTACTCAATTTTGAAGCAAACCGCATACCATATGCAACGGCTTCGCCGTGAGATATTTTTCTGTAATTTGATAATGTTTCGATAGGATGAGCATATGTATGACCAAAATTCAATATTTTTCTCAATCCGCCCTCTTTTCTGTCGAGCATAACAACATTTGCTTTTAGTTTGAGGCATTTTTCGATTGTATTTGCAATATCATACTTAACGTCGTCCCTTTGATTGCGTGTAAAATATTCTATTAAATCATAATATTCGCTATTTTTGCAGGATTTTTCGATAAAAGCATATTTAATAGCTTCACCAAGACCGCATTTATATTCATAATCCGATAAAGTATTTATAAAATCCGTATCAATTAACACCTTGGATGCATTGTAAAATGTTCCGATTAAATTTTTACCGTAATTTGAATTAATACCCGTCTTCCCGCCGACTGATGAATCACACATTGCAAGCAGGGTTGTCGGTATCTGTATTAAGTTAACTCCTCTCAGTACGGTTGATGCTGCAAATCCCGCTAAATCACCGACAACGCCCCCTCCAAGAGCAACAATTGTATTACTTCTTTCAATTTTTTTTGAAAGCAAAAAATTGAGAATTTTTTCAAAAGTTTTGAAATTTTTATACTTTTCACCGTCTTTTACAATAAAAATTCTGTCATTAGCAAATTTATATATCAAATTTTTATACAGTTTTGCAATTTTAGTATTTGTAATCAGAAAAAACTTTTTAGAATTCTGAAGGTCATCAATATAGTTATTCAAGCCTCCTGTTAAACCGCCTTGAATAATAATTTGTGTTGATATTTCTTCGTTTGATTTAATTAATATTTCTTTCATTTTATAATCTCTATAATTTCATCAGCCGCCATATCCGCGGATTTGCAATCGGTATTTATAATAAAACTTGCTTTAGAATAATATTTTTCTCTGCTGCTTGCTAATTTTACGATAGAATTAAACTTATCTTTTGAATTATTAAGAAGCGGTCTTGAACTATCATTTGTCAGTCTTTTTAATAGTTCATTTTCAGAAGTTTTAAGATAAAACGTGACTATATTTGAGCCGAATAATATATCTCTGTTTTCGGGCAATAATACAATACCGCCTCCCGTTGATAAGATAAAATTATCATTTTTTACTATCGAGCTCAATATTAAGCTTTCTTCGTATCTGAATTTATCTTCTCCGTATTTTTCAAAATATTCGGAAATGCCGCAATGTTTTTTTTCAAAAATAGCATCCGTATCAAAAAATGCGTAATTTAATTTTTCGGAGATTATTTTTGCAGTCTTTGATTTCCCGCATCCCGGCATACCGATAAGTGCAATTTTATTATACTTCATTTAACCTCGATAAATAATTCAAATAAGCTTTATCAATATCTTCTTTAGTATCATGCGAAAATTTATCCAAAAAGCTGTCAAGAATGACATAAGCACACACATTTCTGGCAACAACTCCCATAGCATGAACCGCACAAACATCCGAACGTTCAAAATGCGCTTCAACAGAGTTATGTGTTTTCATCTCGACTGATTTTAAGGGTTTTTTTAGTGTCGGTATTGGTTTCATATATGCTTTAATGATAATATCTTCACCGTTTGACATTCCGCCTTCAATTCCGCCTGAATTATTTGTTTTTCTAAAATATTTTCCGTTTTCATAAAATATTTCATCATGAGTGCTTGAACCTGATAACTTGGAATATTGAACTCCGAGCCCGAATTCAACAGCTTTAATAGCAGGTATTGAAATAATTGCATGTGAGAGTTGCGCGTCAAGCTTTTTATCCCAATTTACAAAACTTCCGAGTCCTGCGGGAACGTTTTTAATTCTGATTTCAACACATCCTCCGAGGCTGTCTTCATAATGATTTTTTATGTATTCAGGAAATTCATCACTATTAAAACATTCGCCGATACTTAAAACTTTTGATGAAAATTCAATTTTATAGTTTTTTAGGATACATTGACATATTGCTCCGATTGCCGTCCTTGTTGCAGTTTCTCTTGCACTTGCTCTTTCAAGCACATATCTTATATCATCAAATCCGTACTTTTGTACGCCTGATAGATCAGCGTGCGCCGGTCTGAATTTAGTGACTTTTCTTGAACTCAAAGCCTCGGTTACAACTGCTTTTTGACTGTTATCAAGACAATCGAAATCAATTTTTTCTATACTCATCGGGTATATCCAGTTTTTAAAATCATGATTTATAATTTCAAAACCCAGCGGAGAAGCAGTAGTTTTAGAAAAACGAACACCCGATGTAATTTTTATTGTATCGGACTCTATTTTCATTCTTCCGCCGCGTCCGATGCCTTCCTGACGAGATTTTAGTTCATTATTTATAAAATCAAAATCAAGTTCATACCCGAACGGTAATCCTTCAATTATACCCGTTAACTTTTCTCCGTGCGATTCACCCGACGTTAAAAATCTTATTACCATTAAACCATCACCCACGGTTTTTCTTCTTTTGCAATCATAACTTCAACTTTAGTTTTTGAAATCAATCCCTGAATAATCGGAAGCACGGGTAATTCAGATTCAAAATGACCGATATCAATAACGGCAAAACCGTCTACCTCAAGCGCTTTATGGAATTTAATGTCACCCGTTATATATAAATCAATGTCATAATCAATTAATTTATCAATAAAACCCGCACCGCCGCCGGCACAAACTGCAATATTTCTTATTATAGAAATATTACTCGGATTTATCAATTTAACAGCATCAAGATTTAAAGCCTGTTTTATATTCAATATAACCTGTTCAAGAGCAAGTTCGTCTTTAAGATGCGCAATTTTTATGTAATCTTCAACCGTAACAAGATTTTGCAAGCCTAAAACACCGCAAAGAGCATCCGTTGTAGAGCCGTATGTTTTATCAAGATTGGTATGCGCACAGTATATACAAATATTATTTTTAATTGCTTCAAGTATAAGCGGATTTGTGATTTTTTTAAGCGGATTAAAAATAAGCGGGTGATGTGTGATTATTAAATCACAATCATGAGTTATTGCCTGCTCCAAAACATCGCTGGTTAAAGAAAGAGCAACCAAAACCCTGTTTGTAAAATCATGACCCAAGTTTACCTGCCAACCTGAATTATCCCACGGTTCAGCCAGCTCAAGAGATGCATATTTCTCAATTTTTGAAATAATGTAATCGGTTTTAATCACAAACAACCTCCAAAATTTTTTTTGCTGTATTTTCTTTGGTATCTATATCTATATCTATTATTTTACCATTTTTATCAATAATTGTAACCTTGTTTGTATTTGTATTAAGAGCAGTTTTTACATCGTTTGCAATTATAAAATCAAGATTTTTATTTTTTAGTTTGTTCTCTGCAAGCCGGATAATATCTTTATCGCCGAGACAAAAACCTATTGTTCTTTGATTGTCCTTTTTGTTTTTTGACATTTCCGAAATTATATCCGGATTTTTAACAAGTTCAAGACATAAATTGTCGCCTATGTCTTCTTTTAAAAGCTTTTTATCACTTATTGATTTTGGTCTGTAATCTGCAACGGCAGATGCCATAATAAGGTAATTATAATCTTCGTTTTTAAGCGCATTTAACATATCGTTAGCACTTGAAACAAGCTTAATTTCGTAAGGTTTTGAATTTTCAATTGTTGAAACGGCTTTAACTTTATAGCCAAGTCTGTATGCCCAATCGCAAAGAGCAAAACCCATTTTGCCGGATGAGAAATTACTTATGTATCTGACATTATCGATTTTTTCTCTTGTTCCGCCGACGGTTACGACGATTTTCTTTGAATTATTCAATTTGTTTTCAAATAAACATCTTAAAGTATTTTCATAAATATTATTAATGTCATCAAGGTGTCCCTTACCTTCCGTTCCGCAGGCAAGATAGCCGTTTATAGGCTCATCAACCGTAACACCGAATTTTTTTAATTTAACTAAATTTTCTTGTATAAAAGGATTGTTCCACATATTTTCATTCATGGCAGGAGCAATCAACACCGGTTTTTTTGTTGAAATATAAGCACAGAAAATACTTGTCAGAAGATTATCCGAGATTCCCGATGCAAATTTAGAAATTGTATTAGCACTTATCGGGGCTATTACAAAAATATCAGCCCAATCACACAAATTTATATGTTCAGGATTGTTTCTGGGCTCAAATTGTTTGCAATAAGACGGATTTTTTGAAAGTGTTTCAAGAACAAGCGGCGAAATAAAATTAACAGCATTCGGTGTATATACCGTTTTAACATTATAGCCGTTTTTTACGTATTTACGAATTAATTCATAAATTTTATATGCCGCTATCGATGAAGTAATACCAATCAATATATTTTTCATTTTGTTTCCCTGATAAATATTTGATAAAGTTCTTCCACTGCCTCGTCAATTCCGTTATTTACAATTCTGTATTTAAACTTATTTGAATTCTCAATCTCGGTTTTTGCCGTATTCAGTCTTTTTAGAATTGTTTCTTCATCTTCGGTATTTCTGCCTCTTAAGCGTTTTTCCAATTCTTCAAAACTCGGCGGCATAATAAATATACTGGGCGCATCAGGATACTTCTTCATAACATTAAGTGCACCCTGCAGCTCGATTTCAAGTATGACACTTGTATCATTATTCAAACATTTATCCGTAAATTCTTTGCTTGTGCCGTAGTAATTACCGTTATATAATGCCCATTCAAGAAATGCATTTTCGTTAATCTTTTTTTCAAATTCTTCTTTAGATATGAAAAAATAATGCTTACCGTTTATTTCGCCCGCACGCGGTTGTCTTGTAGTTGATGATATTGAATAAACAACTTTATTGTTGTTCTTTTTAGCAATATCAAAGAACTTTTCAAGTATGGTTCCTTTGCCGACACCGGACGGCCCCGTAAATATTATAAGTTTTGATTTTTTAGACATTTACGTAATTTTCCTGATTTTAATTAATTATATAATAAAATTTATTTTATAGAAATAAATGAAATTAAAGTTCTTCCATATTTTTTTTCTTTCAATATGTTAAATTTAAAATCCGAAAATAAATTTTTAATATTTTCTCCCGTCATTAAATCAAATTCGACAACTATAATTCCGTCATCTTTAAGAAGGTCTTTAGCTTTTAGAAGTATTTCTTTGTAGTCATTTTGCCACGGCGGATCAATATATATAATGTCAAATTTATGCTCCGTTTTTAATTTTAGAGAATCACAAACAATAATTTGAGGCTTTGTTTTGATTTTTTCGTAGTTATTCTTTATAACATTTGCAGTTTTAGGGTTTATTTCAACTTCCGTCACACTATAACCTCTTGAAACAGCTTCAAGTCCCATAATGGCACTTCCTGCAAACATATCAAGAAATGTTCCGTTATTTTCAAAGTAAGAATACAACATATTAAAAACACTCTCTCTTACTTTTGATAAGGTTGGACGTGTATTTTTCGGAGTTTCTATTTTATGCCCTTTAAATTGCCCGCCTGTCAGATACATATTTTTTATTCCTTTGATAAGTTAAATTTATCATGAAAAAAATTGTTATAACAGGCGGGGGTGCGGCAGGCGCAAAAGCCGCTTCAAAGGCAAAAAGGACAAATCCTGAAAATATAGTTCAATTGTATACTAATGATGACAATATATCTGTTTCATTGTGCGGATTGCCTTATTATATTGAGGGTTCGGTAGATTCAACGGATAAGCTTATAATAAGAACACCCGAAGATTTCAGAAAAAACGGTATTGAAGTTTATACAAATCACGAGCTAAACCAAATTTTACCAAATGAAAATAAAATAAAAGTAAACGATAAAATAATTGAATATGATGAACTTGTACTGGCACTCGGCGCAAATGTTCGAACACCCGACATTGAAAACATCGATATAGATAATGTATTTACCTTAAGAAGCCTTAATTCAGCACGAAAAATAAGAGAAAAAATGCTTCACTCCAAATCTGTATTAATAATCGGAGGAGGATATATAGCACTTGAATTGACCGAAGCATTTGTTAAAAACGGTTTAAACGTAACGATTGTTGAGCATAATCCGAGGTTAATGCGCGATTTTGATGAAGATTTATCAAAAATTATTCAAAATGCAATAGTATCAAAGTTTAAAGGTAAAATTGAAACATATTTCAGCAAGGAAATTGTTAAATTTAATTCCGATAATGACAATTCGTTTATATCGGCATCAGATTCCGATGGCAATGAATATCCTGCGGATTTTTGCGTAATGTCAACAGGAGCAGTCCCGAATGTTGAAGTTGCAAGAAAATCCGGAATAAAACTCGGTATAACAGGTGCAATATATGTAGATAACAAATTAAGAACAAATTATCCCAATATATTTGCTTGCGGAGATTGTGCGGAAAAATACGGAATTTTAACTCATTCTCCCGTATATGCGGGTCTTGGCACTATTGCAAATAAAGAAGGCAGAATTGCGGGAATTAATGTATCAGGTGAATATCATGAGGTATTTGACGGAATACTTCTTTCAACCGTTACAAGGTTTTTTGAATACACAATTTCAAAAACAGGGTTAACCGTTCAAATGGCAAACGAGTATTCAAAAAAAATGAATATGGAACCGGTTGCGGTAACAATTCATAAAAAGGACAAAGCAAGTTATATGCCTTCATCGGGCGAAATTGTCTTTAAACTTGTTGCCGATAAGCGTTCAGGCGAAATTCTCGGTGCTCAAAGCATAGGATGTGCGGGAAATATATTGCAAAGGATAAACACAATAACATCGGCGCTTCAAAAACGAAGCACGGTTGATGATATTTTGTATCTTGATTTACCCTACGCGCCTCCGTTTTCAGGTTCTATCGACCCTGTTTTAACTGCTGCGTATAAACTAAAAGAACTTTTAGATAAATAATCTATAACAAGCTTTTTATTTTCTTTATTTCATCTCTTATTTCAATAGCCCGTTCAAAATCAAGGAGTTTTGCAGCTTTATGCATATCTTGTTCCAATTTATCAAGAAGCTTCGGTAAATCTTTTTTATCGACATTTAATTCCACCATCTGTTCCGCAACAATATCTTCAACACTCCTGTAACTTTGAACAAGAGAGAGTAAATTGTTTTCAATGGATTTTTTAATTGTTCTCGGTGTAATATTGTTTTTCTTGTTGTATTCAAGTTGAATTTCTCTTCTTCTTTTTGTTTCTTCAATTGCTATATTCATAGATTCGGTAATTTTATCGGCGTACATAATAACATGTCCTGAAGCGTTTCTTGCACTTCTGCCTATTGTCTGTATTAGCGACGTTTCGCATCGCAAAAAGCCTTCTTTATCGGCATCCATTATTGCAACAAGCGCAACTTCAGGAATATCCAGTCCTTCTCTTAAAAGATTAACCCCGACAAGCACATCAAATTCACCCAATCTCAAATCTCTTAAAATTTCAACTCTTTCAAGAGATTGTATACCGCTATGAAGATATTTAACTCTCAGCCCCTGATTTTGAAGATATGAAGATAATTCTTCAGCCATCTTCTTTGTAAGGGTTGTAACAAGCACTCTGTCTTTATTTTTTATGGTTTTATTAATTTCACCTATTAAATCTTGCACCTGTCCTATTGTCGGACGTACATCAATTTCAGGGTCTAAAAGTCCTGTAGGACGAATGATTTGTTCAACTATTTGAGCGCTTTCCTTTCTTTCAAAATCAGCCGGAGTTGCCGAAATGAATATTTTTTGGTTAATTTTTGACCAAAATTCATCAAATGTTAACGGCCTGTTATCTTTAGCACAGGGCAACCTGAAACCATAATCAACAAGTACATCTTTTCGAGCCCTGTCGCCAAAATACATTCCTCGAAGCTGCGGGATGGTAACATGTGATTCATCAATAACCACAAGAAAATCGTCAGAAAAATAGTCAAGTAAAGTTGCAGGAGGCGTTCCGGGTTTTCTTCTTTCAATAATTCGTGAATAATTTTCTATACCCGAACAATATCCCATTTCTTTAATCATTTCGCAATCATAATTAACCCTTTGGGATAATCTCTGAGCTTCTACTATTTTATTTTCGTTCTTTAATTCAGCAAGGCGGTTTGACAGCTCTTCCTTAATTAAACTGATTGTTTCATCAATATTTTCATCATATGAAAGATAATGAACCGCGGGATATATAACAATTTCACTGCAATTTTCAATAATTTCACCGGTTACGGCATCAATTCTTGTTATTTTTTCTATCTCATCTCCAAAGAAAGATATACGATTTATAATTTTTTCAAAACTTGGCATAATTTCAACAATATCACCGCGAACTCTGTATGTTGAACGTTTAAGCTCAATATCATTTCTTTCATACCTTACACCCGTTAAATAGGTTAATAAATCTTTTCTTTCAATTTCAGCGCCGACATTCAGCGTTACCGTTCCTTTGAAATAATTTTCAGGAAGCCCCAAACCGTATATGCAG
>CADBOZ010000097.1 GCA_902796515.1 uncultured bacterium | reverse complement strand
GGGCACGAAAATGCCTTCACGCATTGAATACATCATTGAAAGTTCCAAATCGGGGATGTTGTTCCATCCGACCTGAGCAATATTTTGAAGCAGACTGCTTGTATTATTGTATTCCGAGTTTATAAATGCACTGTTTAAAAATGATGTTTGTAAATTATTTTTTATAACATCCAGTATATTTTCATTATTTTGTGTGTAGAAATTTCCGTCTGAAAGCCTTAAATTTTGTAAGTTTTCTCCGGAATATTTGAAAACATTTTGATATGCGTACATTTTATCAATTGAAGATTGATTTAACCCCGAAGAATTTTCTAATGTATACAAGAAGAAATTTTTCGCATTTCCTGTTCCGTTGATTGCGTTTGCAAATGCCGAAATTGTGTTTTGATTTTCGTCTGTTACATTGACCGAATAATTATAAGGATTAAAAGATATTGTATAATAAGCTTCGGCGTCAAGCATGAGTCTGTTTCTTTCGATAATTTCTTCCATTTTTGCATTCATTTTATCTATATCGCTTGAGCCGTAATTTATTTTTTCCCAATCTTCTTCGGAAAAGTTTATTCTCGGGTCGTTCATGTTGATATTATTTTCATCAAGCCCGTAAAAAACTGCATATATGTCATTTTCAAACATTGCATATTTTTCCGAATTGTTGCTCATTTGTATGTAAGCATCTTCAGGACTTTCAAAATATTTATTATAGATATATTCCTGAATTTCATCCATCGTTGAAAAAATGTTATAGTATGCGACTGCCATCGGAGTTAAATTTTCATCAAGAATGCTCGCCGCATGACGTTTTTGCGTTGCGGTCATGGTATCACTTCCGCGTGTGGAAGCTGTTCTTGCGTATAAATTTGAAATTTGCTGCGCAAAATTTTGTGAACTTGTAGTATATCTGTTGTAAACAGATGATGAAGAATACAGTCCTGACGACATACAAAATCCTTATTAGTGATAGCAATAATTATTACAGAGTTATTATAATATAATTAATAAAAAAACACCTTTAGTTTTGCTAAAGGTGTTACAAAATTTAATTATTTTTTTATTAACCGATAACGGGTGCAACGAATGTTCTTGTTGCAAGCTCTTTATCAAGTGCAAAAAGACCGTTTTTATCTTCCCCGATTAGTTCAAGTTGTGCTAATATACCGCCGACATTTGCTTCTTCTTCAACTTGTTCTTTGATATACCAGTTTAAGAAAATTGCTGCAGCTCTGTCATGCGTTTCATCGGCAACATCTGCAACCGAGTTTATGCTTGAAGTTACAAATTGTTCGTGTTTTAAAATTGCTCTGAATACTTCTAACGGGCTTTTCCAGTTGTTTTCCGGCTTATCAATCGCTTCAAGAACGATTTTTCCGCCTCTTTCAATAACATAATCAAACATTCCCATAGCATGAGCATGTTCTTCCTGAACCTGAACATTCATCCAATTAACAAATCCCTGTAAGTTTAAATCCGCAAAATATGCTTTCATTGATAAATAAAGATATTCCGAAAACAGTTCTTTGTTTATTTGTTCTAAAAATGCTTTTTCCATTTTTTCATTTAGCATAATTTCTATCTCCTTTTATTTTTTAATATTAACACATAAACTTTTTTCTGAAATTATTTAAACGGGTTTACTTCATTTTTTTTCAGTTTATATATTTCCCCGCATTTTGAACAGGCAAGGACTCTTCCCGTTGAGTCAATCGGAACGAAAAGATGGTTGCATGCTTCTTCTTCCCGAACAATTTGCTCCTCTTTTTTAAAAGAATTTTTATATTTTTTGTTTTTAAGGTCGTTCTTTATTTTTACAAATAATTCAATTATGTACATTTAACATATTCCTGATTTTAAATTATAATTTAATTAATGAAAAATAAAATTCACAGATTCATATCCTCAACGGTATCATACCATGATTTCGGTCAGGCAATAAAAATAGCCGAAAAATTAAACTGCGGAATTGAAATTTCAAGATTCGGAAGACTGGCGGATATTGAAGAAGATTATGAAAAAAATAAAAAAGAATACAAAGAAATTCTAAAAGATTTTAAAGGTGAAACAACACTTCACGGATTTTTTTCAAACCTCAATATTGCGGCAAAAGACCCGCTTATAGCTGAAGTAAGTTTAAAAAGATATTATCAAAGCCTTGAGCTTGCGGAAGCTTTTGATGTATCAACCGTTGTTTTTCATACCTGTTTTAATAATCTTTTGAAACAGAAAAAATATCAGGAAATGTTTTTTATTAAAAATATAGAGTTTTTTAAAGAGTTTGTTAAAGAGTTTGAAAGACTCGGCATAAATTTAACCATTGAAAATGTCCATGAGCCGAACTCCGATTTTATAAGAAGCCTTATTGCTGCCGTAAATTCGCCGTATTTCGGTGCAACAATCGATATAGGTCATTGCAATCTTCATTCGGAATACCCTGTCGGTCAATGGATTAAAAACTACGGTATTATGCTGAAACATATGCATTTTCACAGTAACTTTAAAGACGAAGATTCGCATTCAAGCCTTTTAAAGGGTGATATTAATATAAAAGAAATCCTGCTGACTTTAAAAGAGATGCAATTGTATCCGAGTGTGACTTTTGAAATATTTGACGAAGAAGATTTATATGAATCGGTCGAATATTTTAATTCTTTGTGTGATGAAATCGGTCTGGAATATCAATAATTAAATAAAAATTTTAAACCATGGATTTTCAAAAAGGCGGATTGTTGTTCATGCTAAAATATTTTTTATGAAAACCTTTTATTTAAAATCTCTCGGATGCAAACAAAACCAGCTTGAAGGTCAAATTATTCAAAATGAACTTATAAATTTTG
Organism: uncultured bacterium; assembly: GCA_902796515.1. GTDB lineage: Bacteria > Cyanobacteriota > Vampirovibrionia > Gastranaerophilales > Gastranaerophilaceae > RUG14156. The sequence continues at coordinate 16,758 of CADBOZ010000097.1, read as the reverse complement.
GTTATAAACCTGTTGAAAATATTGAAGACGCGGATATCTATATTTTAAATTCCTGTACCGTCACTTCTTCCGGAGATTCAACGGCAAATTATCTTCTAAATCAGGCAAAAAGGAAAAACCCCGAAATCAAAACAGTTTTAACGGGCTGTATAGCACAAACCTATAAACAGCATTCTTTGTTTAATTTTTCTTCGGTTGACCTTGTTTTAGGCAACAGCGAAAAAATGAACATAGTAAAATATATCGATAAATCAGACTTTTTTGTTGAAGATATTTTTGCGGTTAAAAATTTTGAAAATAAGTTTCTTCAAAATCCTTCCACAACAAGAGTCAGCATAAAAATACAAGACGGGTGCAACAACAGATGCTCGTATTGCATTATTCCTTATGCAAGAGGAAATTCCCGCTCAAATTCTCTTGAAAATATATTAAAACAAATTGATATAGTGTCTGCTTCAGGAATAAAAGAAATTGTCTTAACCGGAATTCATATAGGTCAATGGGGACAGGATATAAATAAAACTTTCCTTAATTTACTTGAGGCCCTTGAAAATAGTCAAATTCACCGCTACAGGCTCGGCTCTTTGTATATTAACGAACTCGGGGATGACATTATTTCTTATTTAAAAAATTCAAAGAAATTTTGTCCGCATTTTCATCTTTCGCTTCAATCTCTGTCGGATAAGACTTTGAAGGCAATGAACAGGAATTATACGGTAAAAGAAGCTCTTGAAGTTATTGAAAAGCTTCATAAATCCTTTGATATGCCTTATCTCGGTTCGGATATAATTGTCGGTTTTCCCGATGAAAGCGACGAAGATTTTCTTGAAACATATGAAAATTTAAAGCTTGCAAAACTGTCGTCAATCCATTGTTTTCCTTATTCAAGAAGAGAAAACACGCCTGCTTATAATATGAAAAATCAAATTCAGGATAAAATTAAAAAAGAGCGCGTTGAAAAGATAATGAATTTATCAAAACAACTGCATTGCGACTTTTTGAATAATAATAAAAATCGAAATGAAGAAATTTTAATACAGAAAAAATCGCCAAAAACAGGCTTGTACAGTGCCGTTACGAGAAATTATATTAAAGTTCATTTTAAAAGCGACGATAACAATTTGCGCCATACTTTGAAAAATGTTTATCTCGGTGATTTTGAACTTGAATAAAATTGTTAAATATTATTTACCTACTATTTATTAAGTAGCATTATTGGTTTATAATAATTAAAAATCGGTGTATATAGATATGGTGATTATAGTTAAAAATAAGCATAAAATTAATAAAGATTAAAAAGAAGGTTTGAGCATTGCGCTTCAGCCTTCTTTTTTATTACAAAAAGGGAAAAAATTGAAAAATTACAAGGGCAAAATTCAAAATATTACGGAAAAAGCGAAAAATGTTTATGAAATCAAAATTGCTTCATCGCTTGAAAATGTTCGTGCGGGTCAATTTATTTCAATTTTGTGCCCAAACCATACATTCCGCCGCCCTTTCAGTGTTGCTGATTTTGAAAATAATGTAATAACAATACTTATGAAGCTTCAAGGTGACGGCACAAAATACTTATCGTCACTTAAAGCGGATGATGAGATTGAATTTATTGCACCTCTCGGCAACAGTTTTGAAATTTTAAATAAAAATTGTCTGCTTGTCGGAGCCGGTATCGGAATTGCACCGATGCTGTTTTTGAAGAAAGAATTAAACAAAAATAATATTAAAAATTATCTCATAACAGGCTTTAAGGAGCAAAACGAAGTTATTTCTGGAAGTGACGAAATAAAGCTCGGCGGAAGCGTGCTGGAAAGACTTGATGACATTATTAAAGAAAAAAATATCGGAGTAATCTATTCATGCGGGCCTTACCCTGTTTTAAAAGGGGTAAGCGAAACGGCGAAGAAACATAATATAATGTCATTTGTTGCGATGGAAAGGGTTATGGCTTGTTCTATCGGGGTGTGCAGGGGCTGTACCATTGAAATTTTAAAAGACGGAAACATTGAAAGAGCGTCTGTTTGTAAAGACGGAGCGATATTCAGAGGGGATGAAGTGATATGGGAATAGAAAAACTAAAAACCGTATTAAAATCACATAATCGCTCTTTAGTGCTTAAAACCCCGATTTTGGGTGCGAGCGGAACGTACGGATACAACAATGAATTTGAAGATTTTATTAACCTTGAATATTTAGGCGGTGTCGTAACAAAAGGAATAACATTGGAAAAACGCCTCGGAAATAAGGGGGATAGGATTTTTGAAGTAACTTCGGGCATGATAAACAGAATCGGGCTTGAAAATGTCGGAATTGAACGCTTTATTAAAGAAAAATTGCCGGTGTTAAAAGAAAAAAAGATTGATTTTATTTTAAATATAGCGGGTTCAAGCTTTGAAGATTATGAAAAATTGGCGAAAATTGTGAATGATAATAATATAAAAGCAATAGAAGTCAATGTTTCATGCCCTAATGTTAATTCGGGATGTCTTGAGTTCGGTAAAAATCCAAAAACACTTGAAGAACTTGTTTTTAAAATAAGAAAAAATTATGACGGGTTTTTAATCGTGAAATTATCGCCGAATGTTTCCGATATAAAACCGCTGGCTCTTGCGGTTCAAAACGCCGGAGCCGATTGTATCAGCGCAATAAATACATTGCATGGACTCGGAATTAAATTAAATTATAACGGTGAAGTATTTACAAAAAAATCCGTTCAGGGCGGTCTGTCGGGAAGATGCATTAAGCCTGTTGCTTTATATTATGTAAGTCAAATAAAAAGCGTTGTTGATATTCCCGTAATAGCACTCGGCGGTATATCAAAAATTGATGATGTGTTTGAATTTATATCGGCAGGAGCGGATGCCGTTCAAACAGGAACCGAAAATTTTACAAATCCGTCCGTGATATCGGATATTGCAGCTGATATTGAAGAATTTATAAATAAAAATAATTTCAAAGATTTTGAAGATTTAAAAAGTAAGATAAGATTGGCAAGAGGGTAAATAAATGGCAAATGTTGAAGAGTTGTTAATAAAAGCGGAAGGGCTTTTGCACGGGCATTTTTGCCTTACTTCAGGACTTCATTCGGATACTTATTTTCAATGCGCAAAATTGTACCAATATCCTGATATAGTTGATAAACTGGCTTCGGAGCTTAAAGAACAGTTAAAAGGACTTGAATTTGATACGGTTGTTTCTCCTGCAATCGGAGCAATAATATTCGGATATGAAGTTGCAAAACATACAGGAAAAAGAAATCTTTTTGTTGAAAGAAAAGACGATAAAATGTGTTTAAGGCGCGGTTATTCCATAAAAGAGAACGAAAGAATATTAATTGTGGAAGATGTTATTACAACTGCCAGAACAATTTTTGAAACAAAAGAGGCAATAAAAGAATTTAACTGCAAAATAGCGGGCGTTGCCTGTATTGTAGACAGAACAAACGGAAAATTTGAAAATGATTTTAAAATTTATTCGCTTTTAAAATCTTCTCCGGTTACATATAAACCGGAAGAGTGTCCTTTATGTAAAAGCGGAGTTGAACTTGTTAAACCGGGAAGCAGAAGGTAAAAAATGATAAAAAATTTAATTGATATTGAAAGCTTGTCAGTAGACGATATAGCTCAAATTTATACCAGAGCGCAGGAATTTGAAAAAGGGATAAGAAAATCAAACCATATAAATGCCAATGTCATAAATATGTTTTTTGAAAATTCGACAAGAACAAAATTGTCTTTCGAAATGGCGGAAAACAAGCTTAATGCACATAAATATGATTTTTGCGCTCAAACTTCTTCAATTCAAAAAGGAGAAGAGCTCTATGACACGATAAATAATCTGGCTGCCATAGGAATGGATATATTTGTTATGCGCCATGTTGAAAACAATCTTGTTAAAGAGCTTTCCGAAAAAAAATATTATAAAGATATAGCTTTTATTAATGCCGGAAGCGGAACAAATTCTCATCCGACACAGGCGCTTCTTGATTTCTATACAATGAAAAAGCATTTTATGAATTTATCGGGTAAAACAATAACAATTGTCGGCGATATAGCTCATTCAAGAGTTGCAAAGTCAAATATTGCTCTTCTTAAAAAAACCGATATGAATATAAGATGTCTTGCGCCCGAAAACATGATAGGTGAAAAAATCGAAGGTGTAAGCTATTTTTCATCACTAAAAGAAGCTTTTGAAGAAGCGGATATAATTATGGCATTAAGAATTCAAAGGGAAAGAATTAAGGAATTTATTGATATTGAAGAATATATAAGAAGATATCAAATAACAAAAGATAACCTTCCGTATGCCGCATTTTTAATGCATCCGGGGCCTGTTAACAGAAATATCGAAATACAAAGCGATGTTTTGGAAATGCAAAACGCTAAGACTATCCTAACGCAGGCAAGAAACGGAGTATATGTCAGAATGGCAATACTGGATATAATGTTAGCTTCCATGGGACTTTAAAATGAAAAGTTATTATGAAACAATTTCGGTACCTTCATTTATAGACATGCATGTTCACTTTAGAGAACCGGGATTTGAATACAAAGAAACAATAGAAACGGGAATTAAATCGGCGATAAAAGGCGGATATGGCGGAGTTTGCACCATGCCGAACACAAATCCCGTTTGCGATAACGTTGATACAATAAAATATATTTTATCGAAAGCAAAAAAATATAAATTTACAATATATCCGGTGGCTGCAATTACAAAAAACCTTAACACGCTTGAACTTGTAGATTTTAAAAAACTCAAAGAAGCCGGTGCCGTTGCCTTTTCTAATGACGGATTGCCTCTTGAAGATGAAGAAACTTTTCTTCAGGCACTAAAAAGCGAAGAACTTATTTTATCTCATTGTGAAAATGAAACAAGAGAAGTTGAAATGCAAATAAAATTGTATAAAAAAGCGCTTGAAGAAGGATATAATCCGAGGCTTCATTTTTGTCACATTTCAAAAAAAGAAAGCATTGATTTGATAAGAAATGCAAAAAAAAGCGGTTTAAAAATTACGGCGGAAACCGCTCCGCATTATTTTATGTTTACAAATGAAAATGTTGATAACTCCGGAACCTATAAAATGAATCCTCCTCTGGGGTCTGAAGCGGATAAAAGAGCTGTAATGAATGCCATAATTGACGGAACGATAGATGTTATTGCAACAGACCACGCTCCCCATTCAAATGAGGAAAAATTAAAACCTTATTTTGAATCTCCTAACGGAATAACGGGGCTTGAAACGGCTTTTTCTTTGACCAATCAAACATTCGGGCTTAACATTGCATTGGAAAAAATGTCATATAATCCCAGAAAAATTTTGAGAGTTTTAAACACAAAAACAGTTAAAATAGCACCGGAAGAGTATTGGACGGTTGCACCCATGTTTTTTAAATCAAAATGTAAAATATCACCCTATAAAGGCATGAGATTAAAAGGAAAAGTAATAAATGAATAATGAAGATATCAAAAAACGACTTGTACTTGCGCTTGATGTGGAAAAAATTGAAGAAGCAAAAATGCTTGTAGATGCTTTAAGTCCTTATATCGGCACTTTTAAGGTCGGATTACAGATGTTTTGCGGATATGGTCTTGAAATAATAAATTATATAAAAGAAAAAAATTCAAACTTTTTTATGGATATAAAACTTCACGATATTCCGAATACGGTGGAAAAAGCTTCTTATAACATTGTAAAAAACGGAGCAACTTTTTTTAATGTTCATGCTACGGGCGGAATTGAGATGATGAAAGCCGCAAAAGCGGGGGCATATAAAGCAGCGGAAGAACTCGGAATTAACCCGCCGTTAATTCTTGCCGTTACTGTTTTAACAAGTATTTCGGATGAGGTATTAAAAAACGAGCTCGATAACAGGAATACGACAAAAGATTTTGTGGTAAAATTGGCAAAGAATACACAGCTTGCAGGATTGGACGGAGTTGTTGCTTCGGCAAACGAGTTAAAGTATATAAAAGAAGAGCTCGGAAAAGATTTCAAAGTTTTAACTCCCGGAATAAGACCCGTTTGGAGTCTTAAAGATGACCAGAAAAGAGTTGCAACGCCGCATGATGCAATAAAAAACGGAGCGGATTTTATAGTTCTCGGAAGGGCGATAACGAAAGCTGAAGATAAAATCGAAGCAATAAAAAAAGTTTATAAAGAAATTCAAGAGGAAATATAATGGGAACATTAATTTTACAAGACGGAACGGTATTAAAAGGGCGTTCTTTCGGGGCATCCGGAGGAATTGAAGGAGAAATAGTTTTTAATACCTCTATGACGGGCTATCAGGAAATTTTAACAGATCCGAGTTATGCGCAACAAATAGTTGTAATGACGTATCCCGAAATAGGTAACTACGGTATAAATGATTTCGATTTTGAGTCTGACTATCCCCGCGTTGCGGGATTTATTGCGGCAAATTATTGCGAAACGGAAAGCCACTATAAATCCAAAGAAAGCTTGAGCAGTTACCTCAAAGAAAAAAATGTAATTGCCCTTGACGGAATTGATACAAGAGCGCTGGTTAAAAAAATAAGAGAAAAAGGGACAATGACGGCGTTTATAACTTCAAACGATGTCGGAAAAGAATATGTAAACGAAAGATTGGCTCAAATTCAAAGCTTTAGAACAGGTGAGGATATTATAAAGGAAGTATCCTGCAAAAGCAGATATGTATTTAATCCCAAAGGTAAAATGAATGTTGCCCTTATTGACTACGGCGTAAAGAAAAGTATACTTTCCTCTCTTGCAAAGAGAGATTGCAGAATAGTAATTTATCCTGCGGATGTTGAGGCTGAAGAAATTCTTGAAAATAACTATGATGCGGTATTTTTATCAAACGGCCCCGGAAATCCCGCCGATTTTAAATATCAGGCAACGCAAATAAAATACATGATGGGCAAGATTACAATGTTTGGAATTTGCCTCGGATATCAATTACTTGCAATTGTTGCGGGAGCGGAAACATATAAATTAAAATACGGGCATCGAGGCGGAAATCACCCTGTTATAAATGTTGAAAATAACAAGGTGATGATGACAAGCCAAAATCATGGTTATGCGGTAAACCCCGAAACAATAACAAAATCAATGAGAATAACATACAAAAACTTAAACGATGATACTCTTGAAGGGTTTGAAATACCGAGCCTCGGTATTTATGCAGTGCAGTTTCATCCGGAAGCAAACCCCGGGCCTTGTGATGCCTCAATCATTTTTGATGAATGGGTAAACATAATAAAAAAAGAAGCTAGAAGACTTGACGAGGTAAAAAGATGAAAAATAAATTCATAAAAAAAGTTCTTGTTATGGGTTCGGGCCCTATTGTGATAGGACAGGCGGCAGAGTTTGATTATGCGGGCGTTCAGGCTTGCAGAGCTTTGAAGGAAGAACGTATTGAAGTAGTTCTTGTCAATTCTAATCCGGCAACAATTATGACCGATGAAGAAATGGCAGACAAGGTTTATATTGAGCCTCTTACGGTTGATTGTTTAACAAAAATTATACAAAAAGAACGTCCTCAGGGATTAATTGCGACACTCGGCGGTCAAACAGCGCTTAATCTGGCATGCGAACTTGATAAAGAGGGGGTTTTAAAGGAATATAATGTAAAATTACTCGGTACAAGCATAGAGTCAATTAAAAATGCCGAAGACAGAGAACGTTTTAAGCATTTGATGAAAGAAATCGGTGAGCCTGTTCCCGAAAGCCGTACCGTTTCAAGTTATGAAGAAGCTCTTGAATTTAGCAATAAAATAGGCTTCCCTATAATCATACGTCCTGCTTTCACTCTCGGCGGTTCGGGAGGAGGAATAGCAAAAAATGCCAGAGAATATGAAGATATAGTTTATCAGGGGCTTGCGCAATCTCCTATTAATCAGGTGCTTGTTGAAAAATCAATAGCCGGCTTTAAAGAAATCGAATACGAAGTTATGAGAGATGCCAATGATACCTGTATAACAATTTGTAATATGGAAAACATTGACCCTATAGGTATTCACACGGGTGACAGTTTTGTTGTTGCTCCGAGTCAAACTTTAACAAACAATGAATTTCAAATGCTTCGCTCAAGCGCAATTAAAATCATTCGTGCTTTGAATATTGAAGGCGGATGCAATGTGCAATTTGCGCTTGATACATATTCAAACCAGTATTATGTAATAGAAGTTAATCCGAGAGTAAGTCGTTCTTCGGCACTTGCAAGCAAGGCAACAGGCTATCCGATTGCAAAAATTGCAACAAAAATTGCAATAGGATACAATCTGCATGAAATTAAAAATTCGGTTACTCAAAAAACTTCAGCAGCATTTGAGCCTGCGCTTGATTATGTCGTTGTTAAAATTCCGAAGTGGCCTTTTGATAAATTTTCATCGGGGGACAGAATTTTAGGAACGAAAATGAAAGCCACGGGCGAAATTATGGCTATCGGAAGAAATTTCAATTCCGCATTTAAAAAAGCCGTTACATCCCTTGAAGAAAGATACACGGGACTTTTGCACAGAGGTTTTGAAAATCAAAACAGCGAAGAACTTATAAATGACCTTTATATTCAGGATGACAGAAGAATATTTAGAATTGCGCAGGCATTAAGAAACGGTGTTGATATTATAAAACTCTGCGCAATAACGAAAATCGATAAGTGGTTTATTGCAAAAATAAAAGAAATTGTTGACATAGAGTATCAACTTCAGACAACGCCGGAAATTACAAAAGAACTTTACGCAAAAGCTAAAAAAGCCGGATTTCTTGATGAAGAAATTATAAATTTAACTCAGACGACGATAGATACACTTCAGACCTTTAATATTCTTCCGGCATTTCGGCTTGTTGATACGTGCGCTGCAGAATTTGAAGCAAGCACACCGTACTTTTATTCGGTATATGGTGAAGAAGATGAATTTGAAGATTACAAATTTAAAAATCAGGATGAGAATAAATTAAAAGATAATATTCTTGTTCTCGGTTCAGGCCCGATAAGAATCGGTCAGGGGATAGAATTTGACTATTGTTCGGTGCATGCTGCCCGTGAACTGATAAGAAACGGCTATGAATCGGTGATGATAAATTCAAATCCAGAAACGCTTTCAACGGATTTTGATATTGCAACAAGATTGTATTTTGAGCCGATGAATATCGAATATGTTATGAATGTTGTGAAAAAAGAAAATCCGAAAGGCGTTCTTGTTCAATTCGGAGGTCAAACAGCACTTAATCTTGCCGAAAAATTAAAATTTGAAGGTGTTAAAATTCTGGGGACAAGTCTTGAAAGCATTAATATGACTGAAGACAGAAAAATGTTTGAAAAACTTCTGAAGGAGCTTGAAATACCTCAACCGAAAGGATGTGCCGTTACTTCCTCAACTCAGGCGCTGAATGCCGTTAAAGAGATAGGGTATCCGGTGCTTGTTCGTCCGAGTTATGTTATCGGCGGACGCGGAATGCAGATTGTATACAATGACGAAGAATTAATAACGTATATTTCCGAAGCTTTCAAATTCTCAAATGAACATCCTGTTTTAATAGACCAGTATATTGAGGGCATGGAAGTTGAACTGGATGCAATTTCAGACGGAAGAGATGTTTTAATTCCGGGTATTTGCGAACATATAGAACGCGCAGGGGTGCATTCGGGCGATTCGATGAGCATTTATCCGAGTCAGAAAATCTCAAAGAAAAATGAAAAAATCCTTGTAAAATATGCAACTAAAATTGCAAGAAAATTAAACATTAAAGGCTTAATGAACATCCAGTTCATAATTAAAGATGACAAAGTATACGTAATAGAGGTAAATCCGAGGGCGTCAAGAACAGTACCCATTATGAGCAAAGTAACCGGTATACCAATGGTAAAAATTGCGATAAGGGCAATTCTGGGCAAATCAATAAGAAGAGCGGGCTTTGGCACGGGGTTATATAAAAAAACAAACCTTGTAAGCGTTAAAATGCCGATATTTTCATGGCAAAAATTAAACAGAATTGATCCTGCTTTAGCTCCCGAAATGAAGTCAACGGGCGAAGTTTTGGGAATTGATACAACATATAAAAAGGCGCTCTATAAGGCATTTATTGCGGGCGGTTACCATTTTTCAAAAGAAAAGCAAAGAGTACTGGTGTCGTTAAATGACCATAATAAAAAACCGGCATTACCTATGTTAAAACGTATGTTTAAGCACGGATTTTTCATCATGGCAACGTGGGGAACGCATAAATTCCTTGAAAGAAACGGAATACCGTCTAAAATGATTGAAAAATTCATGATTGATAAATTGCAAAAACGTATGAAAAACGGACGTTTGAGTTTTATTATCAATACTCCTACAACCGGCAAAAATTCTCAACATGCGGGTTTCCAGATAAGAACAATTGCCCAGATATACGGAGTTCCGACCTTTTCTTCTATAGATACGGCAAATGCATATTTAACTGCACATAAAGTTTTTGACAAAAATACGGAATTAACTTACGACACCATTACAAATTACAGAAAGAAAAAGATGCTTCAATGGTTTAAATAAAATGAGAAGATGCTTGTCAGAGCTCAACTCTGCCTTCAAGAGCTCTTGCAAGCGTCATTTCATCTACATATTCAAGCTCCGAGCCCATGGGCAAACCGAAAGCAATTCTTGATACTTTAATATTAAACGGTTTTAGCAGTTTTGTTAAATACAAACTTGTTGCTTCACCTTCAACAGAAGGATTAAGTGCAAGAATAATTTCCGATACGTTATTTTTATTAACCCTGAATAAAAGCTCTTTAATTCTGATATCGTCGGGGCCGATACCGTCTATCGGGGAAATTAAACCTTGAAGGACATGATACAGTCCGTTGTATTCATTTGTTTTTTCAATTGCCATTAAGTCTTTTGTTTCGGCTACAACACATATAATACCCCTGTTCCTCGAAGGATTTGAACAAATTTCACAAGGACTGGAGCATGACATATTGAAGCATTCTTCGCAATATGAAATTGTTGATTTCGCTTCAGTTAAAGCCGAAGCGAAATTCTTAACTTCATTTTCAGGCATTTTCACAACATAAAGTGCCAGCCTTTGTGCGGTTTTCGGCCCTATGGACGGAAGATGTTGAAAATGCTCTATTAATTTTGCAAGTGGTTTAGTGTATTCCATAGTCTTTAAAATAATCCGGGAATAGATATGCCGCCGGTGATGGATTTCATTTTTGATTCCATTTGATTTGTTGCTTTAATTGTTGCCGAGCTTAACGCTTCCGTTAACAAATCTTCAAGCATTTCGATTGAATCGCTGTCAACACTTTCGGGGTTTTCGGGATTAATAGCAGCGCCTGTTAATTTTATTGCCTTAAATTTACCTTGTCCTGTAAGGGTAACCGTAACCGCACCGTTGCCCGATGTTGTTACAATTTCCGATTTTTCAAGCTCTTCTTGAGTTTCTTTGAATTTTTTTTGCATTTTTTGAGCTTGCTGCATTACCTGCATCATATTCATCATAGTAATTTTTCTCCCTGAGTCAATTTGATTTATCAACAACAATATTATATGATATTATATTTTTATATGCAAACTATTACATACCTTGGCGATTGTTTTAATAAAGGAAAATTATCCAGATGGGATACTTCCGTTATGCCCTTAAAGGTTTTTATCGGTAAATTCAACTGGTATCAATCAAAAGGCAATATTCAGGATGAATATAAATATACCCAGATGATAATAGATGCTTTTAATACGTGGGAAACTCTTTCGGGCGGGATTATTTCTTTTGAAAGAGTTATGAACCTTAATGATTCATACATAAATGTCGATTGGAGAAGGGTGGACAGGAAATCACTCGGCAATTGTACATTTAATTTTGATAAACTCGGAAGATACTATACGGCAGAGCTTTCGATAGGTTTATCGGACGGAATTTTGCATCATCAGTATATGGATGAGAATGAAGTTTTTCATACAATATTGCATGAAATAGGTCACAGTATCGGACTCGGACATTCAAAAACAAAAGGGGATATTATGTATGTTCCGCATGAATACGGAGTAGTTAATATTTCCAAAAACGATATAGCTACTTTAAAATGGCTGTATAAACTTCCTGTCGGAAAATCCGAAGCCGAAATACTTTCAATGTATTCTAAATACAATCCTAAAAGTATAGACGATTTAGCAAGAAAGCTTTCGGGTGAAAAGTCTGATTTTGAAAAGACCAAAGATTCACTTTTGCATAAAAATATTGCCGGAAAAGACCTTTTAGAGGAAAACCAAAATATAGGCGACCTGAAAAAGTATCTTCTTCAGATAAATAATATTAAAGTAAATTTTAAACCCAAGAAGTAGATTTATTAAAGGGAATACATTAATCCGTATAAAGTTAACACGCCAACCGAACTTATAATAATCCAGAAGTGTGTCATGGGATGTAAATTATTCCAAATTTCTAGTATTGTTGTTTTGTTCATAGTGCGATTATATAACCTTTTTTGATTTTTTTAATCATCTTTAGATACTAGAACGTTTGATTGATTTTTATCAGTTAAGAAGATATTTATCCAGCTCGGATTTATCAAAAACTTCAATACTGTCTTTGTTGTGTATAAATATCAGGCAGCTTATAACGGATTTAAACATTGTAAATTCGCTAAACTCAAATTTTCTTCTGAGGTCATCCATATTTTCCGCCAGAAATTCAGTAATAAGCGCCTTGTTTTTTAAAGTTAAAGAAGTAAAGAAATCAAGCCCTTCTTTTGTCGTAATTCCTTCAAAATAAATAATATCCGGAGATTGGAATTCAATAAATCTCATTGCTTTATCAAGGTTAAAGCCGATATTTTCATTCAATTCGCACTGTGCAACATTTTTAAGCTTGTATTTTGCTATTGATTCAAGAGTCATTACATTTTTATTTTTCGGAATTAAACTCGAAATAATAGAATAAATTAAATGTGTTTTTCCGGATAAAGATGCTCCGCAAATTAAAACAACTCCGGGTTTTTCAAGAGAATTTCTTATCAATTCTATTTTATCCTCGGGAATATTCATTTTTTCTATTGAAACCGGAGGATGATAGATTTTAATCAGAATTCTTTCTCCGCTGATTGTGGGGAATGCGCTGATGCTTGCGGTTAATTCTTTTGTGTCGACTTTAAAATTCAGTTTTCCGAGCTGCGGAATTTCAAATACGTTCGGGTCTAAATTACAGGTTGATTTTAAAGATTGCTTAAAAGGATTAACAAGAAGACTCGGAATAGTACCTGTTGTAACTATCTTTTCGGACATTTTAAAGTTTACGGAAAGCCCGTCATCGGTATTTTCAAAGAATAACTCATGAACACCCTGTCCTATTGCTTGTTTTAAAATTGCTCTAAATAATCCCTGAATATGCTCGGATGAGAAATCATCATTGTGGAGCTCTTCCTGCCAGCTGTAATTCTTTATATTTTCAGTGTTTATGTCGTTTACTTTGCTTTTAATGTCATAGTATTCATTGATTTTTTTCAAAATACTTTTTTCGGAAGCTATAACAGGGTCGATGTTTTTTCCCGTGATTTGCATAATTTTATCTATTGAAAACAAATCCATCGGGTCTGCCATAGCAATAGTTAAAGTATCTTCAATAATGAATAAAGGTAAAATTTTAAATCTAAGTGCATCTTTAAAATTAATAAAATCCAAACATTTTTTATCTATTGAATAACTTTCAAGGTCAACGCACGGGGTGTGAAGTTTTTCTTCCAAAAACTTCATTAAAGCATTTTCATCTATTATGTTTGTATTAATTAAAACCTGACCGATATTTGTATTTTGTGCAAGTGCAAGTTCTTGAGCATGCTCAATATCGTCATAAGTTACAAGCCCGTCGCGGACAAGATCGTATTTTAACTTATCAAGTGTTTTATTATCAGGTGAATTATTGTCGTTTAATAAATCCATTTTAATTTTCCTATTTTAAGCAAGATATTTATTTATTTTGTCCAAAACTTCGCTGAATTCAAACGGTTTTGTTATGTATTCATCCGCACCTGTTTCCTCTCCTATTATTTTGTCTTCCTCCTGACTTCTTGCGGTTATCATTATTATAGGAATATTTTTATATTTATTATCAAATTTTAAAAGTCTGCAAATCTTATACCCGTTAATTTTAGGCATCATAACATCAAGTATTACAAGGTCGGGAGATGAATTTTTTGCAAGATTTAATCCTTCCTCTCCGTCGAATGCCGTTATGCATTCAAAGCCTTTAGCTTTAAGCATAAAGGACAATGTTTCAACTATATCTTTTTCATCATCGACTATCAGAATTTTTTTCATTTTTTCCTCTAAATTAATCATTATCCAGCATCTTTATAACGTTATTAATGCACGTTGTATCGGCGCAATAAATTTTTTCTAACATTATATCATATTCTTTTAAAGCTTTTTCTTGTTTGAATTTTGAACAATATTCACTCAAATTTGAATAAATTGCATTGAATGAACCCGAAGAAATCTTCGGAATAAATGTGCAATATGTGATGTTGTCATTGTTTTCCAAGGTCATTTCTTTTGACATCTTTGAAAGATTTAAAAGCTTGTTTTCCTTTAATATTTCTATTATATTAAGTTCTTTTTTTGCTTTTATTTTTATAACACCTGTGGAATTACCGTTTATCAAGGTTTTTGATAAATCCATTATAAATATTTTTTTATCATCCGGAAGCGGAAGCACAAAGTTGAAATTTGAGCCTTTTTGTTCTTCGCTGTCTACCCATATAGCACCAAGATGAGAGTCGATTAATTGCTTCGTAATTGTAAGTCCGAGTCCGACCCCGCCTTTATTCCTGTTTAATGAACTTTCAATTTGCGAGAATTTATCAAAAATTTTCGGTATATCTTCTTCTTTAATGCCTATTCCCGTGTCTTCAACATTTATTTTTATGTATTGCCCTTCGGGGATATTATTCGGACAAACGAGATTTTTGCCGTTTATTTCATTTGCATCCGTCAGGCTTGTTTTAACCGTTATTCTGCCGCCGTTCGGAGTAAATTTAAGAGCGTTTGTAATGAGATTTGATATAATTTGCTCAATTCTTCTTATATCCGCATAGACCTGAGGAAGATTTTCAGAGATATCAAAATTGAGTTCAATATCTTTTTCCCGTGCAATTTGAGTAAAAGTGTTTTGTAAAAGTTCAAACGACGGTTTAATATCAACCATTTTGTATTCAAAATCAAGTTTTCCGGTTTGAATTTTTTGTAAATCAAGTAAGTCTTTGATAATTCCTTTTAATCTTTCAATGTTTCTTTTTGCAATTGAAATAAAGTTTCTGATATCCTCGTTTATTGTCCCTGCCTGTTCATTTAAAACTATTTCAAGAGAGTTGCTTATTGATGTTATCGGCGTTCTTAATTCATGTGAAACAATTGAAACAAATTCCGATTTTATTCGTTCAAGTTTTGCAAGCTTCTTGTTTGTCACGGATATTTCTTCGTATAATTTGGCACTTCTTAGCGGAAGCGCCACCTGATGAGTTATTGCTTGAAAACATGTAACATCTTCCTGTGTGAAGGGTGTTTTTCTGAATAATTCAATTACTCCGAAGAAATCATCTCCGACTTTAATCGGTGCAAAAAGAGAATCATAGCTGATTGCTTCAAGTCCGAAAACATTATTCGAACGCGTTTGTTTTGTCTTTTGAACCGTTTCAATAAGATTAAAATCTTTATCGTCAGGAATTTGTATATTTTCGGTTATATTTTTATAATTTAAAATAGAACGAATTTTCAGTGCATTAACAAGGCTTTCTCCGGCGGGATACATTGTATTTAAGTTAAAAATAGGTTTTTCTGTAGTGTTAAAAATCAAAGCGCTTGAAATATCAAAGCTTAATGTTTTTTCCATTGCCTCAATCATAATATCGTAAAGTTTGTTTGTATTTAAAGTTCCTGCAAATTGAGAACTTGTATTATAAAGAACATTAAGCTGATATAAGCTTTTGGACAGTTCTTTATTGTTTTCATATAACCTTACGAGAGATTTTTTTATTTTTGTATGCGAATTTATGGCGCTTAACAAAATATCCTCTCTTATCGGATATTCAACAATTCCGTCCGCAAGGTTTAAAAAGTTTGTTTCATATTCCTTATCAAAAAGAAGGATAACCTGAATGTTTTCATTTTTTGATGCGGATTTAATTTGTCTTACAACAAATTCGCAATTTTCATATTTGTTGTCAATAAGGATTATATCAGGTGCTTCATGGTGAATTTGAGTTAAAATATCTTCAAGCTCGCCCGTTATAACAGTAGAGTCAAACTTGTTATATTCGCAGATTTTTTTAACAAAATTATCCTGTGATGTGTCCTGCAATAGTAAAAATATCTTTGCCATAATAAAATTTTAACAGACCATTACCTATTGGCAATTTTTAGATATTTTGTAATATTTATTAATAAATTTTATAACAAGAAATTGAACAAAAATGCATTTAAATATTATAAAAGCATGCCCTCTTCTCGGGTTCTCATCCCTTGAATATTCCAATTCGGGCACAAAAAAATCGGAGAAAGAGGCACTCTCGCTAATTTCTACAGGCTTTCAGCCCTCGAAATTTACGCTCGCTGCATCCGTCAAACTACGTTTCAGCTTCGCTTCAACTTGTTTGTCGTAGCATTCGAACCCTCTTCTCGGGTTCTCATCCCTTGAATATTCCAATTCGGGCACAAAAAATCGGAGAAAGAGGGATTCGAACCCTCGAGGCAGATTACTCCACCTAACACCTTAGCAGGGTGCCGCCTTCAGCCACT
>CADBOZ010000096.1 GCA_902796515.1 uncultured bacterium | reverse complement strand
TAATGAGCTACATGAAATAAATAATACGTCCATTTATTATGAAATTATTAAGTATGAAATTGAATGTACAAATCCAACAACAATATCTATTGCACACTCAAAATCTTATGATAAGAATAATAATTTAATAGATGAATATATTAATGAACAAGGATATGCTTGTTCTTGCCCATGTATAGTTAATGATGATATTTATGTTAAAGAATTATGTGTAATTTAATATTTACAAAGAATTCAAGATAATTTAAAATCATTATATGAAAAAAATATTAATCTTACTTTGTCTAATTTGTTTTAATCATTTATACTCTTTTGCACAAAACAACAATACTGCAACTATAAATCTCGAGTATAAAAAAGAAATTGTCAATTGGTGTCCATCTTTTGAAGAACGCAATGACGGAAATCAAGCAATGCTTATTGAAAAATATCAATGTATCGGTGCAAGTAAAAAATGCTTTCCAAAAGAATATTTTTCTGTTGCTCTTGATTTTGCAAAAAAACTTAAATATATTTATAGAACAAAAGACATTAATGCTTTAGCTAATATCGCACCTTATCCTGAAGTATATATATATAATTATAAGAATAAAGATTTTATTGAAATCAAATCAAAGCAGCAATTACTAAAACTTGATAAAAATATACTCCTTAAAAGGAGCATATTTGATGATATTAATAAAAGTTATATTAATTGGTCTTGGAGAGGTTTTGAATTCAGTCAAGCAGGTATTTTATTCTTTGTAGAAAATAACAAAGTTGTAATGCTTGCAATAGGTTTAAAATAAATTACCTCTGTTTTCTTCTAACTCTTTTAATCTATTCATCCAGCCTCTAATATTATTTTTTTGTTTGGGTTTGTTTTTTACAATATCATTATAAAATTTTCTTCTGATTTCAATATATTTATTAAAATCTCCACCTGATTGTTCTAAAAATTTTCTTGAATTTTTAAGCCCATGGTTAACTGTAGCGTCAAAATGAACATATGCTAAATCTTTATCTTTAATTTTGTCGGCTCCTGCTCTTACAAAAGCATTATCTTCATCTTTATTAAAATCATAAGCATCGTACATTTTAACATGCAATTAATATACTTGATGATTATTAATGAAATATAAACGGATTTTAATACCACCAGTCGAAAATCAGTCGCAAAAGTAAAAATTTAATCAAAAAGGGTTTTAGTCAAAATAGCTAAAACTATTTGCGAACAAGTTAGAACGATTTAATTAAATTTGTTCCAATTTAATGAGCACAAATGCAATATAGAATTAATATTGTTTGATTATAAACGCCAATAAACTTGATTGTAAATTTTTATTAAACAAAACAAGAATCAATGGCAATAATTGTTTTTTAAAAATTTTATATAAACGTATTATACAGAAAGGAAATAAAAATGAATTCAATTAGTTTTGGTGCAATGATGCAAATAAACAGCAAAGAAGGAAATGTATATATAAACCCAAAACAAGTAGTAAAAGTAACACAAGATTTTCCAAGCGGTGGTTCAATTGTTGAAACAAGCAATGGCAAAAAACATAAATATGGTATTTCAGCAAGCAAAATGGTAAAAGCTCTTTGGGAAGCAGACCAAATTATAGATATTCCAAGCATTAATGTGTTTAAATCTTGGGAAGCTAATTCATAAAAAAATTAACAAAGCCACAATATTTTTGTTTTATAAAATGTTCTAAATTCGCTTAAACAGTAGTTTTAAAAGAGTACAGTTTTACCGTTTAAATATTTTCAATATTTTAAAGCACTTAGACCTTGATGGTCGAAAATCAGTTGCAAACATAAAAAATCAATCAAAAAGGGTTTTAGTCAAAATAGCTAAAACCCTTTATTTATAAAAGTTTCGGGATGACAGGATTTTGCTTTATTCTCTGCGTGAGCTTTTGCGAACGCTAGAGATAAAGTATGCAAAGCGATTTGTAAATTTCAAGCATTGTAAATGCGTAGAAATTAAAATCGTGTGCTAACCTTATTGTTCAACTGGCAGAGCGATTTTAATACAAAAAAGCTCCTGAGAAAATCAGAGATTTTCACGTCGCCATAGTCCAGTGTCGAGCTGTCCGCCAGACCTCTTCGGTCTGCCGCCACGCTCTCACATCCTTTTGCTTAAATTAAAAAAGCCAAGTCAAGTCTGACTAAGCTTTTTTAATTTAAGATTTCGGGATGACAGGATTTGAACCTGCGACCCCCTCGTCCCAAGCGAGGTGCGCTACCAAGCTGCGCTACATCCCGATATGTTTTATTAAATTTTCAATTTTGGTACGGTTTCTCAAACGTCAAAAGCTAAACGCTTTCGCCGT
>CADBOZ010000095.1 GCA_902796515.1 uncultured bacterium | reverse complement strand
CCGATGGCCGGAGTCGAACCGGCACGTGGGGTGAACCACGCCAGATTTTGAGTCTGGTGCGTCTACCAATTTCGCCACATCGGCAAAAGCATCTCATTTCATTTTACAATAAATATTTTATTTTTCCAACAAAAAATTACTCGGGCTTATCAAAAATACATTATTCATTCAATACCATGGCATCAATTATAATACCGCCGCAACTCCGTGTAATTGCAGTATATAGTAAAGGTTAAAGCGATAATTTTTATAATATTAATTCCCGTCAAAATTTTAGGAATTTTAGAAAATTATTCAGTAATATATCCTTTTATTGCGGATTTAGCTGCAGTATAAGGGCTTGATAAATATATAAAACCTTCCGTATTTCCCATTCTTCCCTTGAAATTTCTGTTCTGAGTTGAAAGGCAAACTTCACCATCGCCCAGAATTCCCCCGTGAACACCGACACATGGCCCGCATCCCGCCGGTAAGAAGCTTGCTCCCGCTTCTAAAAATATTTCCAACAACCCGTCTTTGCAAGCTTTTTTATAAATATCCATGCTGGCGGGAACTACAATCAATCTCACGTTTTCGTTTACTTTATTTCCCTTTAATACATCGGCAGCGATTTTAAGGTCTTCGTATCTGCCGTTTGTACAAGTTCCGATAAACACCTGATTTAACTTGACATCGTTTAATTCGGAGGCTTTTTTTACGTTATCAACCGTATGCGGGCAGGATACCATTTGTTCGATTTTTGATGCATCTATCTCAATAATTCTTTCATATTCCGCATCTGCATCAGCTTTGATTTCTTTAAATTTATCGCCTCTGCCTCTTGATATTAAGTATTCTTTTGTTTTGTCGTCCGTTTCAAAAAGACCGGCTTTTGCGCCCGCTTCAACAGCCATATTAGCAAGAGTAAATCTTTCCGACATAGACATATTTTCGATTGTTTCGCCGAAAAATTCTAAAGCTCTGTATGTAGCTCCGTCTGCACCTATTAATCCGATAAGATACAACATTAAATCCTTAGAAGATATATTTTCCCTGAATTTTCCGTTAACAACCACTTTGAAAGACTTTGGAACTTTAAACCATGTTTTACCGTACGCCATTGAAACCGCAATATCGGTTGAGCCCATTCCCGTTGCAAAAGCACCAAGAGCTCCCGAAGTACATGTGTGAGAATCAGCCCCCACAAGGATTTCGCCGGGGTTAACAAAATCTTCAACAAGTCTTTGATGACAAACACCTTTTCCGATATCAGACAGAGTTGCTCCGTATTCGGATGCAAATTCTCTTATTGTTTTATGAGCATTTGATAATTCTTTTCTGCAAGAGGGAGCTGCATGGTCAATAAAAAGAATGGTTCTTTCGGGATTATTCAATTTTTTATTCAGCTTTTTAAATTCTTTAATTGCAAGAGGACCTGTACCGTCTTGAGTAGCACAAACATCAACATTTGCAATTACAAGCTCGTTAAATTGAACATTATGCCCCGCATGAGCGGACAATATTTTTTGAGCTATCGTTTGACCCTTATTTTCCATTTTTTAATATCCCTCCTGTAACAAACAAATTATAAAACAAAATCAAAATAAATTCCCGAATTAAAGTAAAAAAATAATAATTTACACCAATTATATGACAACAAAAAAGCTTGTTTTTGCGATAATATGGCAGTAAATCAGGAGTTTTAGCAATATGGATATAGCAGCAGTCATAGGTACCTTTCTGGGTATTGCCTTTATTTTAACCGGTCAAGCCATGGAAGGTGGTAATATAGGTCAATTACTTCAAATCACCGCATTCTTCATTGTAGGCGGCGGTACGGCGGGGGCTGTATTTTTAAGTTTTCCGCTTGAAGACTTTAAAGTTGCCGCACACTGTATTCAGGTGGTATATTTTGGCAAACCTCCGAAATTCGAAGAAATTATTCAGGAAATAATTAAATATGCACAAAAGGCAAGAAAAGAAGGTGTTATAGCTCTTGAAAAAGAAGCAAAAAACGCATCAGACCCGCTCTTAAAACTTGGTCTTGAAGCTGTTGCCGACGGTGCCGAACCGACATTAGTCAGAGATATGATGGAAACACAACTTTCTCAAATGGAAGAAAAAATTGCAGCCGGTGCAAAAGTTCTTGAGTCAGCCGGCGGTTATTCTCCGACACTTGGTATTATCGGAGCGGTACTCGGGCTGATTCAGGTTATGCAGAACTTATCCGATCCGTCAAAGCTCGGTGCAGGTATCGCCGTAGCTTTCGTTGCAACGATTTACGGTCTTGTTATTGCAAACTTATTAACCATTCCGTATTCAACCAGAGCAAAAAGGAAATATGCAAAAATATTCACTTCAAAAGAAGTAATGATAGAAGGAATATTATCAATACAAGCCGGAGAATCGCCCGCATTAATTGAAAGAAAACTTGAATGCTATATTCTTGATAAAAAAGAAGATAAAAAGGAAAAAGCTTAATGGCAAAAAAGAAAAAAGCTGAAGAACATGAAAATCTGGAACGTTGGCTTGTTTCTTACTCCGATTTTATGACATTGCTTTTTGCAACATTTGTTGTATTGTATGCACTTGCTCAAACCGATGTAAACTCCTTTAAGAACATGGAAGAAGCACTAAGAAAAGCGTTTTCTCAAAATATATTTGACAATCAGGCAAACATTATGGAAGGGAAAGACTCCATTCTTGACGGTGAAAACGGTGCAACAAATCCTCTTATGCTTGAATATATGAGTCAAAAATACGAAGACAGCTCTTACGAAAAAGTAAAAGAAGATGTAGAAAATTTAAAAGAAGACGGAGTAACCGCAGAAATAGATGACAGAGGACTTATTGTAAAATTCAGCGACAAAGCAGTTAAATTTGTACCCGGAAGTGCCGAAATTCAAAAAGACTCGTTTAAAGTCTTAAACGAAGTGGGTAATATAATAAAATCAAGATTTTCAATACACTATATAAGAGTGGAAGGTCATACAGACTCCGACACAATGTCGAGCCAGAAATATCCGTCAAACTGGGAATTATCTTCCGCAAGAGCATCTTCTGTTATCAGATATTTAATACCCGCAAACGGATTTAATCCGAAACTGTTTTCGGCAGTAGGGCTTGCTGATACAGTTCCCGTTGCACCGAATAATTCGGCGGCAAATAAAGCCAAAAACAGACGTGTTGAAATTATTGTCCTTAAAAACAAATATAAAGATTTGACCAAAAAAGATATGCAAAAAATTCTCAAAGAAGTACAGTTATCACGCGCTAAAGGAATAACAAAGAAAAATCGTGCGATTGAGGTGGATCTTAGCGGAAAGGATAAACAACTTTTCGAGGGAATAATTAATCTGTCCGATCAATATGAAGACGAAGCCGAACGGCTTGAAAATATGGGCAAAAATGATTATAAAATTGACGGACAAAAACCTGATTTTATGGTAGAAACAAATGAAAGAAAATAAGTATTTCATAATATTCGGCGGCGGCGGAATTAGAGGCATATCCTACTGCGGTGCACATAAGGCGCTGCTTGAAAGTAATATCAAAGCAACAGGCTATGCAGGAAGCTCTATCGGAGCGGTATATGCATCCTTATCGGCGGTCGGATATAAATTTGATGAAATTTTTGAAATTTTATCAAATACCGGCTTTGAAATGTTTATTGATATCAATGTCGGTTTTAAAAAAGAAATAGCTCTTTCAAAGGGGAAAATTTTTCTTGATTGGATAAGGGAATATATAGAAAAAAAATTCTATAATGAAGATTATCAAAAGGGAAAAATGGAGCCTGTCAGGTTTTGCGACATAAAAGAAAAACTCATTATATATTCCGTAGACCTTACAAATTTAAAATTTAAAGAATTTTCCGCAGCGGAAACTCCGGATTACGAAATTGCAAGCGCCGTAAGAGCGAGCGTTTCCATGCCGGGACTATTTACACCCATGGAATACAACGATTGCCTGCTTGTGGACGGGGATTTATTGAAATCCGCCCCGCTCTGGAGATTGAGCAATACAATTAAAAATCTGAAAGAACGTATTATTGAATTTAGACTTGAGGATAACGAAACAAAAAAAGAAGTTACAAGCTCTCTTGATTTTATAAATCGTGTTTATAATGCCATATGCGGATTTGCAACAGATTATATAGTTGATTTGTATAAAGAAAAAGATAAATTTGATTACATAAAAATAAATACGGAAGGGATTTCCGTTGTCGATTTCTTAATTCCCAAAGAGAAAAAAGACGAACTTTTTCAAATCGGATATGATACAACAAGCAGTTATTTTAAAAACTTCTTTCCCGACAAGAGAAAAAGGCTTAAAGAAAAATACGAAAATCTGCTTAAGTATATACTGAAATTTCAAAAAGAATTCAATAAAATTAACTCGATTAATTCTTATCTTGCGCTTTGTGAAACTTTTGTTTATCTTTGCGAAGAAAAACAGTATATAGACTCAAAAATATATGAATTAATAATTAAATTTAAAAACGAATACGTTAAAAATTGCAAAAAAATCAACTTTTTCGGCATAAAATCCTGCACAATATCGGATAAAGAACATATTTGCAGGCTGCTGCTTGAAATTATACACGAAATAACGGAAAAAACAGCCGAGCTGTCCGATTAAAATTAGTCAGGATAAGGCATACAATATTTTGTAGTCAGCATTTTATCGTTAATATTTTCATTATCTGCATAAATTATACCTAATGCTCTTGAATATTTATCAATACCTTTAAATTCAAAAGTTATTGTTTTATTTTTTAATTCCGATTTCAATATATTGCCCGCAATATTTCCGCCGCTTACAACTTCATCAAGACTCATATTGTATTTTCTTGCCTGATATTCCGCTCTTTCGCTTTTCGAACCTTCAAGACAATCAATTCCAATCAGCCTTATTCTGAAAGTGTTTTTAGAGTCGTATTTTTTATCATAAATTTCAGCAAGAACGGTATCTCCGTCATATACTTTTAAAATTTTTATTCCTTCATAAACCGTATTCCCTGCAAGGGAAAACGTACTTATTAAAAGAATTAAAACCAAAAAACAAACAGATTTATATTTCATACCTTAAACCGCCTTATAGTGAATTTATTATTTCGAGCATTTCATCAAAACTGTAACAATCATTTAAGATGTGCACTTTCATATCTTTTTTTGATTTTCTTATATCGTCAACAGTAAGCCCGTCCAGAAATACTTCATCATATGTTTCGCCATTTTTCTTCAGCATCACGGAAGATATAACAAGATGCTCTATATTTCTGTCTTTAATTGTATCAAGTATATCCTGACCCACAATTAATCCTGCAACGTTTATATCACTTCCGAAGAAATTATTTTTGGCTTCCAAAACCTCAAAATTAAGATTTTCAACATTAATTTCTTTTTTAAATTCTTTAAAAAGTTTATAAGGAGTACTTGCGGTTACAACCGTTATTTTTGCTTTGTTTTTTATTCTTCTTTTCATCTTTTTAAGACATTTTTTAAAGCTGTCTTTTAAAAGCCTTATTGCACCAACCCCGTCTTCTATTTGCAAAAAATCGCCGTAGTATTTTTTTTCGGGTACATCAAGCCCCGCAAGGATAAAAAATTCATCCGATGCCATTGCGATATTCTTTTTTATTGATGTATTGAATTCTTCTATTATCCGGATTGTTTCAAGAGCAATTTTTTTATCAACTTTTTTCAATTTTTCTTTTCTGTACTTTGAAATTCCGACGGGAACAACCGCTATCGACTTTAATATTGACTTAAATTCTTTAAGGTCATTAAATGTTCTTTTTAATTCATCACCGTCGTTATACTCCGGACACAATACAATCTGGCAGTGCAGTTTTGTTTTAATTTTTTTAAAACGCTTTAACTGCTCAATAATTTCACCCGCAGCGGGATTTTTCAGCATTTTTTTTCTTAATTCCGGATTTGTTGTATGAACCGATACAAAAAGAGGTGAAATATGATACTGCTCAATTCTTTTCCAGTCATCTTCTTTAAAGTTTGTTAAAGTTACATATGTTCCTTGAATGTACGATAAACGCCAATCGTCATCTTTTACATACAAAGAATTTCTCAGTCCTTCGGGCTGCTGGTCTACAAAACAAAAAATGCAATGATTTAAGCATCTTTTTAAACCGTCAAAAACCGCGGCTTGAAATACTATTCCCAAATCTTCATCAAAATCTTTTTCAATTTCATATTCTTCAACTTCGCCGTTTTTGTGTTCGACAAGAAGGTTTATGTTTTCATCATTTGCAAGGAAGCTGTATTCTATTATATCTTTAGGTACCGTATTGTTTACGGATATAATCCTGTCGCCTTTTTTTATTTCCAGTTCATCCGCGATAGAATTTTTTATAACATCTTCAACAATTGCATTTATTTTTTTCATAATATTTTAATCAAATTTTCCGTTTCCTGAAGCGTGAATTCAACGGTTTGTTTTTGCACTGCGTTCATTGATATATATTCACTCTTCAATCCTTTTTCAAGTTTTATTTTATGAAGCTCAAGAATATTTAACAAATTTTCTTTAAATTCGATTGTTTCATTTATGCTTAAAACATCCGAACAATAGAGCGCAATTTTTACTTCATTTAAAACATGGTACGGGTTTTGAGATTTAAAAGAAAGAAGTAAATCCTTCAGATGATTTTTTCCTTCGGGCGTAATCGAATATATTTTAGAAAGCATACCGCCATCCGACATTTTATCAACAGAGGTCACACATCCTGCTTTTTCAAGACGTTTTAAACAAGGATTTACCGTTCCTAAGCTTGATTTTAAATATGCAAAAAAGTACTCGTCTATTATTTTGGAAACTCTGTAAATAGTCGCATCGTATTTGTTTAAGATGTAAAGAATTGCAATTTCATACATAGTTTAATATTATCATAATATGGATAAATTTTTAAAACTTTTTAATAATTTACTCGGCAAATATTCCTGTGTATTATTTATAGTTTTAACCTTTTTTTATGCTATTTTAAGAACACCTTTTTATGATGAAGCTTATTCTTATATGGTTTCACAGCTTAGCATCGGCGAAATATTTCATCTTATTCCGATTGAAGGTCATCCTTTTGTCTGGTATTTATTATTAAAAATATTCTGTTCAAATTTAAGTTTATATCCGTACCCCATGCTTTTATTAAGCTGGTTTATCTTTTCCGTTTTTATATGGGTGTTTTGGAAAAAAGCACCGTTTAATAATTTAATTAAATTTTTAATAACTTTTTCTTACCTTTTTTTAAATTACTATGCGGTTTTTGCCCGTCCTTACGGACTTTCAATATTAATGCTCGCATTGCTTGCGATTTTTTATAAAAATTGCGAAAAAATGCCATATTTATACGTTTTAATGATTTTAATTTGTTTTAACGTTTGTTCGGTATCAATGATTGGCGCAGGGGCTTTCTTTTGTTTATTTTTATACAAGCTTTTTAAAGAAATTCCGAAAAAGAAATTCTGTTTAATAGCTTCTCTTTTGATTTTCGGAATAATTTTGTCATCTCTTCAATTTATAAATACCGAGATGCCTTTCGTATACAAAGTAAATAATGCCGAAAACTATATATCTTATTTTCTTTTGCCGTCGTATGACGGAAATATACTAAAATTTATTTTCTGCATTTTAAGAAATATTTTAATATTTTATGTTCCGTATTTATTTTTTAAAAAAAGCAAAACATCTTTATTTTTCCTGTTTTTTACTTATTTTTCAATGTTTTATCTTTTTATAAAAGTATACCCCGGCGTTTTTTGGCATAATTATTTTTACTTTATTTTTCTTATGATTGCGCTTTGGATTGGCTGGGACAATCTTAAAGGGGATAGATTTTTAAATATTATTCTGGTTTTATTTACAACCGTTTTAATTTTTCCGTCGGGTATATTAAATAAACAGCAGCTCGAAATAACCGATACAAAATATTACAAGGGATTTATTGAAAAAATAATTGATTTAAATAAAAACAGCAAAAAAGAAGCAAAGTTCTTTTCTTTAGATTGGTATTCCGCCGCAAGCTCCGGAATTTTACCTTATTTGAAAAAAGAAAATATATATCTTTATGATGCCCATAATTACAGAAAAGACAGCTTCAAATCAATGAGAAACACATATAAATACAAAAACGAAAGATTTAATTGCGAAGAATTCATAAAATATCTGGATGACACAAAAGACAATTATCTGCTAACCGCAAATTTTTTCTTTTATCATAATGATAATGTTGAGATGTTTCGATATGAAAAAGACGGATTTTACTACAAAGATATATTGTTTTTCAGAGGATTATATATAAGTCCGAAATATAGCTATTCGATTTATAAAATAGAAAAATTAAAAAATGAAAAGTAAAAAAATAATAAATTTAATAATTCCCGTAGTTTATTTTATTATTTGCATAATAATAAGCTTTTCAAGAGTACCTTTTTGGGATGAAGCAAGAGCCTGGCTCATCGCTCAAAACTGCAATTTATTTCAATACCTTGATATGATGAAGCTTGAATGTCATTTATTTATCTGGTATCTTGTTATCTTTCCTTTTGCAAAATTAAATATTCTCTATCCTTATTCGATTTATTTTTTAAATACTTTATTTGCAGCAGGCAGCATCTTCTTTCTTTTTAAAAGCTCGCCCTTTAAAATGTATGAAAAGTTAATGATTGCTTTTTCGGTTCCTTTTGTTTTTCTGTGGGGAAGTGTCGCAAGATGTTACAGCCTTGGCATTTTATTTTTATTCATTGCGCTTTCTTACTATAAAGAAAGGTTCAATAAGCCTTATATATACTTTTTATTTTTAATGTTATCGCTTGAAACTTCCGTTATGGCATTTATCGGTGCTTTCTGGCTTTCCGTTATTTATCTTTTTGAAATTAAAAACAGGAAATATTTTAAGAGCATACTCCTGATTTTTGGTTTATTTATGCTTATTACTCTTATTCAAATATATAATCCGCATCCCGATTATTTAAAGCAAAATCCTGATATGACTTTTTTAAGAGATTTTATTGCCTACATAATAAACCCCGTAATATTTATAGAGCAATACAAAATTCAATCAATATTTATGAGCATTTTAAGACTAAGTGTTGATATTTGTACGGTTTATTTTATATTTTATACATTTAAAAATAATAAAAAGGTATTGTCTTTTATTCTCTCTGCTTTTATTTCAATGATTATCCTGTTTAGTGCATTTTACAGCGGAAATTTCTGGCATTATTTTTATTTTTACCTTTATTTTATAACCGCTTTTTGGATATTAAAAATTGAAAACACCGTTTTAAAAACACTAAATCTGCTTTTTGCTTTAATACTTGTATGTTTTTTGTTTAAAGGTTCAATTTTTATAGATTCAAAATTAACAACCGTAAATAATTCAAATTCTAAATTTATAGCGCAAGAAATTCTAAGTAATGACTTTTATATGACAAAGAAAATATTTTGTCTTGATGCGTGGGGAGATATTGCCCCCGCAACACTTCCTTATCTGAAAAATAAAAAAGATATTTATGATATTAACGACAAAAGCAGATTTTCTTATGAGAGTTTAAGAAGCCAGCTTGAGTTTAATAATAACTTTTTTAATCCGGACAACTTTTGTAAATATGCAAATAACGACTCAATTCTTGTTTCATCGGGAGAATTTATTAAACACGAAGAAAAAAATCCGAAGAAAAAATCTTCTTTAAATAACGATATTTTGGAATTTGACGGAGAAAACTGCAATATTATATTTATTCCGTACGCAAAAAATGAGCAAAAAAAATTCTTTACTTATTTAATAAAAGTAAATAAAAAATTCAAATGAATTGAT
The DNA here is from genome assembly GCA_902796515.1 of uncultured bacterium. GTDB lineage: Bacteria > Cyanobacteriota > Vampirovibrionia > Gastranaerophilales > Gastranaerophilaceae > RUG14156. The sequence continues at coordinate 13,626 of CADBOZ010000095.1, read as the reverse complement.
TTATAATATCTGACTCATATAAAATAATAGATAGCAAAATGGCGGATAAGTTATGAAAATTGAAACAAAAGATATTAATACTGAAATAACGGAAGAAGATATTATTCAGGCGGTAAAAACCACCAATCTTCAGCATATAGCAATTATTATGGACGGAAACAGACGTTGGGCGAAAGAAAGATTTTTGCCGTCCATGATGGGGCATAAAAAAGGTGTTGAAGCACTTAAAAAAACGGTTAGAGCCTGTGATGATTTCGGCATTAAATATCTTACACTGTACGCTTTTTCAACCGAAAACTGGAACAGGTCAAAAGAAGAAGTTGATTTTTTAATGGAATTGCTCGCAACAACAATTGTTAACGAGCTTGCCGAATTAAATGAAAACAATGTAAAAATGAATTACATAGGCAACCTTGAGGCTTTAAATCCGAATTTACAGAATATACTTGCTTCTTCTGTTGAAAAAACAAGGAATAATACAGGGGTAAACTTAAATATCGCAATAAACTACGGCGCAAGAGATGAAATAGTTCATGCCGTTAAAAATATAGTCAGAGATAATATACCGGAAGATAAGATAACACCCGAAGTTATATCAAAATATCTTTATACGGGACATATTCCCGACCCTGATTTATTAATCAGAACAAGCGGAGAAAAAAGAATAAGCAACTATCTGTTATGGCAGATAGCATATTCCGAAATCTATATTACGGATATTTATTGGCCGGAATTTGATAAATCGGCTCTTAAAAATGCCGTATTGGAATTTGCAAACAGACAAAGAAGATGGGGAAAATAAAAAGTGTTAAAAATTACTCTTGCAACGGGTAATAGACATAAGGTTGAAGAAATTAACCTTATCGCAAAAGACTATAATATAGAATTTGTATTACCGGAAGGTGAATTTAATCCTGTTGAGAACGGAAAGAATTTTATAGAAAATGCATATATTAAGGCGCTTTGCGCTTCAAAAATTCCGTCAAATACAGAATTTTTTCTTGCGGATGACTCGGGATTATGCACAAAAGCATTAAACGGTGAGCCGGGATTAAAAAGTGCAAGATACGCACCTACGGCACCCGAAAGAATAAAAAAACTTCTGAATGCTATGTCAGGCATTAAAGATAGAACGGCAGAATTTGTATGCGCAATGGTTTTAGTCGATAAAAACGGAAAAATATTATATCAAACAGAAGAAAAATGCCAAGGCAAAATACTGGAAGAAGAAAGAGGAAACGGCGGCTTTGGATATGACCCGATATTTTTTGTTAATGAAAAAAACAAAGGTATGGCGGAGTTAAGCGCATTAGAAAAATCAAAAGTTTCACACAGAGCAAAATCCTTGAATAATGTGTTAAATTGGATTAAAAATGAACAAATCGGAAGAATTTCTTAAAAGATACGCTTTTTATATTTTTTTATTTATAACTTTTATTATTATGCTTTTCAGGACACCCTTCTGGGATGAAACACATGCTTTTGAAATAGCATCGTTAAAGTTAAATGAAATATTTTATTTAACAAGAATTGAAGGGCATCCGATACTCTGGTACTTGATATTAAAACCGTTTACAAATATCAGGTTCTATCCTTATTCAATGTTTTTAATAAATTGGGTATTTACATGTTCAGCTGTTTATCTGCTGTTTAAAAAATCTCATTTTTCTTATACAATCAAGACTCTTATTGCATTTTCCACTCCGTTTTTAATATATTTTGCCCCGGTTGCAAGGTGTTACGGAGTCGGATTGTTTCTGATATTTTTAATTTGCACGCTTCATACAAAAAGATTTAAAAAACCTTATTTATACGCAATTTTAATTGTTTTGGCATCTCAAACAAGTTTAACCGCTATGATTGGGGTATTTAGTTTGGGGCTTATATTTTTGTTTGAGCTTATAACAAGAGTCAAAAAGAAAATATTGCCAAAAAAGGCTGTTTTTATTGTGTTTTTTATATTTCTTCTTACATCATTATTTACAATATCCGAATTTATAGGTGTTGAAAAATTATGGAATGTTAATTTTGACGAGTCTTTCACTACTATGTATCGCTATGCGCTTTCTCCGGCGGCGTCAAATATTTTTTCTTACCTTTTAAGATTATCCTTTCATATAGCATTTTTCGGTTTTCCGTACTTTATGTATAAATATTCAAAAAAATCTCTTGTTTTTATAACTTTAACGTACTCAATTATGGCAATAATGTTTCTTTTTGCATACCCCGGTGTTTTTTGGAATCATTTCTGGTTTTTTGTATGGTTTATTGTTTGTATGTGGTTATACGGCAAAAAAATCTTAAAAATCAAATTTGTAAGATATGTATTTTTATCAATACTTGCTTTTATGCTAATTCCATACGCCGTTATGGACGGCAACAGCTGGCAAATGCTGTATTCTTCTCAATCAAAAAAAATAGCAAATTATATTTCATCAAAACCGGAATATAAAAAAGCAAAACTCTACACTCTTGACTGGTGGAGCGACATTTCGCCTGCTGCGAGCGTCTATTTAAAACAAAGAGGGATTAAGCTATACAATATGGAAAACATTGAAAGGGGTACTTTTGAGGATAAAGTAAATATTTCAAGGTACTTTCACGGTGTCAAATCTTCGGATTTTGATGAATTTATATCAAAAACACCGGAAGATTTTTACATTCTAACCAACGGATATCTGACATTTGAACATTCAAAAAATTGCGATGTGCATGTTGAAGATAATTATGATATGTACTTTACAACAAAACAAAATAAATATTTTTTAAAAGCAATCGAATATAAGCCCGATAATCTTCATTTGATAATTTATAAAGTTATAAAGTTATAAAGTTATAAAATTTTATGATATAGTTTTTTTATGGAATTCAACCCGATAATTATATCTATAATAGCTTTATGTGTATTATGTCTGCTTAGAATAAATGTTCTTTTTTCATTAATGATAAGCTCGATAATTGCAGGCATGCTATCCAAAATGCCCGTATCGGATATTATGGATTTATTTATTTCGGGAATGGGGCAAAATTCCGAAACCGCATTAAGTTATATTCTGCTCGGAACACTTGCCGCCGCAATGACTCATACGGGTTTTACCGAAGTCTTTGCATATAAAATTTCAAATTTAATTAAAAACAACAGATATCTCTTAATAGGGATAATTGTTCTTGTTTCAATATGTTCTCAAAATATAATTCCTGTTCATATTGCTTTTATTCCTATATTAATTCCGCCTTTAATAGGTTTAATGAATGAGTTAAAAATAGACAGAAGACTTATGGCATGTTCAATTGCATTCGGGCTTAAAGCTCCGTATATTGCAATTCCTGCAGGATTTGGACTGATATTTCAGGGGCTTGTTGCCGATAATTTAACAAAAAACGGTGTTCAGGTACTGAAAAATGACGTTTGGCACTATAGCATTTATCTCGGACTCGGTATGTTTATTGCCTTGCTGATTGCAATTTTTATAACATATTCAAAGCCGAGAGAATATAAAAATACAATTGAATATAAAAAACCCGAAAAGGCTCCGCAATTCAACAAAAGTCATTATATAACGCTTTTTGGCGCACTTGTCACACTTCTTGTACAACTTCTTACAGGCTCCCTCCCGCTCGGTGCTTTAATCGGGCTGGGTGTAATATTTGGCTTCAGGGCTGTTTCTCATAAAAAAATGGATACGCTCCTGAATGAAGGAGTCGGCCTAATGGGATATATCGCTTTTGTTATGCTTGTTTGCGGAGGGTATGCCGGCGTTTTAAAGCAAACAGGCGGAATAGAATCTCTTGTTAGTTCCGTTATGCCTTGCGTCGGACATTCCGTATTCTTATCGGTTACCGTTATGCTTTTAATCGGGCTTTTGATTACCGTTGGCATAGGCTCTTCTTTTGGTACTATTCCGATTTTGGTTGTATTATTTGTACCGTTTTGTCAAAACATAGGCTTATCAACACCGTCAATAATTACTCTCATATGCGCCTCGGCGGCACTCGGAGATGCGGGTTCCCCCGCTTCGGATACGACGCTTGGCCCCACTGCAGGTTTAAATGTAGACGGGCAGCACAATCATATAACGGATACCTGTATTCCGACATTTATACACTACAATACGGCTTTAATTATCACAACCTACATTATGGTTTATATTTTTAAATAATTAAATTCTATCTGGAATAACTTCTTTGAATTGACTCTTGTAATTGTTGTCTTATGCCTTGTTCTTCGTTGTTTATCATTTGAAGCTGCGTTTGATAACGCTGCAATTTTAAATCAAGAGCTTTTTCTATCGCACTTAAACGTTCTTTTTTCTTTTCAAGCGCCTTCATTTCAGGACTGTCTTTATCAAAATTGACACTGAGTCCCGTTATTTCATCAACCTGAGATGATAAATCAAGCTTAGCCGAAGAAACGAGCTGGATTTTGTATTCCAAATCAGATCTGTGATTAATTATTTGTGATAAGCGCATTTGAGAAGTTAAAAGACCCATGATTATCTCATTTCGTTGAACTTATTACCCCTTAGAAAAACGTGATCGTTGTTTTGAGCAATCAGTTTTTCCATCTGGTTTAATTGATGCATCTGGTATTTTAATTTGTATTTTACCATTTTTCTTTTCTTATTTATGGAAAGAGCATCTTTTAAACCCGCAATAATCGATCTTTTAAGAACTTTTATCGGGTTATTCCTTTTGAGATAGTTTTTGGAATAATTCAAAAAAGTTTTAATTCTTTTAATGTTTGCTTTTATCGATTGTTGCATCAGGAGAACCCCACACTTGTTTTTATTAATTATAGAATTCCCTACAATAATAAAAACAGTAACGAAATAAATATTGCTATAAATGTAAATATATATTAACTATAATTATTTTTTCGACATAAATATCCGCAAACTTTAAATAATGATACAAAAGTTTACACAAAATGAAATTAAAATTCAAAAGTACATTTATTTATTTTTTTGTTATAATTTTGTCAAATAAGTTTATTGTTAGAGGAATTTTAAATGAAAAACAAACTGATTCTTTTTTGGATTATTATTGCAATTACACTTGCGAGTATTTTTGTATTGTATAAAAAACCGACAAGCCTCGGACTCGACCTTGTCGGCGGTTCAAGATTAATGCTTGAAGCACAAACATCGGAAGCCGTTCCGAATATTACACCCGAAATCATGGACAGTTTACAATATGCCATTGAAAACAGGGTTAACGCTATGGGTGTAGGTGAAACTCTGGTACAAAAAATCGGACAAAAAAGATTACTTATAGAAATACCAAATATAACAGATACCGCTAAAGCAAAAGAATTTATCGGTCAAACAGCTCAACTTGAATTCAAAAGACCAAAACCGGGAAAAGACGGTGAAATGGATTGGGAATCAACAGGTTTAACCGGTAATGACTTAAAAAAATCCATTGTAGGTTCAAACCCGACAACAGGAGAATGGGTTGTCGAACTTGAGTTCAACCTTGAAGGTGCAAAAAAGTTTTCGGAATTAACAAAAGAATTAACCGGAAAACAAATGGCAATATTCTTCAACGGAAAATTACAATCCGCTCCTAATGTTAATGAACAAATCTCAGGCGGAAAAGCTCAAATTTCAGGCGGAGGCAAACAAGGATTTGAATTTGCCGAAGCAAAAGAAATGGTTGACCTTTTGAACGCAGGCGCACTTCCCGTAGGTGCGGAAGTTATTCAAGAAGAATCAGTAGGTCCGACACTTGGTCAAGATAGTATTAATAAATCAAAAATCGCAGGTCTTGTAGGTATAACTGCAGTCATGGTGTTTATGATAGCATATTACAGGGTGCTGGGTATCATTTCATGCTTTGCTCTTATAATATACGCACTTATAAACTTTGCAATTTATAAATTAGTTCCCGTAACCTTGACCTTAACAGGTATAGCAGGTTTTATCCTTTCAATAGGTATGGCAATTGATGCTAACATCTTGATTTTTGAAAGAACCAAAGAAGAACTGAAAGCCGGAAGAACATTATTCACGGCAATTAATTCAGGATTTGACAGAGCATTTACAAGCATCTTTGATTCAAATATGTCAACAATAATCACCTGTTTAATCCTGTATCATTTCGGAGCTTCAATGGTAAAAGGGTTTGCCCTTACGTTGATAATAGGTGTTTGCCTGTCAATGTTCAGCGCAATTACCGTTACCAAAAACTTTATGCACTTAACATTCGGTTCTAAAGAAATGAAATATCCCGGAATGTTCGGCTTAAGAAAAGAAGATATAGAAAATGCTTACGTTGCGGAAGAAACAAAACGTGAAAAAGCAAAATTCGGTGTTTTAGATTAAGAAATAATTATTTTGGAGAAAAGATAAATGGCAAATACTTTAATTAAAAACAAATACAAAATTGATTTAGTTAAATATAAATATGTATGGCTTGGCGTTACTGCCGTAGTCATGACAATTTGTTTGTCGGCAATGATTTATTTAATGTCAATTCAGCCTAATCATGCGCCTTTAAAACTTGGTATAGATTTTACGGGCGGTACAATTTTGCAATACGGAGTTGATAAGAAGATTTCAACCGATGAAATATCTTCCATTCGTACAAGTTTGGAAAAAGTAGGAATTAAAAATCCCGTTATTCAAACAACAACTCAAATGGCAAACGGCGAAGATTCCGAAGTAAAAAATCTTTTATCCATAAGAACAACATTTCTTGGCGACAAGGAAAGCAAAGATAAAACAAGCGAAATAACAAATCAATTAAAAACATCCTTCCCGACGATTGAGCTGGTACAGGTTAATTCCGTAGGCCCGACACTGGGTGCAGAATTATTAAAGAACACAATGACGGCACTTATAATTGCCTTTATCTTAATGATGATTTATATTTCATTCAGATTTCAACCCGAATACGGTTGGATAGCATTCGTTACATTATTGCACGATGCTATTGTTGTTATGGGTATTTTTGCATTAAAAGGAATTTTCTTTGATACAACAGTAGACAGCTTATTTATAACAGCAATTCTCACCGTTATAGGTTATTCAATTAACGATACGATTGTCGTATTTGACAGAATAAGAGAAAATATGAGATTTCTTGCAAAGAAATTTTCTTCCAATGAAATAATAAACGCTTCTATTAACCAAACAATTGTTCGTTCAATAAATACATCCGCTACAACTTTATTTACACTGCTTGCGTTATACTTCTTCGGCGGAGTTACAATTAAAGACTTTGTTCTTGCAATTATTATTGGTGTCGTTGCAGGTACATATTCTTCAATCTTTGTTGCAGGCGTTATTCTTGCAATAGTAAAAGAAAAAATGGAAAAACGTGCAAAAGAAGTATAGTAAAGAATTTACATCATTAGCTCAATTTGTAATATCTAAAAGAACATCTATGGGATTATCTCAAGAAGAGCTTGCTCAAAGGTGTGCACTGGGTACAGATATTATAAAATCAATAGAACAGGGGTTGGACTTATTTCTTGCTACAACAATCAGGCAAAAACTCGCACACGGGCTAAAAGTCGACAATAAAGAAATAAAGCTCTACGAAAGTAAACCGAGTTTTGATTATTCTAAATCCGTAAATATGGATGAAATCAGAGAACTTATTTTAATGAACTACACAAACCCTGATTTTAGCCTGAATTGTCCTATTTGCGGTTCAAAACTTAGCTTGCGAGTTGCAAAATTATATGATTTGGAAGACAATTTAATTTTGCGCCCGAAGGCTCAATGTACAAAATGTCCGTTCCAATTAAAAGATTAAACCATTGATACGACTTGATTTCTGCCTAATTCTTTGGCTTTATACAAACATTTGTCCGAGTATGAGATTATTTCTTGCGCTTGTTTTCCGTTTATTCCGACTGTTGCAACCCCGATACTTACCGTAACTTTTACTTTTTCTCCTTTTGCAAGGATAAAATCGTAATTTCCGACGGCATCACAAATTTTTTGCGCAACTACAACAGCTACTTCGTTACTTGCCCCCGGCAGAATAATTGTCATTTCTTCTCCGCCGTATCTTGAAACAATATCCGTCGCTCTTGAATTTCTTTTTAAAATCCCCGCTACCTCTCTTAAGACAATATCGCCCGATTGGTGTCCGTAAGTATCGTTAAATTTTTTAAAGAAATCAATATCAATTAAAAGAAGGGAAAAAGTTCTTTCCGTTTTTAAAAATTCGTCTGTAAATTTTATCATCTGTTCTTGAAAATATCTGTGGTTATACAATTGTGTCAATCCGTCCGTAACTGCTAATTTGTATGTATGCTCGTAGTCTTTAACTTTTAAAAGATATTTTTCACAGTATACCGTAATAAATGTAACAACAACCGCCATATAAGGAACAGTAAGCGATATCCAGATATTAAATTTAGCCATCAATACACATGAGATTATCGTATAAGAAATAAGTATAAGAACAAAAAATATAAACGTCTTAATAACGGAATGCATTTTAAGTATGCAATATCCTACAATCATAGACAAGAACATTGTTATAAACAAATCGAAAATAGGGGGGGTTTTTTTTATGAAATTATTATCCAGTATATTATTTAAAAAATTTGCATAAATTTCAACCCCTGCAAGATTTTTTTCAAGCGGTACACTCTTAACATCCGATAAGCTCGTTGTCGAAGTGCCGACAAAAACGATTTTATTTTCAAAATTATTTTTCAGGAACGTATTATTATCATTTTCAATAGCATCAATAGTTTCCCAGAGTGAAATATGCCTAAAGGTTCCGCCCTTCCCGTACCAGTTTATTATTGCTCTGTTGTCAAAATCCAGCGGAATTTTATGGTTTTCGTCAATTACAATATTGTTATTTACAATACTTATTTGCCTTTTACCGAACATATCAAGGGCGGGCAATAATGATAAATTAGGATAATAGTCATCTTTATATTTAAAAACAGGTGTGATATTTCTTATAATTCCGTCTTCATCTCTTGTAACATTGGTTGCACCTATGTTTCTTGTCACTTTTGATAAATCATCCATTACAATTCTTGCATTTGTATAAGTGATAAATTCGTTATCGTCCAAATATCCTTTATTTACGAATAGTTTAAGCGAATTTTGTATTACGGGCGGTTTTCTGATTTTTTCGGAATAATTATCAAAACTCATTGATAAATAAACATTATTGTGACGCGCAACGGAATTTACAAATTTTTTATCCGCCTCCTTATTTACCAAATTAGGCTTCAAAAAAAGCATATCATATATAAGATATTTTGCATTTGCCTTAAAAATACCATCAGTAACTTTTGCCCAAATATCTCTCGGAACCGGCCAGTAGCCGTAATTATTCATAATATATTCGTATGTTAAATCATCAACATCAAGAATAACAATGTCGGCATTCGGGGTTTTATATCCGCTTACAATGCTTTGTCTTATATCAAATAAATTAGACTCGGTCTTGATTAAAAAACTTCTTATTGAACTTAAGCGTCCGCACCAGATGAAAAATACGAATATTACAATAAGTATAAATCCGTAGATAAAAAAAGCGAGAATTTCTTTTTTGCTATATTTCATCTTTTCCCAACCGTTTGTCCGTACGCCATTTCGTCAATTGTTTGATATACCGGATTTGTATCGTTAAATTTTATTTTTATCCCGAATTCCGAAATAACTTCTAAAAAATCTTTTGTTTTTAAAGTATTCGTGCCAGAAATAAAATCAAGCAGATATTTTTCATTCTCATTACAAATCATAATCTGATTGTCTTATATATACCTGCCAATTAAATCAACCTAAAGAACAGTTTTAAAAAAAATTCGCTACTATAAACAGTTGATTTTATTACAGTCCGGATATTACAATTGTCATATCTTTGCCGGTGCGGTTAATTCCAATCGGGTCGTAAATTGTATGACTATCCTTTATTTCGGGAATTGTCTTTTTCAATTCAGACATCATGTCACCCGCTAAATCCAGATTATGTATCGCAATATAGTCTTTGGAAAGTGATTTTGCCGCCTGCAATTTTACGTTAATCCCTTTTGCTTCAAGCTCGGATTGCAGCATCTTTGCCGTATCCTCCTTTGATTGGGCATATAAAATACCTATTGATAAATCTTTAGGGTCAATATTTACCTTGTTTCTATATACCATTTTATTGATTAAATCCTGCGTCTTAGCGGGATCAATTATCCAGTAGCTAACAAGTCCTTTTGTAGACGGAGCACCGGGGATTGTTGCAATTTGAACCGAAGATAAATCCGCCCCTTTTGCCATTCCGAGAAATTTTGCAATTTCATATCCCGATAAATCGGTTTGAATATAATCAGGCAAAATCTTTAACAGCTCCGGCAGTTTTACGATTACCGTAGGGTCTTTAATCCTTGAAATAAGAGCATTAAAGAACCATTGCTGTCTTCTTATTCTTCCTATATCCCCGTAGGAATCGTGTCTGAATCTCAAATACCCTTCCGTTTCTTTTCCGGATAATACATGTTCGCCTTGTTTTAAATTTATATGAAGCTTGCCCGCATAATCGTCATACTTCATATTTTTTTCTATATATATAGGCAAACCGCCGAGGGCATCTATCATTTTAATAACGCCTTCGTTTGAAATTGCAAGGTAATTGTTTATTTTTATACCAAAAGTTTCTTCAACCGTTCTTGTTGCAAGCCTTGCACCGCCAAACGCAAATGCATGGTTGATTTTATCCGGTTTATTTTTTCCCGCTATATAGACTTTTGAATCTCTCGGAATTGAAATCACGTTTATATTTTTTCCGTACGGAGCGATACTTATAAGAAGCATCGTATCCGAACGATTTCCCTTAAACGGATTTGTTGAATTTGATGCAACATCTATACCCATAAGAAGAATATTTTGTCTTCTCGGGGAAAAGTGGAAATTCAAATCCCTTGCGGAATAGTTTGAAACAACTTTTTTAGGAGTATAATCGGTTTTTATCTGATAATTCATAAATATAAACGAAACAATTGCAGATATAATAACCACAACAAAAAACTTGAAAAAGTTATTTGGCTTTTTTTGTTGTCGTCTACGCTTATACCTCGGTCTGATAGGCACTCTGTATATTTCTGTTCTTTCGTCTAAACTATTCATTTTGCTAACCAATATAGTTGTAATGATATTATACAATAAAAATTTTTTTAAACTACAAGTATACACAAATATCAACTTTTATTGTAGAATTTTATTATGCTTCAAAGGAGAATTAGTTTAAACAGATTATTTGGTATTTTGCTTTTTTTGCTCTTACAAGCGAGCTTTTGCAGTTCTTTTGCAAGTGAAAGTACTGAAGATATCAAGCAAAAAGCTTATGCTCTTTACGCAACAAAGAATTTCAATGAAGCTGCCAATCTTCTAAAAAGCTTACCGGCATCGGAAAAAAACGAAGAAGTTTTTCTTATTCTTGCAAATATAGCGGAAGAAAATTTTAATTATAATCTTGCAATTCAGAATTTAAACAAAGCCCTTGATAAGAATTATTCATATTACAAAGCATATTATAATTTGGGCTGTATTCTTGCAAAGAAAAAATCATATATTCTTGCAATGAATAATTTTGAACTTGCCGTTAAATATAATAAAAATTTTGCAAGTGCATATTATAACCTTGCCTGCTGCCAGATGCAGCTTAAAAACTATTCCGCCGCAAAGAAAAATCTTATAAAAGCTATCGAGCTGGAACCAAACATCAAAGACGCTTATTATAATCTCGCTCTTTGCTATAAAGAGCTTAACAAAATAAAACAGGCTCAAAAACTTCTTAAAACGTACGAGTCTTTAAGTTAATTTAAAGTTTGAAAGTTCTATTATTTTCTTAAATTCCGGATATTTATCTTCAAGATTTTTAAAAATATCGATATCGATAATTTTTCCTTCATCCATATAAATTATTTTCGTGCAATATTTAAGCGTTTGAAGCCTGTGTGCAATTGAAATTATTGTCTTTTTACCTAAAAGATGTTTTAGAATATTATTTATTTTTTCTTCGGATAATACATCTATTGACGATGTTGCTTCATCAAGAACTATAACATCCTTATCCCGATAAAGGACAGAAGCAAGCGCTATTCTTTGTTTTTGTCCTTCGGAAAGTAAATTCACTTCCGAATTTTCTTTTAAATTTTCAATATCAAGCCCGACCAGAAGCTTTTTATATTTATCTTCATCAAACCCCCGCCCCATATTAATATTTTCATACATATTTTCAAAAAGCAGACCGTAGTCTTGATTTAAAAAAGCAATATTGTTTTGCCATTCTTTTTGCTTATCCAAAATATGATTATCTATCAGTATATTTCCGCTTTCGGGTTTTATTAATCCCGCTATGATAAGCGCAAGAGTTGTTTTATAACAGCCGCTTTTCCCTACTATTCCGATAAAATCACCTTTGTTTATTTTGAAGTTAATATTTTTTAAACCCGAAGAGGCGTCATTATAAGAAAAATTCACGTTTTTAAGTTCGATAGATTTCTCAAAAGCAAGTTTCTCTGCGGTTTTATTAACTTCAGTGTTTTTAAATTTTTTATCAAATTCAAGTATTTCAAGAGCCGCCTTTTTGTGGGAATTAATAAAATATACGGCGCTTTGTGACCTGTTTATAACCGGTGTTAATCTTAAGATAATTACACTTATTGTTGAAACGGAAGTAATAACGATTTGATTATTGAAATTTGATGTTAAAAACAAAGCAACAAGTATTGCTATAAAAGCAAGCATAATCGATATTTCCGTAAAATAAATGTGAAAAACATCATTAAAATACTTGTCTTTGTTTAAGGAAGCATATTTTTTATAGTTATTTTCGGATTGTTTTTCAAAATATTCTTCTTTGTTATTTAATTTTATTTCCTTAAACAATCGGATTATTTTTAGCAGGCTTGAGCTTATATTGTTTAAGGACTTTGTTAAATTCTTATTTTGAAAATCCGAACATTTTTTTAAATACAAATATTCAATTCCCGAAAGTATTCCGAGAACAACAAGGGATACAACAGCACAGAGGGTAAATTTTATAAATAAAAATAAAATCAACAAAAAAGCTATAACAATATTCGTGATAAGCGTTATATACTTCAGGCAAAATTGCCATACAACAATTGAAACCTTATTTAATATATCAAGTTTATCACCGGCGGGAACGGAATTAACAAGAACATAATCGCCGTATATAAGATATTTAATCAGCTTCAAAGATATCTTCACCGATAAATCTTCAAGAATATTGTTTTTAAATTTCGTAAACATCAGCATATATATGTTTTTTAAAATATACACTCCCGCAATCGAAATTCCAAAAACGAGGCTTACCAGCTGATAATCAGAAATATGCATATTACTGTTAAAGAAGGATATTACTTTCATTGAATAAGAAGTATTCGGATTGGACAGAAAAAATACAAACTGGAATATAAGCACAAGTCCGAAATATTCAAACAATCCCGCCGCGCAGGATAACAAAAAGAGAAATAAAAATTTATATCTTTTTTCGTAATAAAAGTTACAGATTATACTTTTAAAAATTTTTTGCAAATTAATCCTCAAAATGCTTCTTGAAAAATATCTCCTGATTAATTATACTCTTAGTTATGCAAAGTCTGTCAAGTAAAGAAAATTTTTTTATAGGTTT
>CADBOZ010000094.1 GCA_902796515.1 uncultured bacterium | reverse complement strand
TATATAAAAAATTGAGTGAAAAAATGAATTATTATTTTAGTTTTTAGGATTTTTAGGGTGTTCTTTTCTTTGAACCTGCAAAGAAAAAACCTGCAAAGAATTAAAAACTCCCTAAAAAGGGAGTTTTTATCTTTTCCAATTTATCCGCCTTGTTCGCATCCATATATTATCTTTTTATTCTGAAATTAATCATAGCTTTGTGATTGGTAGCGATTAATTCCATCGAATTCCAAAATTCATTCGGATTAATTTCTGATTTATTATCAAGATTAACAGTTAATTTAGAAGAATAAAGCTCTGTGAGTTTTTCATCGAAATTATTTGTGATTTGTAATTTCATCTTTATTATCCTTTAACAACTGCTTACATATATATAAAGTATATATGAAGTAAATAATTGCAATTTAAAACTTTTTTGTTACAAAAGTTAATATATGTGTTAAAGTCAGTCTATATAATACTCTTCCCAGATTGAATTAATTAAATCTCTTTCTTTTAATTTTAAAGCTTCTTTAGCCCATTGATCCTTATTTTTTATTTTTATCTGGAAACATGAGGAGCAATTATTGCAATAAGCGTTAATAATTGATGCAAAGTGTCTTCTTGAAGGGTGTTCTTCATATGCATCAAAGGCTATTTCTTCTTCATGGGCTAAATATGTTCTGTCTCTGTTTAATCTTATTCTGACGGGAATTAGTTCATTCTTTTTGCATCTGGGGCATTTTCTTACGGTAAAATATTTTGTTAAAACAATCCCCTCTTTTTCTTCATATTTATTTGAGTCGAATGCTATATTTACTACCGTTACAAACAATTCATTTTCGTATTTTTTATCGCAATAGGGATTTATTTCCCCGATGCCTATTATTTCAAAGTTTTCTATAGGCAATTCCCGAATATTATATGCACGGACTTTAGATTTTGGTAATAAGAAGTTAAACATGAAACTATAATACTATGCAAAGGAAACGGGAGCAAGAATGTAAAAATTTTATCTACAACATTCAAATGATTACAGTTTTATCCGAAAAATATAGAATTGCAAGAGGGATATTAGTATGTCCGCAAAAAGTATACAAATTTTTGGAGAAAACTATGGCAATTAAATTCGAAGCAAAACAGAAAAAAGGGATTATTAATGCAGCCGAAGGAAATTATTTAACAAAAAATCACGGAAACGGCATGTATTCATTATATGCATACGTTACCGCGGGTAATGCAAAAGATACTGCAGTAAAAGTAGTCAACGGCAAAGTTGTAACCGGAAAAATATTTAATCAATCATATACTCTTTTAAAGCAAGGCTCTTTTGCGGATGATCCTACTGCATATGAAGAAGTCGGAAGACTTGCCAACTGGGATGATCCTATATTTTCGGAAGAAAACTACAGGGTATACGGTCAACCTCAAAAATTTGTATATGATACCAAACAAAAATATGAAAACTGCGGTGTAAATTCCTCTCTGAATCTTTTATCAATGGCGGGAAAAATCAGTCTGGTTGAACCTACCGATGAATTAATAGCGGAACTTACAAAACCCGTTACGGTAAAAGTTAAAAACAAATACCATGATGTCGATTATGTTACCGTTACTCCAAATGTTGACGTAGCTTCTACCGAAGATTTAATTACTTTATATGCCATACAAAACGGATATGCAAATCACGTATATAGTTTGGAACATTATAAAACGGTAAAAGATATAAATGAGCTTGACGGCGGCACCAGCCCTACAGGTGTATATGACGAACAGCATTTCTATCACTACAATATATATTCTCAGGCAGATCTTTTAAATGATGTCACGGGCGAAGATTTTGCAACAGTTGCAAAATTAAAAAATAAAATAGTTTATCAATCTACAACAGGAAGAACTTTAACTTCTTACGTTGAAGATATCGAAGAAGAAAAAAAAGAAGAAAATTCTCAAAGCTCAGCCCAAACAACAAGTTCAGATAGCACACAGGATAAAAAAGTAATCAAAGATACAATAGCACAATATCACATTTATCTTAATCCCTCATCCAATCCGGTTCCGACAAAATACGACTCCGAAATCGGTAAAAACTGGAACAAAGGAAGTATTAATGCCAGAGGGGATGTTGAAATAAACAGTCAGGCAGGTTCCGACTGGTTGGTTTTTGAAGAAACCGGCATTGATGATATCATAAGAGCTAACACCGTAGAAAGTTTAGTCAGCAAAACGGACATTAAAGAAGATGAAAATGCTTATAAAAATAATTCCGAAAGATTAGCAAAAACAGAAAACGTAAGTTATAATCTTGCAAGATCGGGAAGGGATTTATATATCCTATATAGTCCGACAAGCTCTGTTAAAGTAGTAAATTATTTTCCTCCCGAAGAAACATCTTCAAGCACAGAAGACGATATGTCAAAGCTTAGAAGAGTACAAGTATGCGTAAAAGATGAAGACGGTAAAGCAATATATGTAGATAGAGATACCACCGAAGGCAATTATCCTTCAATATCCGCAGAAGATAATTCCTGTATATTTATATCTCAGGGAGTTAATGCCGATACCGGCGAAGAAACATACCAAAGATACAATTATACTGCAGATAGTCCTCTGATTTATTATGAATTTGATGAAAACAAAACGGATATATTCGGAAACAAATACTATTTGCAATATAAAAATACAAGTCCCGACCTTAACGGCAGCGAAGAAAAACAATATATCCTAATAGAAAAAAGCAATGACGGAAAAACATATGAGTACACACTGGATTTGAAAAAAGAAAAAGATAATTCTTCTAAATACTTTGTTTTAGCAACAGATAAGAGTTTTTCAAACTCAACATTAGCAACAAATAAACTTACTGAACTTGAAGATAAAACAATTTATAAAAAATATAACTACGACAATCTAAACTACTATGTATTAAGCGGTACAAGTGATGCCGAACAAGATTCATTCGGAAACAGTTTATGTGATTGGTATGCAAGCGGCACAAAACAAAGTTCTTTCGGACTTACAAAACAAACCGATGAAAACGGAAAATCTTGTTATGTACATATGACTACGGGAGAAACCCAAGACCGTCTGAATACAACCGATAAGAGTATAATAATTGATGTCGGTACAGACGATGACGGAAACAATATAGCAAAGAAATATTATTTTGGTACAGGTGATAATGTTCCGGCAGGCAACAGTGAAATAGTATATTATATATTCTCCGGCGAAACTACAATATCCGGTATTACCTATAAAAAACTTAAAACATGCACTTTTAGTGATTCACAAAATGACATAAGCACCGAAGAAATACTATTACACGAAGAAGAATATACGCTTGACGACGACGGAAACAAATGCTACAAGATAGGTGATACCGAAACCAGAGTATATCAGTTCGGAACTGATAAAAACGGTAACCCGATATATATAGAAAAAGGCAAAAACTATACAGCGGAAAAAGAACACGGCGTAGACAAAATATATTATTTTGTAGAAAACGGCGGTAATTTACAAGATAAGTTTAAAGCAAATCTGTACGATGTTTTACCTGAAAAAGACGGGGATAATATAGTTTACTATGATGAGATTGGTAAAGATAAAAACGGAAATATATATATTGCAAAAAGAGGTGATATAACCAACGACAATGAAGACAGTGAAGATTATTACTTTGTCGAACAAAAAGGAAGCGATGATAATACAGTAAATTATTATACCGCACATCCTCACGGTACAGCTACCGGAACCGAATTAAAAATTATAGGTCAAATTGATGATAAAGATATATATGCAGACACAACCACAACTGCAGTATCCGGAAATTATTATTATACAGGCGAGATAAACAATAAAAAAATGTATTCCACAACATCCAATAACAGTTTGACTTTAGACAGTATGGATTATTATTACGTTAAATCGGAAACAGACCCAAGCAAGTATAATAAAATGGAAAAAGATTCTGCTACGGGTAAATATAAAATTAAACTTGACGGTGATACTCCAAAAGAATATAGTCTTGCTTCCGCACAAAAACTATACAACAACTATAGTATAGAAGATTTTGTAAAAATACTTGGCGGAACAATCGGGTTATATACAACTGAAATTTTAGAAACAAATGTACATAAATACGGAACAATGGTTAAAGAAATCGCTCAATATGTAAGAGAAGGAAGAGGTCTTCTTGTTGGCGGTAATGCTCAATCATTGCTCGGAAAACAAGAAGAAAAAGCACCGAGAAACCACGCAATAGTTGTAACCGGTGTTGCTTACACGGATACGGAAGTTAACTACTATAACAGCAGCGCTAAATACATCTTAAGCGATATAGCCGGATTTTATGTAGTGGATACAGGCGGATTCTTAAATGAAGGAGTACAATTTATTACATGCGAACAATTCTACAACTTCATTACATGCAGTGATTATGATGATTCTTTAAAATATTATGAATCCTATATAAATGAAGATATACCGTTTGTTGCAACAACGTATAATATTAAGTCCTGGGCAGAAGAACTCAATATGACAGGTAACGCTATGAGTAACACTCTGTACGGCAATGAAGCAAAAAATATATTAAGAGGCGGCGGAAGCGTAGATAACTTATACGGTAACGGCGGAAATGACATCTTATACGGAGATAGCGGAAACGATTGGCTCTGGGGCGGAAAAGGTAATGATACGCTCTATGGCGGTTCGGGAACCGATACATATGTTTTTCAGGCAAGTGACGGAAAACAAAAAGATATCGTATATTATGGCTCCGGAAAAGATATTTTAAGATTTGAAAATTGGTCATTGGACGACAATACTATACGTGCAGACAGGGAGGGTAACGACCTGATACTCACATATAATAACTCCAAAACCTACGAATTAAATCTGGATAACAACAAAACACTGATATTTAAAAACAATATAAAAACTATTGAAAACGGAATGCCGGAGGCGAAGGTGGTTGATCCGAGCAGCGAAGATTATTTTGAAAGCAGTGTAATAATTAAAGATTTTTATAAAAAATATATTGATTCCGATATTAATATTGTTGATGTAAAAGGAATAATTCAAAACCATATAAACGGTCAAACACGTGTTACCAAACTGACTGATTTTCTAAATACCGCTCCTGTTAATATTTTCGGAAGTAAATATACTCAAAACACGGTTTCCGGCTCCAAATATTCTGAAAATATTATACTCGGCAACAAGAATAACACGGTTAAATCCGGCGGCGGAAATGATATCATAACAACAGGATTCGGTACGTCTACAATCAGAACGGGCACAGGTGATGACACGGTTAACATTGTATCCGGAAGTAACAAAATCTGGACGGACAAAGGCGAAAACAAAATCGTATTTAAAGAAGGAGCAACGGGATATAACACAATTTATCAATCTCAATCGAAAGATAAAATTTATTTTGACGAATTAACCGTAAATGAAAATAATGAAACAAGGGCTCTGACTAAAGAAGATTTAGTATATTCAAGAAGCGGAAATAATCTTGTAATTACATATGACAACAAGGGTTCAAGCATAACCATTGCGGATTATTTCTCAAGAAAAGGAAATACTTCAACAAAGAGCATTGTATTTAAAGATGGCGAATTGAATTTATTAAATAAATACGAAGACCTTAAAGATATTGAAAAAGTTGGCACAATTGTTGCGGGTGAAAGCGAAGAGGTAACCGGAAGCGCAATTGATGATATTATCAAAGGCAACAAAGAAAGCAATGTAATTACAGGCGGCTTTGGTAACGATAAATTATACGGTAACGGCGGATATGACACATTCAAATTCAAAACACTTTACGACGGTGCTGATATTGTATATACTTCCGGAAGCAAAAATAATATAACTCTTGATTTATCTGAAATTGTTACGGGAAGTGAAACGATAAATGACGAAGTTGTTAATCAATATCTTGCTTTGGACGGTAATACGGGATTTGTCGGCGGATACAATGACAGATACTTAAATGATAACGGGGTAAATCACGCATATTCCAAAGTAGGTAATGATTTAATAATTAATTACGGTCAGGACAAAACTCAAGAAGTTATGAGCAGCATAAGAATTGCAAATTATTTCACAAGTACAAATAATTTCTTCTTGAAAACAGCAGAAAATGCAGCTTATGACCTTAAAAACGCCACAATCTTCCATGAAGGCGAAAAAGAAAAAGCAAACAGAATTACGGGCTCAAAACAAAATGATTTAATATACGGCGGAAATTTAAATGATACAATTAATGCCGGTATAGGAGATGATACTATTATAGGAAGCCTTGGCAACGATAAGATATCGGGCGGAAAAGGTAAAAATACAATAGTATATAATGCGGCCGATTTTGGTACCGACACAATCACTTTAACAAAAGGCGAAGAACTTACAATTGATTTAAGCGCATTCGGCTTTACAAATAAAGATGAACTCAACTACAGAGTTGTCGGAAGAAATCTGGAAATTGAAGTTCCGAATAATGATTCTCAAATGAATTACGGCGTTATAAAACTTGTTAACTTCGGAACAACAAATGTAACGGGAAAAGACGGAAAAGTAAGTCTTGTTTTATCCGACAGTGTTAAGGTTAACCTTGTTGATGATTATTATTTAAATGCAACAGATAATTTCTCGGCAAAGAAAAAATCACACACAGGCAGCTATCACGCCGAAGTTATTAATGCATCCGAAAGTATTGTCGGCGTTACGGTTAATGCCGGAGGCGGAGATGATATTATTATCGGTTCTTTATTGAATGATACGTTGAAAGGCGGCGACGGTAACGATATTTTAATCGGTGACCTTGGCAAAAACACTATGGACGGCGGAAACGGAAGCGATACATATTATCTTTTCGAAAAGAAAACCTTATCGTACGACGAAAACAATAATCCGCAATTGAATTCCGAAGGTATCTTAAATAAAGACGAAGAAAGCGATGTTGTTGAAGAAAGCATCATTAAAGATACGGGAAAATCAAAAGAAGACAAGGATACAGCAGTAATATACGGAAACAGGGAAGACTTAAAAATAATATCAAAGAATATTACAAAATCTTCCACTGCCGATAATTTCAAAGGTACTATTGAAATTGAAGATTCGGCAAACAATACCGCAAAACTGACGGGAATTGAAAATATTGAAGCATCAGGCTACAGATATGATATAAGCAAAGTAATCGGAGATGTAGCAGGATGGTTAAATGAAAACGGATACAAAGATGTTAACGTTGCACTAAACGCTCTTAAAAACTCTCCCGATAAGGCTGGCGAGCTATATGCAATATTTAACAACGAAAATGTCTGGGTTCAGATAAACTAAAAACAAAAAAAATAAATTACAAAGAACTGTCTAAAGGTGAAAATCAATAAATTTAGCTTTTAAGACAGTTCTTTTTTTATATCGTTCTATCTTTTCGGAATTGTAAAACCGAAAACATGCGTATCGTCGGGATAATTTTCCGCAATTACCGTTCCGAAATGCAGATGAATATATTCTTTTATTAAATAATATCCCGGAGCGATTATCTTTTCATTAATAAGTGCAGGCTTTTTAAGATTTTTAATTGCGTCAAATTCCATATGAAAGCTTTTATTTTTAACGCAATATGAGAAATTGTTTTTATCTTTTAAAAACTCAATTATTATTAAAGAATTTTGTTTTGCGGAATAAACACTCTGCATTAAAATTATCTTAAGTATTTTTTCAATCATATCAATATCGGCATAAATGAAAAAAGGCTTTTTGGAAGAATATTCAACCTTAATTCCGTTGCATTTAAAAACTATTTTATAATCCTGCAAATATTCTTTTGTAAGAGCGTATAAGTCTATGTATTCGTAATGCAAACCCGATTTATTACAGTTAAACTTATTAATCAATTCATAAGTTTTAATTAAAGTTTGCATTTTGTAGCAATAGTTTAAAGTAAGTTCAAGTAAATTTTTTTCTTTGGGGGTAATTTTACTTGATGTTAAAGACAAAAATGTTGAAATTGCATTGGATTGCGATATCGAAGGACTCCACAAATCGTTGATGATTTTATTTACGAATTCATCTTCCTTAGCTTTTGTTTTCATAATACTTTCTTTCCTAATGACACTATGATTATAGTATTATAAAAACAAAAATATGTAAATATAATTTATACATATTATAAAAAACATATTTATAAATAAAGCCTCTTTTATAAGAGGCTTTATGATTTATATTTTATTACTTTTGTTTGATTTTTAACAATACGTCAACTATTGCAGGATCCCATTTTGTTCCAGATTCGCTCTTTATAACTTCAAGAGCTTCTTCGTTTGTGAGAGCTTTTCTGTGTATCCTGTCCTGAGTCAATGCGCAATATGCACCCGCAAGCGCAATTATTCTTGAGCCCAGAGGAATACTGTTTCCTCTTAATCCTTCAGGATAGCCTTTTCCGTTAAATCTTTCCTGTTGATAGTTGATATACGGAACAACTTCGGACATAAAGTTGATATTCATAAGTAAATCCACACCCGCATTCGGATGGTTTCTTAATTCATTCCATTCGGCATCCGTTAATTTATCTTTCTTTGTAAATAATTCTTCGCTTAACGTGATTTTACCTATGTTTTGTAATAAGCCCGCATAGTATATAAGGTCTGTTGTTTTTTCGTTCAAGCCCATTTCATTGCAAATTTCTCTTGATAAATTAGCGCAATCATTTGAATGAGAACGTTTATATTGACCTTTTAAATCTGAAGCATATGCGAGTTTTTCGACAAATATTTGCTGTTGGTCACCGAGGTCGCCTATAATTGATGTCAGTTGAGCTCTTAAATTTTGTAATTCAAGCGTTGCAACGTTTTCATCCGCCAGAAGTCTTTTTACTTCATCAATTAACTTTTGAAGTCCCATAGAAGTTACAAACAAACCCGCCATATTCTGGATTAAGTCTGCATATTCAAACTCTATAGGTCTTTCGGCTTTTCTTATTACTTCTATTACACCGATACACTCAAAACTGTTTTTCATCGGGAAAAGGGATACTTGCAATCCGTCCCTTTCAACCGTATATTCTTCTTCTTTCTCCATCACACGTTTAATATCATCGGTTATATTGCCGTCGGACAATATAATATCGGAAGAACCAACGTGGCATAACGGAGAGTTTTTCTTTGCCAGAAATATATTGCATTCGTTTAAATCAAGCATCAACTTAATTGTTTTTGCTATGGAATTATAAATGACAAAATCTTCATTATTCTCAAAGCCGAGCAGACTTAATGTATTATCAATTGAATAAATTGAAATAAGCTCTTTTAACTGTTCCTTCAGTCCGTTTCTTTTATCTTTTTCATTTGCTTTTTTTGAAATTTTTTCCGCAAGCTCAGGATTAATCAACTGTTCCGTGAAAAAATCTCCCAAATTCAATGCAAAAATTTCTTCCAAAGGATCATCCTGCAATAAGTTAATGTTTCTTGTATAAATTGAGGAATCATTCTTTGACTTCGTTCTTTTGTTTTTATTCATTACTTACCCAATCGTGTGCCGTTTACATTCTAACATAACGGCATAATTTTAAAAAACTGAAGTAAATTTTAAAAATTTTATACATTAGTTAATGATTTATATACTTTAGTATAAGTTTGAATGCAAAAGAGCGGGGAACTACTGTTCGATTTTTTCCAGAGCATCTTTTCCGACAAGATTTTCCAAAACCGCTCTTGCAATTGTTAATTCGTCTTCCGCTCTCTGATAATTTGTTTTTGCCGTCCTGTAGTATACATCCGAAATTACAAGCTCTTCTTTTGTTTTGTTTTGCGAATTTTTATATGCCGTTTCTTTTTTATCAAGGTTTTCCTTTGCCATTTTCATAAGCTGCTCTTTGGTTTTGTAATCAAAATATAAATCCAGTAATTTTTTTTGCAATTCGTCAATTTTTCTTACAAGCAAAACCATATCCGCATCAGACACTTTTGAAAATTTATAGTTTATTTCCTTATCATCCTTCATAAACGCATTAATAAGTCCGCCCCCTATCAGGGCACCTGTTGCAATGTAAGGGTCTGAGGATATACTTGCACCGGCAACCGACGATATATTCGCAATAGGGCGAAGTATTTTTTTCATAATCGACTCATTGGGCTTGTCTTCGTCAGGATTGGAAAGCTTATATATAGTATATTTCATTGTTTCGGAACGTTCTGTTGCCGCAGCCCAGAGTATGCTTAAATCAGCAGTCGTTTTTGCAGAGTCAATCTCAAGCTCAACACTTACATCCTCCGCCAGCCTTTTAAGACTCAAATCGGCATAATTTGAATTAATTGCCGTATTTGTTTTTTCTTCAAGAACTTCTTCTTTTTTTGAATTTTCTTTTTTTCCGGAAGTCAATTGATTTTGTTTTGTTTCCTTTTTCAAATTAACTTTTGTATCCGGTTTTTTTGCATTATATTCAATATTTGATTCAATTTTTTCGGAATTTGATATTCTGCCCAAAAACGGCTTCGGCTCCGTCAAATCTTCCACTTCAAGAGCAAAAACGGGAGCAAAAAAGAATATTGAAAGAAAACAAAAATTAATTATTCTTTTCATTCTTGTTTTCTCCTTCTTTTTTTTCTTTTTTATTTTCATCCTGCTTGATACTTACATCAAGCATCTTTTTTTCATAATTCAGGTCGTTTTTATCAATATTTTGAACCGTTAAGTCATAATTTGAAATATTAAGCCCGTCAACCGTTTTTTTACCGGCAAGCCTGATAAGCGCCATTTGATACTTTTTTACTTCCTGCTTTAATCTGTATTCTTCAATAA
Source organism: uncultured bacterium (assembly GCA_902796515.1). Lineage (GTDB taxonomy): Bacteria > Cyanobacteriota > Vampirovibrionia > Gastranaerophilales > Gastranaerophilaceae > RUG14156. The sequence continues at coordinate 2,360 of CADBOZ010000094.1, read as the reverse complement.
GTTCATCTTCCCACTGCGAAGATGATACCGTTATATCAAGAAAATCATTTTTATTCAGAGCATCGGAATAATTCTTGTTATACAAAAGGAGCTGCTCTCTGCATTTTTTAAGTTTTAATAATGCACCTTTATATTTAAAATAATCAACTATAATCTCATCCTGCAAATCTTCGACAAGACTTGCAAGTTCAATTGCTTCCGTGTCCGTTATTGCCGGATTTTGCAATTTTTCATTATTTTCTTTGTTTAATAATCCCGTTACAAGCCTGCCTGCCGCATAACTTCCCGATTGTATGCCGTAGTTCATACCGAGAAATGACGGAAGCATAGCGGCACCGGAAATTATTGTACTCATTGTTTTTGCCATGAGAGAAGAGTGTATTCTTCTTTGTTCTGCGGGGATTGTAAGTTTTCTTATGCAAAAACTTATCATAGGGTTATTGTCAACCGTTGCAGTCCATAATTTTTCGATGTCTTCAAGGTCATCCCTCTGCTGTTTATTTATATTATCCTGTGCGGTCATTAAATCATCAACAAATAAAGACCCCTTAAGAGCTTGAGGTTGTTTGTCATACTCAACATCAAATTCTTTTACTTTATCAAGCTCTATTGCATTTTGACAATAAGCAGGATGAATAAACGATAATAGTATTAGTAAAGAAACAAATCTCCGCATAATAAAATTCTAGCATGGATAATTTATAAAATTAGTCCATTGTATCTTTTCTTAAAGTTTTTTAAAATAACTTATATTAAAGTATTTCAAAACAAATTTTAAGGGTGAGCCATAAAGAGCTGTCGGTTAATACAGGCATTTAAAAATCTTTCATTTATATCGTATTGAAGTTAATATAATTTTATATGTCAAAAAGAAGGCAAAAATTCATAGACATTCTCAAGGGAATTTGTATTTTAATGATTGTATGGGGACATGCAAAAGGATTATTAAATTATGAATTTATTACGCTTGCCGTTCCGTGCTTTTTTATAATTTCCGGTTTTTTGCACAATAAAACCGATAATTTTAAAGTTTTTTTCATAAAAAAGTTCAAAAGGTTATATATTCCGTTTATTTCCTGTAACCTTATATTACCGCTAATTGTACTTATTAAAAGATTTAGCCTGGGGCTTGAGATTAAAAATAATATAATTTATATTTTAAAAATTTTTCTAACACTTGATAAAGACGGATTTTTATTCGGCGCAAGCTGGTTTTTGGGTAGTCTGTTTTTAATTTCAACAGCAATAAAATGTATGGAAAAACTTTTAAAAGGAAATTATATTTTAACGGGATTTTTTTATTTATTAATATCATTTATTTTTATCTGCTGTTTTAATCCTAATTATGAAATAAAAAGAACAATAATCGGGGGGATATTTTATTTAATCGGAATACTTATAAATAATCACCGTAATTTAATTTATGATATTTTCCTTAAATATAAGTATTTTATTGTAATTTCAGCATTATTTATTGAAATTATGCTTTGGAAAAACATCTACGGCTTCAGTTATGTAAATACACCTCTGTTAAACACCGTTTGCTTTATTATTGTTTCAACAATATTTTTATTTACTTTATCCGCATTATCAAAATATATCGAAATTCATGGCAAAATAGCCGAAAAAATTCTTTCTTATTTTGGCAAAAACAGCCTGTATATACTTTTATTTCACTTTATATTTTTTGAAATTATAAATGCAATAATTTTAAAAGCAAATAACATACCGCTCGGTGTTATTCAGGGGCTTCCGCATGCTATATGTAACAAACCGTTTTGTATTTTCTTATATTTTATTGCGGGTTTATCGGGTTCTCTGCTACTTGGAAAACTATTTAATTTTCTTGCAAGTGTATATTTTTGTAGTATAAATAAGAAGTAGTATTATTTACAATATTAAGAAGGAGACTCTGTATGACAAAAGTCGCAATTAACGGATTCGGAAGAATCGGCAGAAACACATTACGTGCTGCAATTAGAGAAGGTATTTTTAATAAAATTGACTATGTTGCAATCAATGACCCCGGTTTAAAACCCGAAGATGCAGCCAGAATTTTTAAATATGACTCTGTTATGGGTAAATTCGACGGTACAGTAGAAGCTGCCGAAGACGGAATTGTAGTTAACGGTAAGAAAATCTTATTCTTCGCTGAAAAAGACCCTGCTCAATTACCTTGGGCTAAATTAGGCGTTGAAGTTGTTGTTGAATCAACAGGTTTCTTCACTGATGCAACTAAAGCTCACGCTCACATCGATGCAGGTGCTAAGAAAGTTATTATCTCAGCTCCGGCTACTAACGAAGATAAAACTATTGTTTTAGGCGTAAACGATAAAGAATACGATCCTGCAAAACACAAC
>CADBOZ010000093.1 GCA_902796515.1 uncultured bacterium | reverse complement strand
TTTTTAGTCAAGAATGATGCCGTATCAAGAAAGCATTGTCTTAAGTTATCAATCCAGCAGCATCTTGATGATTTAAAATCAGTCCAGCTTTTTATTGTATAAGCAATTAATCTGTTATTGGAATCAACTACCGACATAGTGTGAAGAGGGTATTTATACCCGTCCGAATCAATATCATGGTTTTTATATATTAAATAATAATCTTTTCCCGTAACTTCAGTTGCTTTATCAAGCGCCTGTAACCCCTCGTTTAAACAATCAACAAGCAAGTTGCATCTTTTATCCGTATTAATTTTATGCTCTTTACAAGTATTTTCATGTTCTTTACAAATACCTTCAAGCTCTTTGAAATACTCTGCTGTTCTACTTTTACCTGATTTATTAGGTTTTTCAAGATAAATTCTCTTAAAACCGATATTACTTTGTATTTTTCCAATCATACTTTTACCTTTCATAAAAAATATATTCCTACAAAACATGTAAATAAAAAAAATTTTAATAATCAAAAAAATTATTAAGAAATGTTGCATTAAAGGGTAATATTAATCCTGTTAAAAATTTTATAATATAATTTAAGTGAAACTTGGTAGAGGATTATATTATGACTTTAACCGATTGGTTTAACAAAAGAAAAATACAACAAATAGCGGCTCGTGACACTTCGAGCGTTCATATAGATGATTCCGTCGGAAAATTATGGACATTATGTTATAACTGTTCAAGTCAATTACCGAAAAAGGATTTGGAAAACAATCTGATGGTATGCCCTAATTGTGATTATCATTTCAGGATAGGCGCAAGAGAAAGAATTAAGCTTATAGCGGACGAAGGAACATTTAAAGAAATGTTTTCAAATATCAAACCACTTGACCCGCTTGAATTTGTCGATACTCAAAGTTACACAATGCGTCAAATATCAGCTCATGAAAAGTCGGGACTTGATGAAGCGGTTGTAACGGGTACATGTGAAATAGACGGGCAAAAGGCCGCAATTGCCGTTATGGATTTTGAATACATGGGCGGTTCTATGGGTTCGGTTGTCGGCGAAAAAATAACGGCAACTCTTGAATATGCCCTTGAAAATAAACTGCCGTCGATAGTATTTACGGCATCCGGCGGGGCAAGAATGCAGGAAAGCGCTCTAAGTTTAATGCAAATGGCTAAAACAAGCTGCGCTGTTGCAAAATTAAACGAAGCAAAATTATTGTACATAACGGTGCTTACCGAGCCTACTTTTGGCGGAGTAACAGCATCATTCGGCACAATCGGAGATATAATAATTGCCGAGAAAGGTGCACGTATCGGTTTTGCAGGCAGACGCGTAATAGAACAAACAATAAGACAAAAGCTTCCTGCGGACTTCCAAACGGCGGAATATTTATTAAAATACGGACAAATAGATTTTATAGTCGAAAGAAAAGATATGAAAGAAAAACTGTCAAAGTTAATCAGACTTCATTCAGCGACAAGGAAATAACAATGAACAACACAGCCAAGCATATACAAATACTGGATTTTGAAAAACCAATATATACAATGCAAGATAAAATTGAGGAACTAAAAAGAACAAGCGTTGATACTCATATTGACTATAAGGATGAAATAAAAAAATTGGAAGAACAGACTAAAGTATACAAAAAAGAATTATACGAAAAACTGGAACCTTATCAAAAACTTCAAATTGCAAGACATCCGCAACGCCCGAATTTTATGGATTACGTTCACTTTATGTGTGATGAATTTATGGAACTTCATGGCGACAGGCACGGATATGACGATAAAGCAATCTCGGGAGGTATAGCAAGTATTAACGGTCAAACAGTAATGCTAATCGGTACCGTTAAAGGTAAATCGACCAAAGAAAATCTTGAATGCAACTTTGGTATGCCCCAACCTCAAGGATACAGAAAAGCTTTGAGATTATTTGAACACGCAAACCGTTTCAACATGCCGATTATCACTCTTGTTGATACAATGGGTGCATACCCTGGTATGACGGCAGAAGAAATGGGTCAAGGCGAAGCAATTGCCGTTAATTTAAAAGAAATGGCAAAACTTGATGTTCCGATTATTTCGGTCATAACCGGCGAAGGTTGTTCGGGAGGAGCTTTGGGACTTGCGGTTGCAAACAAGGTCATGATACTGGAACATGCATATTATACGGTAATTTCACCCGAAGGATGCGCATCAATTCTTTGGAAAGATGCCGCTATGACAAAAGTTGCAACGGATGCTCTAAAAATTACCGGAGAAGATTTGCTTAAATATGATATAGTCGACGAAGTAATTAAAGAGCCTTTGGGAGGAGCTCATTACAACGCGGAAGAGATGGCAAAAAATTTAAAAGCCTCCTTAATTAAATCATTGGAAGAATTTAAAAATAAAACCGCAGAAGAATTAAGAATGCAAAGATACTCTAAATTCAGAAGAATCGGGGTATTTGCAAAATAAAAACGAAAATAAGTTAAAAGAGGATAGAATTGATATTATCAAAATTAAAAAAAATATTAAGTATAGCCGGATTGTATTTGATAGGTACAGCACAGGCTCATGCGGCAATCTCCGTTCCGAGTATTAATATCGGGCTGCAGAATGCATCAACACCGCAAGAATTTACTCAGGGTGTTCAAATACTTATATTATTAACAATTCTAACGCTTGCTCCAAGTATAATTGTTATGACGACAGCTTTTATAAGAATTGTTATAGTATTATCCCTTACACGTCAGGCAATAGGCACGGCTTCACTTCCGCCAAATCAGGTTATTATCGGGCTGGCGTTAATATTAACATTTTTTGTAATGACGCCTACTTTTACAAAAATAAATGAAACAGCCTACCAGCCTTATATGAAAAATATTATAACCCAGCAGCAAGCGCTCGATAACGCAATAGTACCGCTGAGAGATTTTATGTTTAAGCAAACACATGAAGAGGAACTTGCGCTTTTTGTAAAACTTTCAAAAATACAAAAACCAAAAACGAAAATTGATGTTCCGACATATGTTTTGATACCTTCATTTGTATTATCGGAACTAAAAACAGCTTTTAAAATAGGTTTTGTAATATTTTTACCGTTCCTTGTAATAGATTTGGTGGTGGCATCGGTTCTGGTTTCTATGGGTATGATGTTTTTACCGCCGACAACAATCGCCATGCCGTTCAAGCTCATAATGTTTGTTATGGTTGACGGATGGTATTTGGTTATAAAATCACTTGTAGAGGGGTTTGTAAGCTGACAATATGGATTCAAGCGTTTTTCTTACAATATTTCAAAAAGCAATAATACTTACTATGATAATAGCCGCTCCGATGTTATTGTCTGCAATCGTGGTAGGGCTTGCATTGAGTATAATTCAATCCGTTACGCAAATTCAGGAACAAACATTGACTTTTGTTCCAAAGATATTTGCAGCACTCATTATTCTTGTACTTGCAGCTCCATGGATGCTTGATATATTTACAAACTCCGTTCGGGAAATGTTTGACTACATAAAAGTTATGATTGCATCTTGAAATAAAATAAAATGGCACCTAATTTATTAAATATATTATCTCCGAATAACATTATAATTTTTATGCTTGTATTTACAAGAATGACAGGTATAATTCAGTCAGCACCGTTTTTTTCCACATTAAATATGCCGGTTATGGTTAAATTATGGTTTTGTGCAACCATAGCTTTTTTAATTTATCCGATTGTGTATACACAGAAAATATACATACTTCCTCACAATGCGCCGGAGTTTGCAATTTTGCTTGCAATAGAGTTTTTTATAGGATTTTTGATAGGTTTTCTTGCAAACTTGTTCCTTGAAGGAGTCGGCATGTGCGGAAGATTACTTTCAATACAAACAGGACTTGCAATGTCTGAAGCACTCGACCCCATAAGCGGTATGAACTCATCTGAACTTGCAAGGATATACATTTACCTTACCACTCTTGTATTTATTTCAACGGGCGCACATCAGCTTATATTTACAACACTTTTTAACAGTTTTCAAGCTGTGCCGATGGGTGTATTCCCCGCATTTGACGAAAATATTGTTAATTTAACAATGAAAATTTCGTCACAAATATTTGTAATTGCATTCAATCTTGCCCTTCCGATATTTTCGGTATTATTTACATGTGATGTACTTCTCGGAATGACAAGCAAAATGATGCCGCAGATGAACATTTATATGGTAGCTCTGCCGGTAAAAATATATCTGGGATTGATTTTGATTTACATATTCCTGGATTCGGTTATAGTGTATTTGCAAGGAGCTTTGGGAAAATTTATGTATATGATTAATACAGTATTTTCCGGATAATCATGGCAAACGATCAAAATGAAAAAACAGAAGACGCGACCGCCAAGCGGCTGCAAAAGGAAAGAAATAAGGGTAATATCGCAAAAAGTCAGGATTTTACCTCTTCACTTTTGCTGACTGTAGCTCTCGGATTGATTTATATGTTTGGAAGCGGAATGATGGATAAGATTAAAACCATGCTTATTGAAACATTCGGCAATCTCAATCCCGACAGCTATTCAAACACCGATGCAATTTCTGTTTTTGCGCCATACTTCAGGTATTATGTGAATATTACGGGATTATTTTTTGTTTTAATCGCAATTGCCGCAATAGCAATACTTCGTTTTCAAACAGGCTCACTTTTTGCAAAAGAAGCCATGAAACCGAACTTTAACAAACTGGCACCCGCATCTGCCTTTAAAGCACTGATTGAAAAATTTAATCTGTTTAAACCGAAACAACTTGTTGAACTTGTTAAATCGCTTATTAAAACATCAATAGTTGTGCTTATCGGAATAAATGTTATAACACAAAGAAAAGATGAGCTTTTTGCCCTGCTCGGTGCATCAGCCGCAACAGGCATGGAGGTTATAGGCTCGGTATTGTTTCAGTTGGTACTGAATATATGCATAGTTCTTCTTGTTGTCGGCTTTTTGGACAGAAAATATCAGGAATGGGAATACAGAAAATCAATTAAAATGACAAAACAGGAAGTTAAAGATGAAAGAAAAAATGAAGAAGGGGATACAAAGGTAAAAGGAAAAATTCGTTCTTTCGGAATGAAAATTTTGCAGCAAAAAATGATGTCAAGAGTACAGGAGGCGGATGTCGTTGTTGTAAACCCGACACATTATGCGGTAGCACTAATGTATGATCCGCAAAAGGTACCGGCCCCTATCGTTCTGGCAAAAGGTGTTGATTTCATTGCATTCAAAATAAGGGAAATTGCAAAAAATAACAACATACCGATAGTTGAAAACAAACCGCTAGCAAGGAGTTTATATAAATTGGTCGATGTAAATCAAATAATTCCGCAGGAACTTTACGTTGCTGTTGCTGAAATTTTACAATATGTATACTCAAATAAAAACAAGTAGTATACTATAATTATAATGATTGGGGATAGACTTGGGAAAGTTAAAAGACATACTCAAAAATAATGACATCGTACTTGCAATAGGTCTTGTAACCATTGTCTTAATGATGGTTATACCAATTCCTGCGCAAATGCTTGATTTGCTTTTGACTTTAAATATTTCTCTTTCGGTTTTAATTCTTCTTGTATGTCTGTACACAAAAGAACCCTTGGAATATTCAAGCTTCCCTACAATCCTGCTTATAGCAACTCTGTTCAGACTCGGTTTAAACGTTACATCGACAAGATTAATTTTGCTATATGCAAATGCAGGTTCGGTTATTGAATCATTCGGTCAGTTTGTAATAGGCGGGAACTACGTAGTCGGCTTTGTAATATTCATTATTCTTGTAATTATTAATTTTATGGTTATAACAGGCGGTGCGGGTCGTGTTGCTGAAGTTAGCGCCAGATTTACATTGGATGCAATGCCCGGAAAACAATTATCAATTGACGCCGACTTAAATTCCGGTCTGATAGATGAAGAAGAAGCAAAAAAGAGAAGAAAGGCATTATTAAGAGAAGCTGATTTCTACGGTACTATGGATGGTGCTTCTAAATTTGTAAAAGGCGATGCTACGGCAGGTATAATAATTACCGTTATTAATATAGTAGGCGGCTTAATTATAGGAATTATTCAATTAAAAATGCAGCCTTTGAATGCACTTTCAACATACACAATATTAACGGTAGGGGATGGTCTTGTATCTCAAATTCCTGCACTTATAATTTCCACAGCAACAGGTTTAATAATATCCCGTGCATCCGGCTCGGATAATTCTCTTGCGGAAGATATAAGACTTGAAATGTTTCAAAATCCTAAAGTATTAGGTATAATAAGCGGACTTTTGTTATGTATGGGTATAGTACCCGGCATGCCTACAATACCGTTTTTAACAATATCGGCAGCATCCGGATTTTTTGGATATAAAAAATATAAAGATAAAGCAAAAGCACAACAAGAAGCAATGCAGGCTGAAAAGGATGCAAAAAGAGCGGAAAAAATTAACAGAAAGAAGAAAAAAGCAACAAGAGAAAGTGTTCTTGAACTTCTTGCCGTTGAAACTCTGGAAATTGAAATCGGCTACAGACTTGTAAGCCTTCTTGATGTAGAAAAAGGCGGAGATTTGCTTGACAGAATTTCTCAAATAAGAAGACAAACAGCACTTGATTTGGGTATTGTCCTGCCGTCAATTCGTGTCAGAGATAATTTGCAACTTCCTCCAAATACTTATCAAATCAAACTAAAAGGAGTAACTATTGAAACAGGTGAAGTTTATCCCGACAGAAATCTTGCAATGAATTCTACCGGAGGAGCGGAAGACCCGAATATTACAGGAATAAGTGCAATTGAACCTGCGTTTCATCTTCCCGCAATATGGATTGCACTTAAAGATAAAGAGTACGCCGAAACGGCAGGTTATACCGTAGTAACACCGAGTGCGGTTATTTCAACGCATTTAACGGAAATAATCAAGAAAAACGCAAGTGAAATCTTAACAAGAAACGATGTTCAACAACTCATAGACAACCTTAAAAAAGAAGTAAATGAAACATATGTAAACGACTTAATGAAAGAAATAACAACGGCAGATGTACAACAAATTCTGCAAAATCTGCTAAAAGAAAGGGTTTCTATAAGAGATTTAAAAACAATTCTTGAAACAATGAGTTTACAGTACAAAATTAACAAGAATTACAATTACCTTACGGAACAATGCAGGCAAGCGCTCGGCAGGACGATTTGCAAACAAAATCTTTCGGATACCGGAGAACTGCTTGTCATTACAATGACACAGGAAGTGGAACAAGAAATTGCCAAAGGAATAAATCCCGACGGAGAAAGCTTAACATTGCATCCCGACTTTGCAAAAAGATTAATGGACAGTTTAAACAGCGAGTTCAAACGTGCAATTCAGCAAACGGGAAATCAGCCGATTATTATGTGCTCGTCACCCATAAGGTTGATTTTTAGACGATTAATCGAAAGAACGTATCCACAAATTACAATTATGTCTTATAATGAAGTAACGAACAATGTTAAAGTAAAATCCGTAGGTATCATAAGAGCGGATATGAAAACAGCTACAATGTAGTTTACTGCAAGGAAAACCATGGAAAAACTGCTTAAAGATGCAAAAGATTTTAAAATAATACCTGAAAACTTTAAAAATTCGGGTGAAATTACCATTGAAAAAATTGAAGACGATAAAATTGAATGCTGTCTTGTGCTTCCTAAAGACTGTGATTATTCGGATTATGAGCCGGATAAAAACGTTGAGGTTTTTGGCGCAAATAACAGCGGACTTATATATTTTGAAACAAAGATTATAAGCAGAGATAATCAGAAATTAATTCTTAAATCGACACAAGAATACAGTTTAATTCAAAGACGTGAATACTCAAGAGTGCAGCTAAAAAACGGCGGCATCACAATAAAAGATATGCCGGATGATATACAGATAAAAGTGATAGATATTTCAGCAGGCGGAATTAAGCTTGAAACCGACACTGAACTAAAGGAAGGTCAATATTACGACATAGAAATCAAGCTTTCCGGAAATATGAAAATAGAATGCGCACTTCAACCGATAAGAACCGAAAAAAATAATAACGGTAATTACATTGTTTCGGGTAAATTCACTAATCTGGAGAATATCGACAGAATAGTGCTTGTACAATATGTATTTAAAATGAAAATGGAAAATAATACAGGAATAGCATCTGATGAGTAATATTCAAGCGGAAGAAAAAACTCAATATTCTAAAATACTATCGGGGTTATTTTGTTCAAACACAATAATCGCATTATCTATTCTCTGTCTTTTAAATAATCTTACACTGGATATGTACACAGCTTTTGTACTAATTAAGACAGTTATCCCTGGCGCAATTTGCTTTTGGTTTATGGGATTTGTAATCGGAAGTATTCTTGACAGATGCAATAAGAAAATAGCAAATATAATAAAAGAAGACGAACAAAAAGCATATGAAATACCCAGTATTTTTGCGGGAACTCCCGATAACAACAGTCTGGATGATATAATGTAAGTATAGCGAGATGAAATTATGACCAATGATAATAAAAAAAAGCCTAAAAAGATAATTGCAATTAAACTTGGAATGTGTTTTGCGGGTTTAATTTGTGCGATGCTTATTATTTCTGCATTTTTAATAACAATAAACATAACAAGCACAACAAAAGAAGCCGCAAGTGAATATTCAAACACTCAAATGCTTACCAATGCAGCACTAAATGTTGCAATTTACAATTCGGTTGAAAAAGATATCGAAAACAACAAAAAAAACGCTGATGAAAAATTTGAACTTTCAAAAATATTTATAGGAAAGTTGCAAGATGCCGACATAATCTATAATGTAATCGTAACCGTTGATAATGAAAATAATCATAATATCAGCGACAAACAAATTGCTACAACTTCAGAAAAACCACATGATGAAATCATCAGCGACAATAACGCCGAAGAAGAAATTGAAATACTTTACGGATACAAAGATGCTGCAACCAACAGACAAATGACATCCGATAAAAATGATACAAACAGAAAAGAATTCAGAGAGTTCCAAAAAGAATATAAAGCAAACAACGGAAAAAAATATTATATAAATATTTATGCAAAAAAAGAAAGATATGAAGTAGACCTTTCATACAATATAATGTCAAATTTAAAGACCAACATTATAAATTTACTTATTATAATAATAGTAATGGGGGTTGTTACCGGTGTATATATGTCTGAAATCGTTTCGCATTCACTCGAAAAGTTATCTAAAGCCGCAAAAAAATTAGCAGGCGGCGATTTTGACATTAAAATCCCAAAAACTCATTATCTCGAAATTAATGATTTGATTTCATCCTACAATGAAATGGGCTACCAATTAAACGAATTATATTCATCGTTAGAAAATAAAGTTCAAGAAAGAACAAAAGCTCTTGAAGAAGCAAACAGCAAACTAAAAGAAACACAAGCAATGATGGTTCATTCGGAAAAAATGAGGTCGCTGGGTGAACTCGTAGCCGGAATAGCACACGAAATAAATAATCCCGTTAATTTTATACACGGAAATATAATGATATTGCAAAATTATTCGGATGATTTATTTAAAGTAATTGATTTATACGATAAATATTCCGAAAAGCTTACTGATGAAGAAAAAAAAGAAATCGAAGAATTAAAAAAAGAAATAGATTTGGATTTTATGAGAGATGACATAAAAGACCTTATCAGAAGCTGTATTGAAGGCACACAAAGAACCAAAAATATTGTTCTAGATTTGAAAAATTTCTCCAGAATGGAAGAAATGGTTTTGACCCAATTTGATATCCCGAAAGAAATAGACACAACCTTGAATATATTAAACAATAAATATAAAAACAGAATAACGGTAGTTAAGAACTATTCACCCGATGTACCGAAAATTGAAGCGTACGGCGGACAACTAAATCAGGTATTTATGAATATTCTTGATAACGCACAGGACGCAATTGAAGGTAACGGAACAGTTACAATAAATGTTTTAATGAGCGAAGAAGATAAGAATAAAGTTAAAATTGAATTCATAGATACGGGTATCGGAATTGAAAAAGAAAACATTAAAAAAGTATTTGAACCATTCTTTACGACTAAAGTTGTCGGAAAAGGAACGGGGCTTGGTATGAGTATTTCATACAGAGTAATAAAAGACCATAACGGTACAATTGATATTGATTCCAGTGTCGGAAAGGGAACGAAGTTTACAATAACTCTTCCGATAAACCATGAAACAAAAGAAGCATAAATGACGGATGGAAACGGAGTAGTAAATGCCTCAAGATAAAAAATATAAGGTATTGATAGTGGATGATGAAGAAGATAATTTAGCACTTCTATACAGGACATTACGTTCAAAATACAATATCACAAAAGCATCAAGCGCCATTGAAGCACTTGAAATTTTAAGAAACGAACAATTTGATTGCATTTTATCAGACCACAAAATGCCTATAATGGATGGTGTTGAATTTTTAAAAAGAGTATACGACATGCAGCCAAAGACAATGCGTTTATTGGTAACCGCATATTCCGACGTAAAAATTCTGATTGACGCAATAAATTATGCAAAAATATACCGGTACATTAAAAAACCATATTCACCGGATGAACTTTTAATGATAGTTGATGCCGCACTTGAAACGTATCAGTTAAAAAATGACAATGAAACACTGATTGCGGACTTAAAAGACCTGTTTTCAGGTACGGTAAAAGCAATTATCGAAGCACTTGATGCGAAAGATTCATATACGCTCGGCAGATCAAGACGTGTGGCATTTTATGCAATGAAAATGACAACAAAACTTGCACTTAAACCTGAAGAAACAAGCAAAATAGAACTTGCAGGATTATTGCATGATATAGGTATGATTGGTGTAGCCGAAGAAATATTAAACAAAACGCAAAAACTATCCGATGAAGAATATGAAAAAATCAAAAAACACGTACAGTACAGTGTAAAAATACTTGAAGATATCAAGCAGCTGTATGAAATAACGGAAATTATTAAGTATCACCACGAATACTATAACGGTTGCGGATATCCGTACGGAATTAAGGGTGATGAAATACCGCTCGGCTCAAGAATAATAGCCATTGCGGACACATATGATGCATTAGTATCAGACAGGGCATACAGAAAAAGCAAAACATCACAAGAAGCTATGCAAATAATAAAAGAAGGCTCCGGTAAACAATTTGATCCGGCACTTGTACAAGTATTTGAAAGTATTTTGCCCGAAATTGAGCAAGAAATTAAAGAATTTGAAGAAAACTAAGAATCGCAATCCGCATGAGATTGTAAATACACACACCAAAATATACAGGGTCAAATAAACCCTGCATATTTTGTTATACTTATAAATTTAGCTTAACTTTAACTATTTGATTTTATTAATGGGTATCCAGGTTCTTGTAGCCGTACCTGCGGAGAAATGACTTGAGTTTATAACTTTATCGTCAAATTTTGCATCTTTATCTTCGATTTTATCGATATCTTGAGCATCTTCTAATTGTTCGTTGCTGATAGTGTATGAGTTTTCATCGAAAGAAAAATCTTCATCAACATCGTACGAATAGCTTTGAGTATTAGAGGGTTGCGCAAGGGTGTCTTTCTGTTTTGCAAATACATTTTGTGCATTTAATAACAGTAAGCTAAGCATGAATAATGTAATATATTTTGACATAGTGCCTCCTATAATTAAAAAATACCATTAAATACAAAAATATCAACACCGATAGCATATATCAGCTTAACAATTCTTAATATTTAACGGGCAATGTATTCAACATACTTTTCTAAAGCTTTATAGCCTTCGCAAAACTCTGAGCTTCTGGCTGAATTTACGGTCAATCTTATATATTTTAATTCTTTTATTCTTATTTCAAACAATTCGTTAGCATATGCACAAAGCAGTATATCTCCCGAGTTTGCCCAGCTTTTTAACTGTTCAATCTGACGATTAACCTGACCTATTGTGCTGTTTGAAAGCGGAAGAAAACCATGACGCGCTAATATTGCTCTGTCTGAATTTGTAATCGGAATGGCTGCAGTAGAAGACCCGAATATTTTTTTGATTAATACATAATTAGAAGCCAGCTGCTTATGTTTTAACGGTACATGTGTTTTACCGAGAGCGACAGATGTGTTTATATTTGAATAAAAGTCACTATCCGCGCTTTTTTTAATTGTATCAAAAAACATGTTGTTGTTGCCTCTACGCATTAAATAACTCCCACTAAAATCTTTAATAAGTTTATTATATACAAAAAAATTTATTTAAAAGAAGTTATTAATAAAAATTTACTATAAAAAACTTAGTAAATTTGATTTGCAATAAGCACCAAAATATGCTCTAATTAAGTTATACAGTAAGAAAAGAAAGGCAAGAAATGGAAAGAACTTTTGTGGCAATAAAACCTGACGGCGTTAAAAGAGGGTTAATCGGAGAGATAATTAAAAGATTTGAGCAAAAATCATATAAAATTATTGCAATGAAAATGTTGAATGTAACTGACGAAACAGCTGCTAAACATTATGAAGAACATTTCGGAAAACCGTTTTATCCGTCATTAATAAAATTTATTACATCGGGACCTATTGTTGCAATGGCAATTGAAGGTAACAATGTAATTAAAGGCGTAAGACATATAGTTGGCGCAACAAATCCCGATGAAGGAGATGTCGGAACAATCAGAGCGGATTTTTCTTCGTATTCAACCACAAACCTTGTGCACGCTTCAGATTCACCGGAGTCAGCCGCAAGAGAATTAAATTTATATTTTAAAGAAGAAGAATACTGCCCGAATTACAGGATAATGTCTGAAATCGTAATTGAAGATTTGAGCAAATAATGTCGTATTCGGACTATTTTGATTTTGATATAATTAAATCTTCAAAAGATTGCAATGCACGTGCGGGGGTGCTAAAAACTCCGCACGGCAGCATTGAAACACCGATTTTTATGCCTGTCGGCACAAATTCTGCGGTAAAAATGCTTACAAACGAGCAGGTTATAAATACGGGAGCTCAAATAATTCTTGCAAATTCATATCATATGTATTTAAGAGCAGGATGCGAGCTTGTTAAAAGAGCCGGCGGTCTGCATGGCTGGATGAACTTTAATAAACCGATTTTAACCGATTCCGGAGGTTTTCAAGTGTTTTCACTATCTAAACTAAGGAAAATTACGGAGGAAGGAGTTTATTTCCAAGACCCGAAAAACGGTTCTAAGCATTTCATATCACCCGAAATTTCAATGAAAATTCAGGAAGATTTAGGTGCGGATATTATTATGGCATTTGACGAATGTGCGCCTTACCCGTGTGACTACACTCAGGCAAGACAAGCGCTTGATAAAACAAAACGCTGGCTTGAAATTTGTTTTGAAACGCATAAAAATTATAATCAAGCTCTGTTTCCGATTGTTCAGGGTGCTTTTTTTGATGATTTAAGAAAAGAGTCGGCAGAGTTTGTATCAAAATTTGACGCACCCGGATATGCCATAGGCGGAGTATCGGTTGGCGAACCTGCGGATATTAAAAATCATATAACGGAAATTACGGCTCCCATACTGCCTTTCAACAAGCCGAGATACCTTATGGGAGTAGGAACGCCCGTTGATATCATAAACGGCATAAAATACGGCATAGATATGTTTGATTGCGTACTTCCTACAAGAAATGCACGTCACGGCACATTTTTTACATATAACGGAAACAAAATAATAAAGAATAAGCAATACGAAGACGACTTTACACCGCTCGACGAAAAATGCAATTGTTACACCTGCCGAAATCACACAAAAGCATATATCAGGCACTTATATAAAACTCAAGAAGCTACAGCTGCAACGCTTTTGAGTATACACAACATTCATTTTCTGCTAAATCTTGTCAAGGAACTCAGAAAATCAATTATTGAGGATAATTTTATTGAATATTCAAATAAACTTCTTGAAAAACTAGTCTGATGACTCCTCAAAAACATCTTCAAGCCCGAAAGGAACAATCGGGACTTCTCTTTTTTCGGTATAATCAGCAAATATTCTTCTTAAAAGTGCGGAATTTTCAGACCTTCCAAGCCACATTGATATAAGTTTTTCTTCATGAGGCGCAAAAGAGCCTGAACATTTAGTTCCGTCACTAATCTTAAATTCCGCTTCCAGAACACCGATTCTGACTTTAATTGTTTTATCATGAGCTTTAGACCTCGGGTCTGCAAGAATAGAAAGCCCCTTGTATTTATACAAATCATAGCTCATACGCTTTGTCGGATCGTCTTTAGTTAATTCATCAATTAAAAAATGACTTAAATCGTGTTCTACTTTATCTATAATTTTCCTATAATCCATAAAAAAATTATAAAATATTTACAAGTCGTAGTAAAGTTTTAAAAAAAATACTATAATAGTAAAAGAAGCATGACGGAGTTTAACAATGAAAGTAAATTTTACAGGCGGTTTTATTAAAATCGCACACGGCGGAAAAGAAAAATACATAAACGTAGACACAATAAGAAAAGTCTATTGCAACGAAAACCCGAAAGATGATGAAGGAACGGGAAAAACTGCAATATATTACGTAAACAATTTTGGCTTTGAAACAGTTGATGCTCCCGCAAGCAAAGTAGCGGCAGCATGCATAAAAGCACAGCAGGAAGCATCCATAGTATCTGTTGAATAAATTATAAACAATGTAAATTAATCAAAAAATAATAGCAATTTTGAAGCTTGATACTACTTAATAAGTCCGTAAAGCAAATAAATCGAAAGGAAGAATAATGCAGCAGATTGGCTTTAGAGGCGGACTTGTTAAAGTGGCACCGGATTACTACGTTAATCCCGATAAAATAAACAAAATAGTTAACGACAACGGAAATACAGCAATATTACTGAGCGATGACAACTATACATATATAAAAACACCTGTAAGTGAAGTGGCGGCAGCCTGCATAAAAGCACAGGCAACAAGTCAAATTGTTGATTTAACAACTTCAAACAAAAATAACTAATGCTAAAAATAATATTAAAACTCTCAAATTTTATAAAATTTGAGAGTTTATGTTTACAATTTGTTAAAAAAATTTACATTTACATGGGGAATATAATAAAAAACATTTGACTTAAAATCTTGTTTATAGTGAAATATAAAATACAAGATACTAATATTAAGGGGAAAATATGCCTACAATTAAT
>CADBOZ010000092.1 GCA_902796515.1 uncultured bacterium | reverse complement strand
TATTAAAGTTGTTCAAACAAATGCAGACGGAACACAGGAAATTAAAAATGTTGCCGATGTATTAAAAGACGGTGACAGTATTGACTTAAATTCTTACGAAAAAGTAGGTGCGGACATCGGAAACGGTAATACTTTACAGGGTACATTCGATATGAATGTTGACGGTAAAACACTTGAAGGCTATCAAACACTTGATAATATCAACTGGCTTGATGAAAACTACGAATTTACCGACGAAGTTGAAGGAACCGGAAGATTTGCTCAAGGCGAAGATATGAACCTTCAAGGTGAAGATTACACAGAAAAACTAAACGCATTTAAAGAAAGACAAGAAACCTTGAGAACTGATTTGAATTCGGTTTATGATACATTAGAACTTGACAAAGAAGAAATGCAGACAGAAATTCTTGAAATTTCAAATCTTGAAGCAAAAACTCAAGGTGACAGAATAAGAAATATCTTCGAAAGTCAAAAGAAGGCGGATGAAGCTAAAGCTGAGGAAGCTAAGGCCGAAGAAGAAAAAGCGGCAGCAAATGACAAAGCAAAAGCCGATGAAGCTAAAGCTGAGGAAGAAGCCAAAGAAAAAGAAGAAAAAGTTGAAGAATAATTAAATACTCTTTTCATTAGATTTAAACTCCCGAGTTAATAATAACTCGGGAGTTTTTGAAATATTCCGGTTATTTTTTAACGGTTATTTTGAAAAGATTAAAAAATATAATTGTTTTACGATTTACATAATATCTTATTTTAAATATTGTCAGCCCGAACAATCTGTATTTTTTAGTTTTAATCAATAATTCGACACCGTATGATTGCAGCAGTTTTAACATTTTACCAAAGGTATAGATACTGTCTATTTCCGAATTATTTGTTTTTCTTTGTACTATGGAATCTTTATTTTTATAGTAATTATAATAAATATCAGGTACGCTGACCGCTTTTTTGAGATTAATTAATACTTGAGCCGTAAAACACCTGTCTTCATAATACACATTAGGTTCAAAATAAATATTATTATTTAATAATTTATCGGTTTTATAAATTTTATTCCATACATAACAGCATTCGGGAATATTGCATCCTGAAAGCTTTTCTTTAAGAGTGTTATAAATTTTTTCTTCCTTAAAAGAAAGTTTATATCTTTTTGAATATTTACTTACCCGTTTTATTCCGCAAAATGCAATATCGGCATCATTCTTTTTTGCCGATAAATAAAGTTTCTCAAAAAAATTCAAATCAATATAATCATCCGAATCAACAAAACCTATGTATTCTCCGCGTGCAATTTTCATTGCATCATTTCTTGCGCAGGAAAGACCTTCATTTTGCTTATTAATAATTTTTATATTTGAATTTTTTGACGAATATTCTTTTAAAATTTCAAAACTGCCATCCGTTGAACCGTCATTAACGCATATGATTTCAATATCTTTTAAAGTCTGATTTATAATACTGTCAAGACATCTTTTAAGATATTTTTCAACATTATACACAGGAACAATGACACTGACTTTTATATTGCCTGTTTTATATTCCTGATTAATATTTCGATTTGAATTTGAGGAACTTAAAATTCCTGTTTCTTTAAGTGAATTACCCAATATTTAAAAATTTTCCATTGTTACAGTTTTAAAATATTATATTTATTTTATATTATAACCTAATAAAAATTTAAAATAATATTTTTAATATGAGTTTTTAAATAAAAGCTTATAAAGTATAATTATAAAAATATATATTGTAGTAAAATTGGGTCATGGAAACGGAACAAATAAACAATTTATCCTTAAAAGCAAGCGAACTGTTTGTAAACGGACAATATACGGAAGCTTTAAAGATATATTATACTATTCTTGCAACAGATTTGAATAATTCTTCCTATAATTACAATGTCGGAGTTATTTGTTCTTTTCTGAATGATATTGAACTTGCTGTTGCGTTTTACAAAAAAGCAATAAGGCTTGATGAAAAAAACATACGCGCAATTAATAATTTAGCAAGTTTATATGTACACCGGATAAAAGATTTCAATATTGCTGCCGAATATCTTGATTATGTAATTAAAATTGCGCCTAATGATCCCGAAGCATATAACACCTATGGAAATATTTGTCTGTATAAAAATGATTTTGAAAAAGCTAAATTATATTTAAAAAAAGCAATTATGCTGGATGAAAATTATTTTGGAAATCATTATGATTTAGCACGTGCTTTCATCGGATTAGAGCAAAAAACAGATGCAAAAAAAGAGCTGAAAAAATGCACTAAACTAAATCCAAATTACAAACCGGCATTTGAGCTTTTAGACAGCCTATAATTTTTTAAAATTTAGATTATGCCGTGAGTTTTTTCATAGTTGTACACACAAAACGGGCTTCCGAATTCGGAATCGGTGAAACTTTTTGCCTGCTCTGAGCATCCGCCTCTGCATATAGAACCATATTTACAGTCTTTACATATTCCCTTAAGGTTTTTAGGATTAAAACGTCTGTTATATTTAAAACTGTTTTCATCATTCCAAATATCTATTAAGGAGCGTTCTCTTATATTTCCTTCTTCATATTTTTTTCCGTGATGTATAGACAGGCATCCTTTAATAGTTCCGTCACTTTCAATTCCGATAGCTCTCATACCCGCAGGACAACCGTGCCAGCCTGTATTTAAAACTTTTCCCAGTGTTCCGAAGTAACCGATACAGTCAGCTTCACATATATCAATTATATTACGATAAGCCACCTTTTTTTCCGCAATGAATTTTGCAAGCGAATAAAATTCATCTTCGTTTAATGCAAATTCTCTTGGCATTCTTCCTTGCGGGGCTGCAACCTGAATTTGCCATGCTCTGACACCGTTTTCCAGTAAAATTTCAAGAATTTTTTCCATTTCGGGAAGATTTTTCTTGTGAACAGTTGTTACTGCGGATGTGTAAAAACCTGCTTTTGAACACTTATTGAGTGCATTTACACATCTGTCGAAAACACCCTTCTTGCCTCTGATAAAGTCATGAGTTTCTTTACAACAACCGTCAAGACTAAAACCCGCTCCGACAGGTTTTATAATCTTCAAAACATCGAGAATATCATCATTAAATGCATATCCGTTGGAAATAAAAGATACATTTATTCCTAAATCACTCATTCTTATTGCCAGTGCCGGCCAATCTTCTCTTAAGAACGGTTCACCTCCAGACAATACCACATTTTCACATCCCAGCGTTGCTAACTGTTCAACAACACTAAGAGCTTCTTCTGTTGTGAGTTCATTTTTTCTGGCTTTGCTGTTTGCTGATGAACCGCAATGCAAACAATGTATATTGCATTTTAAAGTTAATTCCCATACACACATGTAAATTTTATATAACATTTTTCCTCAATTATTTGTTTTAATATACGGTTATAAATTATTTAAAATCTTTCATAATATAATAAGCCGGAATAAATACAGGGGCAACATAATTTACGGGTGTATTTGAATTACTGCCCCTTTTTTTAACGGGCTGATTATTTATAACAAGTTCTTGATTTTTAACGGGGATGTTTTCAGGTTTCATAACAGGTATATTATTTATATTTACAGGTGCATTTGAATCGGGTTTTACCGGCACACCGTAAAGTAGCTGCGGCATAGGTTCAACAACTGCAGGCGGAGGTGTAGGCACACCGTAAAGTGGCTGCAGAACAGGTCTGGCAACAGGCACACCGTAAAGTAACTGCGGCATAGGTCTGGCAACCGGCACACCATACATTTCAACCGGCACACCATACATTTCAACAGGTGAACTGCTGTTTTGACCAATCGATTGAATATCCGTTGCACCTGCAATTAAATTTTCATTAACACCGGCAAAAGCTATACCCGAAAGAGCCAGCGAAGTAAGCATAAAAGTTGCAACCGTTTGGTTAATTTTTTTAATATCCCCGGACATATTTTCTTAATTCCACAGATTAATTATGTTTTTATATTACCACAATACAGGTTAAAATTGTATTTTAATCTGTATAGATACATCAACCGAAAACCATGTTTTGCCCGATGTAACCCTGTATAATCACTTTAAATAATTGCTTTTGCCGCTTGATATGTTTATTTGCAGGAAATTAACAGGCAATTTTTTATAATTTTTAGTTCAAGATTTTAAATAAGTTTACGAAGAAATGTTACAAATCAGGTATGTATGTTTATAGTATAATCAACTTATGCAACGGTATTATCAAAAAGAGGATGTACAGTTATTTTTAGGGGATTGCATTGAGTTGCTAAAT
>CADBOZ010000091.1 GCA_902796515.1 uncultured bacterium | reverse complement strand
TTATTATCCTGAAAATACTAAAGGTGTTAATATTGTTGCCAATAGTACTTGGACAGGGTGGGAAAATCAATCAATTTATTCATCCCATTACAATGATACAATAACTGCTTTATATGCAAACCATAATATCTATTTATACGGTACAGGTTCTAAAAAAGTCAAAACAGGTGATTTCTATGACCTTATTCGTATATACAATACAGGCAAAAACACAATAAACCTTGCCAATGGTGATAGTTTTGTTTACATCCAATCTCCAAGCAGTATTAATGATATTACAACCGGTGTTGATAAAGATATATACCAAATTCAAGGAGGAACAAACAAAATTACAGATAAAGGCGGAGAAAATAAGTTTTATATTAATGCAACCTATTCTAAAAATAATATTACTCTAAAAGGAGAGAAAAACACATTTGAACAAGTTCTAAATTCAACAAACACAATTAAAACAGGAAACGGAGAAGGCATATTTAATTTTGGAAAAGACTCAATTAATAATGTTAAAACAGGTAACGGAGTAAATACTTTTGCATTAGAAAATAATTCAATAAGCACAATTGAAACCGGTAGCGGTGATGATACATTTAATATTTCTCTATCGGGTAGAGGGGTTGCTAATATCAAATCCGGTAAAGGGACGGATACACTAAATATAACCGATACTTACAGTTCTTCATGGATGGATTCTAAAATTACTGCTGATTTAGGAGATGGAGTTGATTATGTCTATATTACCCCAAAGTCGGATACATCAGAATATACGGCTATTACCGATATCAAAACAGGTAGTGGTGATGATAATGTTGAAATATCAGCAGGGCTTATAAATAAAATTAATACGGGAGCCGGAAAAGACTATATTGTTGTAAAAAACACCACCAAAACAACAAGTTTATCAACAATTAAAGCAGGAAATGATAGTGATACAATAAGATTAAACGGCGGAACCAGCGTTGTTTATGGAGAAAATGGTGAAGATGAAATAACCGCAACAGGCGGGATTAATACAATCTATGGCGGAAGCGGTGTTGATACTATTATATCTTCAGGAGGACAAAATATAATTTATAGCGGAGCGGGAAAAGATAAAATTGTTCTTACGAGCGGAACAAACTCTATTTATGCTGATGGAGATATTGTTTCAATTATAGACGGAAACAACGCAATTCATACCGTAAAAGGCGGAAATAAAATTAATGTTCAAGGCGGAACTTTAAATAGAATTTATCTTGAAAAAGGAAATAATACAGTTAATATAAAAGCTACAACAGATGAAGATGTATCATCCAATGCAGATATTAATATTACCGCAGGCAAAAATACAATTAATATTGAAGGTAAATTAAATAAAACATGGGTAAATTCAACCTTAAAAAATCAAACGGTAAATGTTTTGGAAGGTTCTTCAAAAAACAAGTTTTATGGCTCTGATGTATCCGAAATTTATAACATCACAGGCGGTGTGGATAATGAATTATACGGTAGAGAAGGAAACGATATATTTAATATAAAGAATGGTTCTAATTTTATATATGGTGATGAAGGAAATGATATTTTTAATATAACAGGCGGAGTTGATAACATATTGTATGGCGGAGACGGAGTCGATACCTTTAATATAAAAGGCGGAGGCGGGTCACAAGTACAATACAAAGGAGATAACGGAGACGACATTTATAATTTATATAATTCAAGCAGTGCAACCATAATTGAATATAACGGAAGCAACACTTATAACATTAAAAAAGGTTATTCGGGTAAAACTCAAATATGGTATCAAGTAGAAAAGACAACCGATAAAATGGTATTTGATAAAAGTTACAAATTAACAAATGCTAATAATGTTAAAAATGATGTCATAACATCAAATTCTTCAAACGTAACAATATACAGTAATTATGATACAAGTGATACAAATTCGTTTGGAGATGAAATTATTTTTACTATTGATGTTAAAAATGAAATTAAAGATAAAGTTATTGACAATGATAAATCAATTGTATTATTAACCCCCGATATGATTACAACATATAATGTCGGCGGAAAAAATTATACTCTTGATTTAACAACATTAAAGCAAGAGCTTGCAGGGTGGTTTACAGGTCATAGTGCTTATGCAAATAAATCAACGGATTATGTACTCTCAAACGGCAGCGAAGCTGATATCCAATCGCTTATGGCAGTATATACCAAAGATACCGCAGATTGCTTTATTAAAATTTAATTAAATAAGGTAACGTCTTTTGGCAAACAATAACGGAGGAAGTAAAAATTTCCGTAAGTTCACAAAATACTTTATTTTAAACGGAGGATTACCATGAAAAAGATAT
The DNA here is from genome assembly GCA_902796515.1 of uncultured bacterium. GTDB lineage: Bacteria > Cyanobacteriota > Vampirovibrionia > Gastranaerophilales > Gastranaerophilaceae > RUG14156. The sequence continues at coordinate 986 of CADBOZ010000091.1, read as the reverse complement.
TTTTTACTATACTAATAATATTTAGCTTTACGCAAACAATCTTTGCATCGCAAATTTCTTATGACAAAAGTGATTTTGCCCCTGTGTATAGCGCAATTGATGATGCTGTTTATGATATAAGGTATTATTCATCGAATAATTTTACGGGAAATAAAATAAACGGATACAAAGCTCCCGTTGCCTATATAACAAAAGAAGCCTTGCAAGTCTTATCAATTGCTGCCGATAATCTGAGAAAACAAGGCTACAGATTACTTATCTGGGATACTTACAGACCGCAAAAGGCGGTAGATAACTTTGTAAAATGGATAAACGACCCGAATGATAACGGAGATAAGACCTTCTATCCTAATCTTGAAAAATCGGATTTATTGGAAGGACAATATATAATGGAAAAATCCGGACATACAAGAGGTTCAACCGTAGATTTGACATTAATTAAAAAAGACGGCTCTTTTGTTGATATGGGCGGGACTTTTGATTTATTTTCGGAAATATCGCACCCTGACTATAAAAAATTGAATAGAAAACAAAAAGAAAACAGGAAAATACTGCATGATGCAATGATAAACGCCGGATTTAAAGGTATAGAGTCCGAATGGTGGCATTTTACTTTGAAAAACGAACCCTATCCTGATACATACTTTGATTTTGATGTTGAATGAAAAAACGCAATGATTGTTTTTTTGATATTAAACATTTGATAGTCAAGGGAGAGATTGGAACTCTCCGCCCAATATTCAATTATCATAAACAATTTAACTCTGTATTGAAGCAACATCAAGTGTTTTAGTTTACATATGTCAGTTTTTGTATCATGCATCGAAAATTAATAATGAAATAAAACTGCTTTAAATCAAGCAGGAAGAAACCAAATGTTAAAAGGTAACTTAAAACCTTTCTTTACCATTCATGATATAATTATTCCTAAAAAAGATATTAATGAGTTATGGAAATAGTATATGGATTTAAACAAGCAATTTCCA
>CADBOZ010000090.1 GCA_902796515.1 uncultured bacterium | reverse complement strand
TTCCGCAATTTTCACATGCAAAAGTCAGGCTTGTAGTAAATAACAAACAAACTATTATAAATAAGCCCGTAAATATTTTTTTCATATCATAACTCCGATTAAATATTTTTCTTAATCTTAACAAAATAAACTGTTTTATGCAAAGATAATGTTGTATAATTTTCTTATGAAAAAGATTTTTATATTATCATCGGTTTTGTTTATTACGGCTACCCTGCTTCCCATCCGTGCAGAGAGCGAATTTGACGGTTGCATAAGCAAGCTTAAATTATCAAAAAAGCAGGAAAAAAATATCGAAAACGTAAAAAAACAATACAGAATACGTTTTGCAAAGATTAATGCCGATATTATTTTAAAAAAGATGGAAATAGCGCAACTAAAAGTCAATCCGAACAATTATGACGAGATAAGGTTTTTAAACAGCGAGCTTAAAATGTATAATGACGAATACCTTGAAGCTCAAGAGCAGCAAGAACAGGAAATATTATCTCAGCTCGGATTTTTCCAAAAAATGAGATGCAGAAGCTATTGTACTGTAAGATAGCATATATATTTGCGCCTATAGCTTAATTGAATAAAGCATCGGTCTCCGAAGCCGAAGACTACGGGTTTGAATCCCGTTAGGCGTAAAATATATCAATAAAGAGATTGATAAAAAGTTTTGGAATAAATAATCATGGCTAAATCTAAATCAAAATGGGTATGTCAAAATTGCGGATATGAAACAATTTCATATCTCGGCAGATGTCCGGAGTGTTCTCAATTCGGAACATTTGTTGAAGAAGTAACCTCTGTTTCAACCGTAAAGGAAAGCTCTAAACCGTCAAATATAATCAGTTCGGACTCCAAAGTATCAAAATTAAATGAAATATCCCTTGATGAAAAAGTCAGATTTAAAACGAAAATTGACGAACTCGACAGAGTCTTAGGAGGAGGTTTTGTTCAAGGTTCGCTTGTACTTTTGGCGGGTGATCCCGGTATTGGCAAATCAACACTTGTTCTTCAAACAACAAAAAGTATATGCGAAATTAAAAAGAATGAAAATGAAAATTTAAAAGTTCTCTATATTTGTGCCGAAGAAAGCCCTATGCAGGTCAAATTAAGAGCGCGCAGACTTGAAGTTGAACCTGAAAACCTTTATCTGACAAATCAAACATGTATTGATGAGGTTATAAACCAAATAGATACAATAAAACCCGATTTTTTAATAGTGGACAGCATCCAGAGTGTCTTTTGTGCGGGGATTGCTTCTGGTGCCGGAAGCGTTTCTCAAATAAGAGAGTGCACGAATGTTCTTATGAGAATTGCAAAACAAAGAAATATAACAACAATAATTATAGGACACGTTACAAAAGAGGGAAATATTGCAGGCCCTAAAGTTTTAGAACATATGGTAGATTGCGTTATAAATTTTGAGGGAGATAAATATAAGCAATTCAGGATTTTAAGATGCATTAAAAACCGTTTCGGCGCAATAAGCGAAGTCGGGGTCTTTAAAATGGAAGATACAGGACTTGTTGAGGTTACTTCTCCGTCGCAAATCTTAACCGAACAGCCCGAAGGCGCATGCGGAAGTGCCGTTGTCGCAACATTAGAGGGAAGCAGAATATTTCTGCATGAAATTCAAGCATTAGCGGGCTCAACAAGTTATACAAACCCGAGGCGTGTTGCTGTAGGCTTAGAATATAACAGGCTTTTACAAATTCTTGCGGTTTTAGAAAAGAAAGTCGGCTTAAATCTTTCAAAACAGGATGTTTATGTTAATGTTGCAGGCGGAATAGATATAATGGAGCCAAGTTACGACCTTGCGCTCTGTCTTGCAATAATAAGCTCCGTAAGAGATATCCCGATAAACAGGACAACGATTATTATAGGTGAAGTCGGACTTCTGGGAGAAATCAGATACGTTGATAATATAGAACGCAGATTAAAGGAAGCGGTTAAACTCGGCTTTAAAAAAGCTATTATTCCTAAAGTAAGCGATAAAATTTATAAAAAAATAAGTTCACTTGATATGGAAATTAAACAGGTTTCAAAGGTAACGGATGCTATTATTCAGGGCTTAAAACAAGATTGATTTAAGAAAATTATGTTATTACAGGGGGTAAAATCCGGAAAATGGATGTATAACAACACACCTTTGGATTGCTTCAAAGTGAAAAACAACTGTTTAAGTAACCTATCTTTTTTATTTTTTTATCATAAAGGTATCTTACGAAATTCAAATATTCGCCTCTTTTTGAAGAAAGGGTTATATTTATTTCAAAACCGTCCGAGCAAAAAGGTTCATAATCATATATAACATAGTTATTATATTTGCTTTTCCATTCCTTTTTTTCAATTTTACATCTGTATTCCCATGCCAGATTTTCAAGCCAGCTCAGAAGTTCTTTGGATATATTTTTAAATTCTATACAGTAATATTGTTTATCTTGATTAAATATTTTATCGGTTAGCATAACTAAAGACCTCTTTATAAAATAAATGTCTTTTTTTAATCTAAATTATTTATGAGGCTTTTTTAATACACTCCGGTATTAGTTAATATTACCTTTTAGTTTTAAATTTTATTGTAAATCTTTTTTCTTAACTTTATATCTCGTTTTATAATCCTGATATCTAACCATAAAGTCAAGGTCTTCATCTTTATTTCTGTGATTGTATTCGTGTTTGCTTAATGTTTTATCATAAAGCTGGATTACACTCATTGCAATATTTCCTGCGTGAGCTGCAGTTCTTCTGAGTTCGTTTAATAAATCGGAATAAAGAAAACTTGCTTCAGCGGTACAAAGACCTTTTTGAAGCCTTTGAATGTGATTGTTTTTCGCTCTTCTTACACCCTTTTTAATAACGGCTTCCAGAGGCTCAGCCTTTTGAGCAAGAAAAATATCTTCGTTTTTATATGCGTTAAACGAAATAACAAATATCTCCAATACTGCGTTAACTATGATTTTTAATTCATCAACCGCTTCTTTTGATAACTTATGTTCCATTTCACTGAAAGATTCCGCTATTTTAACAATATTTGCGGCATGATCGCCTATTCTTTCAAAATCCCCGATTGTAAGAAGAAGTTGAGAAATTTTATTACTGTCTTCTTCGGCAAGCTCTCTTCCCGAAAGTTTAAGCAAGAATGAATTTAATTTATCTTCGTAGCTGTCTATTCTTGTTTCCTGTTCTCTGATGTGTTCCGCTTTCTTCTTATGAAAACTTTTCATTAATTTTGTTGCAAAAACAAAATTAAACTCAACCATTTCTCCCATTTCAATTGTTTTTCCGAAACATTCCGATATTGCAAAAGTAGGTGTATTCAATAATCTTTCATCAAGCAATACCGTCTTATCGGATTCTTTATTTTCGGGAATACATTTAATTGTAAGATGTTCAATAAATCTCGCAAAAGGAAAGAGCATAAACGCCGTAAAGATATTATATATGGTATGGAATATCGCAACTCCGAAAGGATTAATGTCCGTTTCGATAAAAGCAAATTTAAAAATCATCTGCAAAATTATAAACAGGGGAAGAGAAATACCCACACTTAAAATATTGTAAATAACATGAACTCCCGCAACTCTTTTTGCATTTGTATTAACGCCAATACTTGCAATTACGGCAGAAACGCAAGTCCCCAGATTTTGACCCAAAATTATAGGAATAGCAACACCCCATGTTACACCGCCAACAAGGGTTAAAGCCTGCAAAATCCCGATTGAAGCCGAGGAAGATTGAATAATCATCGTCATAACCAGACCGACAATAAAGCCTAAAATCGGATTTGAAAAGGCTGTCATTAAATTTCTAAATTCGGGCATATCGGCTAACGGCGCCATTGATTCCGACATAAACACCATTCCCGTCATAAGAATGGCAAAACCTATTAACACCGAACCCGTATTTTTTCTTCTGTTGCTTTTGAATGCCATCATCATAATAATGCCGATAAAGGCTAATAACGGCGAAAAGGATTCGGGTTTTAATAATTTAAAAAACCATCCCGCACTTTCCTGAATAGCGGTTAAACTTAACATCCATGCCGTTATTGTAGTTCCGACATTAGCTCCGATAATTACGCCTACCGTTTGTGATAAATTCATTATCCCCGAATTTACAAGACCTATGAGCATAACCGTAACAGCGGATGAAGATTGGATAACCGCAGTTATAAATGTGCCCAATGCAAAACTTTTTACAGGATTTGAAGTCATCTTTTTGAGTAATTTTTCGAGTTTTCCTCCGGCTATTTTTTCTAATCCCGAAGACATAATCGAAATTCCGTAGAGGAAAAATGCCAGACCGCCTATCAAAGTTAATATTGAATTTATGCTCATTTATATTCCTTATTATTTTATTTTTTGTACCGCTCATGAGAAATTATATTTAAAAAGTTTCTAATATTCAATTTATAAGTAACATTGCTTTATATTTTCTTGCACGACATTCTTTATATAGTAAAATCAAATAAACCCTTTAGCTACTTTAAAAGCAGGTGTTATGAATACAGGAAATTTCAAAGAGGAATTTATAAAAAAATACGAAGCTTATGTGATGAAAAATAACATTTCTCCCGAAGTTTCAATTATCATCCCCTGTTATAACGTTCAGGAATACATTGAAGAATGCATTTCTTCTGTTATAAAACAAACATTTAAAAATATTGAAATTATTTTAATTAACGACGGTTCAAACGATTTAACATTTAACATTCTTCAGGCATTTGGCGAAATTGATAAAAGAATTATTTTAATTAATCAGGAAAATAAAGGCGTATCAAGCGCAAGAAATAAAGGTCTTGAAATTGCAAAAGGCAAATATATCACATTTCTTGATTCCGATGATTGGATTGATGAAGATTATATTGAAAAATTATATGCAGCCGTTTCAAAAAATTCCTGCGATATAGCAGTATCCGACATGATAAGAAAGCGCCAAAATTCTCAAAAATACAGACTTAAATTCAACGAAGAAAAAATATATACAAGCCTTTCGGATAAAATCAATATTGCAAGAGTTCCAGTCTGCTGTTATTTATGCGGAAAATTATTCAAAAAAGAACTAATCAATAATTTTAAGTTTAAAGAAAATGTTTATTTTGAAGATATGCTTCTGCTGCCCGAGGTATTAAAAAAATCGGACAAACTTATTACCGTCCCGAATACAAATTATTATTACAGGGTAAACAAAAATTCTATAGTCAAAAAAAATCAAAGTCCGAAAAAACAACTGGATTCATACAGAGCGCACAAATATATTGTTCGATTTTTTAAAGAAAACAACTTAATCCTGCCTGAAAAAAATCAAAGAATAACAAAATATATTAAATATTTCCTTAATATTCCGATTTTAAAAACAAAAGAATACAAAAATATCTTAACAACTTATCTGTTCGGATTTTTACCTGTCGGAGTTAAAAAAATACCCGATAATTTAAAATATAAAAATTTAAAAAAATTCTTTTTTATAAGAAATTTGGATTCCCATTTTTATATTGAGCTTTTTAAATTTTTAAAAATATCTTTTAAGAATAAAAATGAATTTAATTATATTGAAACAAAATCATACGGTTTGGAAAAAAATACAAGAAATCCAAAGCTGATAGTTTCTCTTACAAGTTTTCCGGACAGGATTAATACAGTTCATTTCACGATAAATACCCTTTTAAATCAAACCGTAAAACCTGATAAAGTTATTTTATGGCTTGCAGACAGCCAATTTAAAAACAAAGAAAAAGATTTGCCCGAAACACTTTTAAAATTAAAAGAACAAGGACTCGAAATTAAATGGTTTGAGGATATAAGAAGTTATAAAAAGCTTGTTCCGGCTTTAATTGAATTTCCGAATGACATTATCATAACTGCGGATGATGACCTTTATTATCAAAAAGACTGGCTTGAAAGCTTATATTCTTCATATTTAAAAAATCCCGATTGTATTCATACAAGACGCGCCTGCGGAATTAATTTAAAGGATAACGAATTTAAAGTTACTCCGCATTACGCAAATAATAATTATAAGCTGACATATTTAAACCAGCTTATGGGCGGAGCGGGAACATTATATCCTCCGCATTCTTTGTATAAAGATATTTTAAATATTGATGAAATAAAAACTTTAATTCCAACCCATGATGATATTTATTTCTGGATTATGGCAATTCTAAACCGCACTAAAATCAAACTTGTTAAAGCAAAAGATGTAAATTTATATACAATTAAAAATTCTCAAAACTCGGGACTATGTAAAATTCAAAGCACGAGCGGAATGCCTCCCCGTGAAGCATTTAAAAAAATTCTTAAAAAATATCCCGAAGCATACGATTTATTGGAAGAGGAAGCAGTTAATGAATAAAGTATCGGTCGTAATTCCGACCTTACAAAAAAATAAAGAACTTTTTTATAATTTAATTTCCGCATTGGATAAAGATGAAGCGGTATCTGAAATTATAGTTATAGATAATTCTCTTGAGGGTGTAGAACATTCTTCATCCAAATTAAAAACCATAATCCCGAAAGAAAATTTATATGTTAATCCAAGCTGGAATTTAGGAACAAAAGAAGCCAAAGAAGATATTGTTGCACTTTTAAATGATGATATCACTATACCTTGTGATTTTTGTAAAAAAGTGGCGGAAAAAATAAAGCCTGAATTTGGGGCGGTAGGTTTTAACAGGGATTTTATTAAAGTAACGGAAGAAACCTTGCCTCCGCCAAAATCAACAGATATAACACTTGAAAAAGTTGACGGAAGATGCGGACATTGGGGTATTGCCATATTTTTTAACAAAAAGGATTATGTTGAAATACCCGACGAATTAAAAATATATTGCGGAGATGACTGGATATTTTTACAAAATCGAAAACAAAAAAAACAAAATTACTATATATCAGGACAAACTATTTATCATTTTGAAAGTTTATCCTGCAAGGAAAAATCCCTTAATCCGATAGGCGATAGGGACAGAAAGCTATACAGAAAATTAACAAGAAAATGGTGGCAGTTCATTTTCAATATAGAACCGGTATTCAGAGGAATAAGAATTACGGTTTTCGGTATTGAAATTCTTAAACATTTCGACAAAAACCATTAAGAAAGGAAAATATGACGGATATAAGCATAATTACAGCAAGTTATAACTACGAAAATTATATAAAAGAAACTATTGAAAGCGTTCAAAACCAAACAATTAAAGATTGGGAAATGATTATTGTCGATGACGGCTCAAAAGATAACAGTGTTGATGTTATAAAATCGTATTGCAATAAAGACCCCAGAATTAAATTATTTCAACATGAAAACGGGCAAAACAGAGGACTTGCCGAAACCGTTAAGCTCGGAATTAAAGAAGCTCAAGGCAAATGGATAATATTTTTGGAATCGGATGACACTATAACGCCCGATTATATTGAAAAAAAACTTGAAATTATAAAAAAATACCCCGAAATTGACGTTATATTTAACGGAATTAATATGTTCGGGGAAAAAGAAACAATTGACGAGCAAATACCATACTTTGAAAAGCAGAAAAGAATATTGGATAAAATAAAGTTTCCTTCTTCTTTAAAAAAAGCTTATCAAAAAACATATATTAATTTAATCCCAACATTTTCCTGTGTTATGGCAAAAAAGGAAATATTTAAAAATATTGATTATGAAAGTCCTATTAAAAAATGTCTGGATTTATATATTTGGCTGCAACTCGCAAGGGATTGCATAATGTATTATACAGACGAAAAACTTACAAACTGGAGAATGCATAAAGCAAGTTATATAAATTCCAAAATGGCAAGCCCGGAAGAATTTTTTGCTTTTAACTATAAAAGAATCGTATTTTTACACACCAAATGGGCAATTTTTAAAATATTTTATCACTATTTTAATGCTTATAGAAAACAGCTTATTCAAATTCATCTTACGAAAGGCAGAAGAGAAATTGTCCTTTTTGGAAAGAAGTTTGATTTTAACAAAGGAAAAAACAATTGAAAAGATTACTTGTTTATTGTTTTTATGACACAAACGGGATAGTTGATGATTTTGTAACATATTTTTTGGATAAAATGCAAAAATATTGTTCACAAATAATTATTGTCGTAAACGGAAAATTAGAGGTAAATTCAAAAAACATACTGCAAAAATACTCAAATAACGTAATTTTAAGGGAAAATAAGGGTTTTGACTCCGGCGCATTTAAAGATGTAGTAGAAAAATTCGGTTTTGAGTATTTAAAAGAATTTGATGAAGTAATATTTGCTAATTCAACTTTCTATGGCCCCATTTTTGAATTAGACACTATGTTTAATAAGATGGAGTCTAATCAAGATATAGATTTTTGGGGAGTGACCAAGCATAGCGATTTAGGATATCAAATGGCAGGAAAGACAATAGGCGCGCATATTCAGTCTTATTTCCTTGCTTACAAAAAATCAATATTAAATTCACCGATTTTTAAAGAATATTGGGATAATGTTAAAATCCCGACAAATTACGAAGAAGCTGTTAAAAATTACGAACTTTTTACAACGGAATTTTTTGAAAGTAAGGGCTTTAAATCAGCTTCTTATATAGAAAACTGTAATATTCCATCAGGAGAAGCTTCTTTTTATAATACAAATGAACTTGTTAAAAATCATAATCTTCCTTTTATCAAAAGGAAGATATTCTATACCGAAAAAAATTCAATAAAAAGCTATATTAAAGACGGAGCAGTAGAGCTTATTAACTTTATTCAAAACAATACAAGCTACAACATTAATTTAATATACAATGATATTAAAAGGAATTACTTTAAAGATGTTAATCCGAAAAATTATTTGAAAAATTATTTAAAACTCGTTTTAAAGCAAATTATATTACCATGGCAATGGAAACATTATTCTAAAAAAAAGAAAAATTTAAAGCACACAATGGAAATATTAAAAAAAATAAATTATGAGTTACTTCACCAACACTCATAAATATCGTATATAGCAGGAAACTGTCACACTCAGTAATATAGTCATACTGAGCGTAAGTGAAGTATCTCCTGTACTTACAAAAAAGATTCTTCGGTCGTTTTACTTTCCTCAGAATGACTTTTTTTTATCGATAATATAACTAAAAAACCTTACATTTAATATGTAAGGTTTTAATAAATTTAGGAAATGGCAGCGACCTATCTTCCCGGGAGGCTACCCTCCGAGTATTGTCGGCGATGAAAGTCTTTACGACCGT
>CADBOZ010000089.1 GCA_902796515.1 uncultured bacterium | reverse complement strand
TTTCATGCTCTCGCACCTGCTACGGTGCGTTTTCTTAACGAAAACCTCTCGGTTTTCTCGGGCAATTGAGCTAATTCCCCATATTCAGTTTTCATGCTTGCCCTTTGGACATTTTAAATTGCCTTTAGGACAATTCTTATACTATAGGAAACAAAAAAAATAATCAAGTAATTTTTTGTTTTTTTATTAAATATGGTAATATTATTTTATGAAAGTGCCCTTAAATCTGGTTTTTGAACCTAAAATATCCGTAATAATAACATACTTTAATCTTTCGGAATATATCAGGCCCTGCATTGAAAGTATTCTAAATCAGACCTATAAAAATTTTGAAATTATCATTGTGAATGATGGTTCTGATGAAAATAATTCGAAAATTTTGAATGAAATAAAAAATGAAAAAATTAAAATAATAAATTCAAAAGAAAATATGGGTCAGCTGGGTGCATTTCTTCTGGGAGTTGACAATGCACTCGGTGAATTTATCTGTATGGTAGATGCGGACGATGTTTTATTGCCAAACTATCTGAAAACTCTTTTATACATTCATTTAAACTACAATGCGGCATTTGTAAGCTCCTCTTCCGGAGAGATTAATAAAAACGGTGAAATTACTTCTCTAAACTATGTTTCAAATAATTTTCAAAATAACTTAAGAACCGTAAAATATTGCAAAACCGAAGAAATTTTTGATACAAATGATGAATTTGAAATTTCGATACTGGATTTAAAAAATACTCCCTTCGGTTTGTGGAGTTGGAGAGCTTCAACCTCGGCTATGATTAGAAAATCGGCTATTGAAATTTTGAAATTTTATCCGGATATAAAATATTGGAAAACCGGTGCGGATAAGGTTATTTTCTCGCTTTTGCATCTTATCGGGGGGTCAATAAATACAAATGCTGTTTTATGGCTGTACAGGCAGCATTCATTAAATAATTCAAATACAAATTTATCGACGGGGAACAAAAAATTCTTAAAAGAAAGCTATATAAAAAAACTTATTGATTGGAATATTAAACTCCGTCTTGATACAGTCAAAATGTTTATAAAAAACAGGAAAGAATTTATCGAAATTTTTTCAAAAACAAAATATTACAAAATGTTATTCAGTGTTATTTTTTGTGTAAATAAAAAAGTATGCGCAAAAATTATAAAAACTTTTGCGCATGGATAATTAGTTTTCAACAACACAATTAAGCTATTATATCAAGTTTTTGTCCTGTTCCCTGCATCGGGATAGGAGTTAGCGGATTATTATTTGTACCTGTAATACCCGCTTTATCTTGTGCTGTTTTAATTGTACTTAATAAGTTGGCATACAAATCTCTGACGGGATTTTTCTTGTTTGCCTTAAATGACAGAGAAGACATAGATATACTTGGAATCATATTCAGGTTCTCCTTACAACACAATTTCCTAAAAACACCTGAAAAGCAAAAATTGCCTTCGGACACCTTATTATATCACAAAATTTAACAAATGTAAAATTAACCTTTTGGTTGAATTTGAGTGAAATTTCCTTCATCAACCGCAAGAAGAATATCTTTAAAAGGCACGCTGTCGTCATCTAATTCTTTTTGCACGGATAATGCGAGTTTGTATTTTTCTTTGGAAATAGGCTCGCCGTAATTGTTTTTTATATCTTCGTATCTGGTATCAATATCATACCCGTCAAGGTTATCCATCTGAGATTGCACCATTTCTTTAATTTTTTCAAGATATGAAAGTTGTTCGGCTTTAAGAACAGTGTTTCCCGTGTCTGATGAAACGTATTTACCGGGAGTTAAGCTTAAAAACCTCTTCAAACCGGATTTTGAATACATTCCGCTTTGAATCATCCGGAAATATTTTGATAAATCATTGTTTTCTTCCGTTAATTTTTTATGCTCAATAGCTTCCTGTTTAAGTTCATCGCTTCGTTTAACGGCATCTGCCGCATAATTATACTTTTTAACTTCCGTATCCATTTTTCCTCTTAAGAAATTGTTTAAATATACTTCTTAAATTGCTTTATAACTTAATAAAGTAATTTTTTGATATGAAATTGCGCGACTTTTAAAAAATATAACTTTTGTTAACAATTGAGTTTAATGTTTGTAGTCGTCCGTTTTTGAAATTATATTTTCAATTATATTTCTGTAGGTTTCTTCGTTTTTATATGCAATTTCTTCCGAAATTTGTTTTTCTATTGATAAATATTTCATTTTTATGTTTTTTGTTTTATATATTTTTTCCGCGCAATAAAGGTAAACTATTGTTTGCAGGTCATTTTCGGGATTTTTTGGAATATTTAAAGTTTTCCAATCGTAAATGATTATATTGTTTTCTTCTTTAAAAACTGCATCAAATCTTCCTGTCAGATAGTAAGGCTTTTTGTTTAAAAAATTTTTAACAAGAAAAGAATATTCTGTTTTTATAAAACCGTTTCTTTTAATTTCAAGCTTTTCTTTTAATTTTAGCCAGTTTTTAAGTTCATTTTCTTCAAGGCTTTTTTCAAATTTTTCGGTATTAAAGCCTTTTATTGAAGCGCAAATCAAACTGTGAAATTTTTGTCCGAGTATTGCTCTTTTATCATTTTTAAAAAGGGTCAGGTTATCTATATATTTATTTTTAAACTCATTCAAGTCTTTATCAAGAATTTTAAGAGAATTTGAGCTGAATGTATCCGTCATACTATCTCCTCCAGAAATTCGGAAATTTTACATTCTCTTTTTTTATTATAAATTTTATAATTTTTAGCGGAGCTCAGGTATAATTTCTTTTTGGCTCTTGTTATGCCGACGTATATAAGCCTGTAATTTTCTTCTATAATTTCTTTTTTAAGTTCCAAATCGCTTTTTTTATCTTTTTTAACTTTTTGTATAAAAGTTGAACTTTCTTTTAATTTGTAATCATTCACATTTAAACATAAATTATCCTGTGTGAGTTCGGGAATAAATACATAGTCAAATTCATCACCTTTTGATTTATGAAGGGTCATAATTTGTACAGAAGAAGCTTTTGCGTCGTTTTCTTCGTTTAAAAAGAATTTAATATTTGAAAAGTTGTTTCTGTATTGAATTTCTCTTAATTTTTGAACGGTATTTTCAAAAGTTTTTGATGAGTTTGCAATTTTTTGAGCTATAGCACCGACCATTGGAATATTGGCGGCGTTTTTTCCGGAAGAAAAGTAATATTGACCGATTTCACATACAAGTTCATATATGGAATATGTATTTTTAAACAGAAAATAGTTCATATCCCACCAGAACTGCTCATTGAAATCGTCCGTCATAAAAATAGGCTCTTTTAAGTTTTTGGCATAGTTATATGTTTCAAAATTGTAGTACCCGCTTCTGTACAGTTCTTCTGCTATTGTCTTTAATATTCCAGTTTCATAGGGATTTGCTATATATTCAAGTACTAAAAGGCAGATTTTGTAAACCGGATTGTTAATAAGGGCATCAGAGTTTTTGTATGTTTTAATTGATTTTTCTTCCAAAATATCAGCCCACTTATTTATTGCAAAATTGCTTCTCAAAAGTACTCCGATTGTGGCGTTGCTGTCATTTTTTAAAATCTCTTTAATTTTATTTATAACAAAAGCTCTTTCCTCTTCTTCGTTATCGCAGATTATTTTTGTTACGGCATTTTTATCGATAATATTTTTATTTTCAACGGGCTTCATAATTAAATCGCTAAAAGCTTTAATATTGTGTTTTTGAGCATATTTAACCGTGTTATTTGCGCAATCAAGAACACCTGTTGCACATCTTTGGCATCTGTCCATAACTACATTCTTTGAGTTATTAATAAATTCCCTAAAACCGGTAACGTCGCTGTTTGTAAATGTCGAAGTTATAGCCTGATTAATATCTCCGCATCTTATAACGTTTTTATGCTTTCCGGAAAGCAGTTTTATTAATTCCTGCTGAACGAAGCTTGAATCCTGTGCTTCATCTTCTATTATAATTTTTGCTAAATCCTGATAATAATAAAGTACATCTTTGTTTTCTTTTAAAATTTTCAGACTTAAAAGAAGCAAATCGTCATAATCAATCAAATTTTGTTTTTTTAATTCGTCCTGATAAGATTTAAAAACCTTTAAAAACAACCTGTTTGATGTTTGATAATCATCATAAACCGATATTTCATTTTTATAAGCGGAAACAGCCCTGTCGTATAAATCAAGTTTGTCCGAAGATATGCCATGAGCATATATTATTTCGGATAAAACGGCATTTCTTTTGATTTCATCAATGATTTCAAAATCAAAATCAAGTCCCGCAAGAGAATAATTGTTATTTTCTTTTAAAATTCGAAGAGCAAGTCCGTGAATTGTTGATATATTAGGTAATTCTTTTAAATCGGGATATTTTGCTTTAATTCTTTCTTTAAAATTCCTTGCGGCTGATTCCATAAAAGTTAAGACAAATATGTTTTTGGGTTCAATATTTCCCAATATTTCGCCCGATATTAGTTTTTCAACAAGAAGCAGCATTATTGTTGTTTTTCCTGAGCCCGCAGTAGCGCTCACGGACATTAATCCTCCGTTGTAATTTAAGACTTCCCGCTGGTCTTCTCTCGGTATGATGGGTTTTATTTCAGTTTTGGCGTTTAATTCAACGTTATACTTATAATATTTGTCAATGCCCGAAAAATTTTCAGCCCCCAGATAGTCATAAACGCTTGAATATAGACAGGTGTTTTCGCTTAAAAGATGAAGCTTATAAAGGGTCCTTGCCGTTCTGTCTTTGGTTAATTCAATATTATCTTCCAGTTCAAAACTGTCTTTTGACCATGTTTTTTGCATAACCCAGGCATTATACAAAGGGCCTATATCTTGTTTTAACCAGTTTTCGCTTGATACATCCAGCAAGAACTGATATTTGGTTTTAAGAGAATAATCAATTATTTTTTGAGCGGATGATACAACGATTGAATTTTCATCTATTTCTTCGTCATGCAAGGGATTTTCCGAAATTATTGTATTTTCAAGTTGAATAATAAGTTCATAATTATTCGTGCTGTCGCCGAAAACTGTTTCATAGTCCGAAATTTGTTTTAAAATTTCATTAAGTTTGATAATGTCCTTTTTGATTTCTTTTTCAAAAACAATAAATTCTTCGGCTATTTTATATATTTGTTCGGACAGAAGTTTAAAACGCATTGTTTCATAAATTTCAACAAGTTTTTGAAATTTTTCATTTTCCTTATTTTCGAGTATTTCAAAAATGCTTGTGTTTTTAAATTTTGATTTGAAAATATATTCCTGAATTGTTTTAATTGCCTCTTTTTTATCGCATTTCAGCAGTTCCGTAAAAATCCCCTTTAGAGCATAGGGAGAAATCGGCATATTTTTCGTGTCGTTTATTATTTTTAAAAGTTCTAAAACGTAGCTTATAAGCTTGTTTTCGTTTAGTTTTTCGTTTTTTGAAATAAAATTAAAATTAAATCCTGATTTATTAAATTCCGATTTTAAGAAATTGTCGCAGTTTGGTGTAACAATTGATATTTCAGAGGGCTTAACGCCCGACAGTATCAGCTTTTTAATATCGGAAAGAACACATTCGGTCATTTCGTTTCTTTTTAAAAAACTTTTTGTTTTAATTGTTTTAAGGTCAATAAGTTTATCATTTTTAACCGAATTAAAAATGTTCAATGCTTCGTTTTCGGTTCTTAAATTAAGCCTTTTTATCCCAGTTGCTTTTTCTCCTAAAAATTTTTCAAAATCAACATTTATTGCTCCGAGATACCCAAGCCTTGACGAGCCTTTCGGGTCATAAGATATAAAAAACTCCTTTATATCAGGTTTAATATGTTCTAAATAGGCTAAAACGCAAGGAGTAATTTCATCTCCGTCATCTAAAAATACATATTTAAAATTATTTTTAACTTTTTTATATAAAAATTCAAAAACATTTAATTGTCTTATGTAGTCAAATGCTCTTAAATTAATGGTTTTAGCTTTATATATATTTATAAGAGAGTTTACCTCATTGCTGAAGCCTTCCTTCAAAATTTCGGCACGTTTTTTTATTTCCTCTTTTGATAAATCATTTAAAGTTATCAGAGAAATTCTTCTGAATAGCTGGTGGAGCAAGCTTGTTTTTGAATTGTATCCGCTGAAATCAACTTCTTCTATAGAATCTTTTATGATTTTTTGAGAAATCTCCAAGCCGGATAACGAAGGAATTATCTTGATATTTGTTTCATCCGAAATAGAGTTTTCAACAAGCGCCCAGTTTTCAAGTATAAAATCTCTCGCGAGTCCAAAAAAGCTGAATATTTTTAAATTACCGATATTCCCTTCAGGGCTTTTTTCTTTAACCTTATTTATAAACTCTTTTTTCTTTTTTGAATTCTGAACAAGCACCAGAATGTTTTCAGCTTCAACTCCCGATTGAATGAGTTTTAAATATTCATTAATCAGTATTTCCGTTTTTAAAGTGTTTGAATTGGCATTTATCAGCATTATTTTAAGTCAATTATTTACCCGAATACTCCGGTTGAAAGATATCTTTCCCCCGTGTCGGGTAAAATTGTTACGATATTTTTATCGCTGTGCTCGGATGCTGTTTTAATACTTGCCCATACATTTGCGCCTGATGATATTCCGGCAAGTATTCCTTCTTTTTGAGCCAGCATTCTTGTATATAAGAAGGCATCTTCATTTTTAACGGTTATTATTTCGTCAATAATGTTTAAATCCAATATTTCAGGTTTAAAACCTGCACCGATACCTTGAATTTTGTGTGCTCCCGCTTCTCCTTTTGTTAAAAAAGGGCTTGAATACGGTTCTACACCTATTATTTTAACGTCAGGTATTTTTTCTTTTAATTTTTTGCCTATTCCGGTTATGGTTCCGCCTGTTCCTATTCCCGCTATAAAATAATCAATTTTTCCGTTTAAATCCTTTAAAATTTCTTCCGATGTGGTTTTATAATGTATTTCGGGATTATATTTGTTTGCAAATTGCTGCGGGATAAAACTGTTTTTTATTTCGTTATGGAGTTCATTTGCTTTATTAATCGCGCCTTTCATACCCGAGGCACCGTCGGTTAACACAAGCTCTGCTCCGTATGCCTTCATGAGCTGCTTTCTTTCTTCGCTCATTGTTTCAGGCATGACTATAATAATCTTTAAGCCAAGATATGCTGCTGTCATGCAGAGTCCGACTCCGGTATTTCCGCTTGTAGGCTCTATTATGACGGTATCTTTATTAACGGCGTTTTCCTTCAGGGCATTGGACAACATATTGTAAGCTGCCCTATCCTTAATCGAGCCTGCCGGATTAAAGCTTTCGACTTTAACAAATATGTTCTTATCGGTTATTTTATTAAGTTTAACAAGCGGTGTATTTCCGATAGTTTCAAGAATATTGTTGTATAGCATGGGTAATTCCTTAAGAATTTGCTTTTTCAAATTCCTTCATAAATTCGACAAGTTTTTGAACGCCTTCAATCGGCATTGCATTATATATTGAAGCTCTCATGCCGCCTACCGTTCTGTGTCCTTTTAATTGGATTAAGCCGTTATTCTTTGCTTCTTCTATAAATTTCTTATCAAGTTCATCACTTCCCGTAACAAAAGGTACATTCATTAATGAGCGGGAATTTTTTTCAACCGTTCCTTTGAACAATTTTGAACTGTCAAGAAAATCGTATAATATTTTTGCTTTTCTTTCGTTTAATTCTTTCATTTTTTCCAATCCGCCCATTTTTTTGAGCCATTTGAAAACAAGTCCGCAAATATATATGCCGTATGCCGGAGGCGTATTATATAAACTGTCGTTGTCGCTGTGAGTTTTATATTTTAGCATTGTAGGACACCATTCCGGTAAATCTTCTCTTATTAAATCTTCCCTTATTATTACTATTTGAACTCCGGCAGGGCCGACATTTTTTTGCACACCCGCATATATAAGTCCGTATTTTGTAACATCAACAGGTTCGGATAAGAAACATGACGACATATCCGCAACTAAATCTTTACCTTTTGTGTTCGGAAGAGTGTGGAATTTTGTTCCGTAGATTGTGTTATTTTCGCAAATATAAACATAATCCGCATCGGGAGAAATATCTAAGTTGCTGCAATCGGGGATATATGAAAAAGTTTTATCTTCGGAAGTTGCAACTTTGTTAATTTTTCCGTATTTTTGTGCTTCAACGTAAGCCTTTTTTGCCCATTGACCCGTTACGATATAATCGGCAACACCGTTTTTAAGCAGGTTAATCGGAACCATGGAGAATTGTAAATGTGCACCGCCTTGTAAAAACAGCACTTTATAATTATCGGGAATGTTCATTAAATCCCTTAAATCACGTTCTGCTGTTTTTATTATGTTGTCATAAGTTTTTGAGCGGTGTGACATTTCCATAACGCTCATACCCGTTCCCTGATAATTAAGCATTTCATCTCTTGCCGTTTCCAATACTTCAACAGGTAAAACAGCAGGGCCTGCCGAAAAATTATAAATTCTTCCATATTTGTTTTCCATAGCTTCTCCCCTAAAATACGGTTTCTATGTATTTATTTTACTTTGCTTAAAATTTATATGCAAATTAATTGTAAATGTTATGAAGTTAGTATTTATGCATGGTAAAATTTATCAGTAACTTTTGATTATATGAAAGATGGGTATGCTAAAAAACAAAATTGATTTTTCAAAGGCAGGAATATATATTTTCTTTATCACTTTGCTTGTATTTATTTTTGCACTGGGTTTGAGCTTTAATTATCTTGACCACGATTTATTTTCAAGGCTCATAGCGGGATACAGTGTATATAATTTCGGGCATGTTTTTTATAATGATGTTATTTCATACACTCCGACCCACACATGGTACGATCATGAGTGGCTTACAAGTACTTTTTTGTACTATATTGTTCAAAAATTTGATTCATCCGGAATTAATGTTCTAAAGTGTTTATCGGCATTTTTTGTCATATTTTTTATTAATCTCGGAATAAAACAAAGGCTTTCAAAAACAGGATTATCTCCTTATAATATTGAGTTTTACGGATTAATTTTGTTTGTATTTGCGAATGCAAGCATTTTAAAATTTGTTTTCCGCTGTCAGAGTGTGACTTTTATACTTCTGGCTGTTTGGATATATTTGCTGGAAAAAATCAGAAGCGGTAATGAAAAATTATTTATATTACTCCCTTTTATTATGCTCTTCTGGTTAAATTCGCACGGAGGTTCGCTTGCGGGTGTGGGAATTTTGTTAATATACGGAATCGGCGAATTTTTAAATAAAAAACCTTTTAAAAAATACTTTATTACCCTTATTTTTGTTTGCCTTGTTTATTTTATAAACCCATGGGGAGCGGATTTTATTACTTTTACATTCCAGAGTGCAGCTATAGACAGGTCTTTAATAAGAGAATGGATGTCGCCTTTTCAAATGGATGACCCCCCTCTTTCGCATGCATATTTTGTTTTTCTTGTTGTGTCCTGTATTTCATACATTTCGGCATTGTTTATTAATAAGGTAAAATATTCAACGTTTGATAAAACAAAACTTTTATTGCTTCTTGTAACGGGATACCTTTCTATGACTGCCGTAAAGCATATAACTTTATTTGTTATAGTTGGTTCGATTTTTGTATATGAAGACTTTTATCTTATATTTAATAAGCTCGGCGGCATGATTTCTTCTTTGCTGAATAATAAGAAAATTGATAAATACATGTTACTTGCAAAAAATATCCTGATTTACCTTGCAATTTATATATATTCACTTCCCGCAATAGCAAATAATCCGATAGATACTTCGTATTATCATGTAGTAAAGGCAAATTATCCCCTTCTTGCGGTTGAATTTATGAAGGTCAACAATATCAAAGGAAAAATTCTTTGCCCTTATCATTATGCATCATATGTTGCATGGCATCTGTATCCTGATGTAAAAATATATATGGACGGCAGAGAAGAGCAGGTATATGACAGGGAAATATATGATATTTTGATGGATTATTCCGACAGAACAGGTAACCGTTACAAATTACTTGAAAAATATGAACCTGATATTATTATGAGTTCGGCTTATTATGACCTTTCTTATGAGCTTTTAAGCACTCCCGACTGGGTTAAAATATATGATGACGGAGATACAAACATTGTTGTTAAAAGAAGTATGCTAAAGGATGAATATAAACCCGTAACAAAATATACAGGGGTTTTATACAGAGAAATGTTTAAAGACAGTTACTTCTTTAAAAACAAAAATTAAATTATTTATTAATAATCGTTGTCAGCTGTGCCATAATATATTGTGCAACCGAGGATTTTTTGCATGATACATCAATAATTTCGTTGTTTTTGGTGCTTATTCTAACAAAATAAACGGTTCCTGATTTTTCGAGCTCGGCTGTTTCAAGGTTGCTAAAGGCTATTGTAATGTATGAAAACTTTGAAAATTTATCAAAATTAGCGCAATAAATTACTCTGTCCCTTGTATAGTCAATAATAAATTTTGTACTTTCCGTTGTGTTGATTAATTTATCCATATTGTAATTAAAGTTGTTTGCAATTTTTCTAAGATTGTACGTTGTTGTGAAATTGATAAATTCTTCAATAAAATTTTTATCGGCAAGGAAGTTAATTTCTCTGTCTTCGTCTTTCAGAGTAAAAGTTAACCTGTTATCTCCGTAATAAACATCATCAATTTCATTTATTATAATTGACTGAAGGGAATTAACACCGTTTGTAAGGTATACTATATTGCTGTAGTCATCATAAAAGATTTTATCCGCAAAAACAGGAGCCGCTTTTTGTTTTATTGCCGCAAGCAACAGTTTAAACAGTTCGTCTAAGAAGCTTTTTTCATATACAAATAATTGTTGTGCTATCCCTAAAATCGGGGCTTGAAAATAGCTGTATTTTGTATCAAGAGTAAAAAATTCTTTTAATAGGCTTAATTTATACGATGCTGTTTTTCCGGTATTTTTATGATATGCCAAAAGTGCTCTTTGAGCAAAATAAGCCCAGACATAGCTGCAATCCCAGTCGCTTCCGCTTGTGAGGCTGAAGGTTTTGATATTATACTTTTGAGAAAGCTTTCTTACGGTTGCGTTTTTATACATTCTGTAAACAAAATCTTCCGTTTCTTTCGTTCTGTTTAAAGTTAAAATATTCTTTTCGCCGTTAGAAATGTATGCAACATTAATGCATACCGGAGTTTTTTCAATAGATACAATAAGAAAATAATTTATTTCTTCATATAAATAATTTTCCGGAGAATTTAATGTTATTACGGCAAGTGTTGTTTGTTTGGCATTTATTGCCGCAACTTTTGAAGGGTTTAAATATAAAATATGAAGCGGAACAAACCCTTTTTCTTCAAGGATTTTATTTGCAAAATCAATAACGGCATCACGTTTTTCCTGTTTAGTTTTAAAAACAAGAAAAATTGAAACAAATATGAAAATTATTATCAAAAATATAAGTATTGCAAAAAATATTATTGTCATTTTTCCTGATAACTTTCTTCAAGCGACCAACACATCCTTGTTAAATAAAAACTATCCATAATGTTTAAAAACTTGTCGACATAGTTTTTTGAAGTATTTTCTTTTATTAAAAGATTTCCCTGCGATATTAAGTCATCCTTAAATGCTATATCATTAAGCATTTTTATTTTTTCCACTATATCATTTTCATCAAGAGGATTAAAATATAACGCAGCGGATTTTAGCTGCTCGTTGTAGCCGAAATGATTTGATATTAACACCGGACAGTTGTAATACATTGCTTCGAGTGCAACAACGCTGTCGGGGCCAGCAAGTGACGGATAAACAAGAGCGTATGCGTTTTTATAAAGCGCTTTTAGCTCATCGTGGCTTACATAATCAAGGAAAATTATTTCATTTTCAAGATTAAGTTTAGCTGCTTCATTTATTAAATATTGCTTGTTTCCTCTGTCATACCCCGTAAATACAACCTTTAAATTGATATTTTGCTCCTGCATAATTTTTGATGCCAGAATAAGCCTTATATGGTTTTTGTGCGTCCAATATTGTGCCGGATAAATTATATAGCTGTTTTTATTAAGAGAATTGTTTCTGAGAATTGAATTATCCTCTTTTGCTTTTGTCAACCAATTTGGATAAGGGATATTTTGAATTATTATGTTTTCATCAATGACATCATAAAGGGTTTTAATGTCATTTTTTGCAATATTATTACAAGTGATTATCTTCGAAGCGGAGGATAAAAATACATTTAGTCTTTTTTCAATCTTTTCAAAGGTATGGGTATTATTAAACTCCGGAAAATGCGGAAGAATTCTGTGAGCAACATCCCTTATGACCGTATAATAAGGCACTTCTATGTGTTCATGCAGATACGGAGTCAGGAAAAATACGACATTGATTTTATCAATTTTAAGTCTGTGGTTGAGCGGGCAAAACGGAGTTTTGTATGTGTTAATTTTAAAGGGAATTATAGATATTTCGGGTTTTTTAAAATATTTCAGGCACTTAAATTTAATATTTTTGGAATTATTAAAAAATGCCTTTTTTCCGAAATAATAAATGACAAACTCATGATTTGTTTCTTGCTTAATAAGTTCATCAATAAACGATAATTCAAAAGTTAAATCCCCTATTGATTCGGGGTCTTTTATATCTCCTAGATATATTCCAATTCTCAAAGTTAACTCCATCCGGAACAAGTATATTAATTTATTAAAAAAGACGGCAAGAAATCATAAACCAATAATCCAACCGTCTTTTTCAAAATTTTAATTTCCAAGCATTATGCTTTTGTGAATTTTCCCGCTCTTATACAAGATGTACATACATGCATTTTCTTAACAGAACCGTCTGCAAGTTTAACTTTAACTGATTGCAAATTCGGAAGCTGTCTGTGTACATTTTGTTTATGTGAGAACGAAATCTTAGCTGATTTTAAGGAACCTTTTCCACAGATTTCGCAATATACTGACATTTCTACATCCTTTCATAAGATATCAATATTTTAATAATATTTAATAAATAAAAAAAATCAAGTGAGTTATAAGAAATGTAACCCGAATGTTTTAGTTATGATTGCAGAATTTAATTTATGCTTTTTAAAACTTCCGAAATTTTCTTATTAAGTTCATCGATATTACCGTTATTTTCAATTATAAAGTCTGCCGAATATTTGTTTTTATCATTCTGCGCGTCAATTCTTTTTTTAGCCTCTTCAAGAGTGTAGTTATTTCTTTTAATAAGTCTTTGCAGTCTTAAATTATAATCCGCATCAATAAAAATTATTTTATCAAATAATTTATCAAAGCCTTTATCAATAATTAAAGCTCCCGATATAAAAACAGCGTTTTTTTCTTTGTTCTTTCCAAAAATTTCCGAAATTTCTTTTTTTAATTCGGGATATATAATATTTTCCAGTTTTAAAAGTTCGTTTTTGTTTGAAAAAACAATATTTGCAAGTTCATTTCTTTCAATAGTGCCGAATTCTTTTAAAATTTTATCCCTGCATTTACTTTCAAGAAGCATATGAGAGATTTTGTCAAGGTCGTATACGGGATAGCCCGATTTTTCGATTATTTTTTCGGCAGCGGATTTGCCCGATGCGATATTACCTGTTACAGCTATTTTTATCATGTCCTTTATTTTAACTTGAAATTGGTGTATAATTCAATTACGAATTTTTTAGAGGAGGAAACTATGACATCTAATCCTATGTTCAGAGAAAATGTAATGGAAAATGTTATATTGGATTCGAAGCCGATGACGGTGCAGGGTTCTATTAATAAAACCTTGTTCTTTTTGGCTGTTGTTATACTTGCCGGATGTTTCACATGGAATTTAATGGCAAAAGGTTTTAGCGATAAAGCTATGCTGATTGCTACGGTATCTGCGATTTCAGGTTTTGTACTTGCGCTTATTACGTCTTTTAAGCCGAATACGGCAAAAATAACAGGAAGTATGTATGCGGTTTGCGAAGGGTTGCTTCTGGGTTCGGTAAGCTATACTTTTGAAGCTTTGTACAACGGAATTGTTGTTAACGCCGTTGCAATAACCGTTACAACTCTGCTTTCCATGCTGCTTTTGTATAAAACAAAAATTATTCAGGCAACCGAAAAATTCAGAAAAGTTATTTTTACGGCAACTTTAGGTATAGCAATATATTATTTAATTGCATTTATAGCAGGGCTTATGGGACATTCCGTATTACCCTTCGGAACTTTGACGGGAATTGCAATCAGCGGATTTATCTGCGTAATTGCAGCTTTAAATTTCATTATGGACTTTGACTTTATTGAAAGAGGAAGTCAAAATATGGCTCCCGATTACTATGAATGGTATGGAGCATTCGGACTTCTTGTTACTCTTGTATGGTTTTATTTTGAAATTTTAAGATTATTAGCTCAATTAAACAGCAGAAGATAAAATGAATTACCGCAAAATTGCCGTTAGAAAAAATAATACAAATATTCAAAGAAGCTCGCTAAAAGACAGTCTTTTAGAAGAGCTTCTTGCTATAAAGAATATAGATACTCCCGAAAAAACGGAAGAATTTTTAAATCCTTCAAGGAAGTATTTTATAAGCCCTTATGCCTTTTCTGATATGCAAAAGGCAAAGGATAGAATATTAAAAGCAATTGAAAAAAAAGAAAAAATACTAATATGGGGTGATTTTGACTGTGACGGCGTTACAAGTACAACATTACTATACAAGGCATTAAAAAAATTAAATGCAGAAGTTATGGAATTTATTCCCGACAGGCTTTTGCACGGTCACGGATTGAACAGTAAAGAGCTTATAAAATTTATTTCAAAAGAAAAAGTAAAACTTGTTATAACGGTTGATTGCGGAATTTCAAACGGTTCGGAAATAAATCTTTTAAAAGGCTTTAAGGTTGATACAATAATAACCGACCATCACTCAACAGACGGAGATATCCCTTCCGCTTATGCCGTTATAAATCCGCAGGTTCAAGGTGCGATAAAAGAAGATACGGATATTAACGTAATAACTTCATTATCATATAATTCAGGCTCAAATGTCGCTTATAAACTTGCTCTTGCGCTATTGGAAGATATTGAAGATAATAAACTGAAAGACGAGCTTCTTATCATTGCATCACTCGGTATTGTAGCGGATGTTGTTCCTCTTATAGGTGAAAATCGCTCAATGGTTGCGGTTTGCCTTGAATTATTGAACAAAAAAGGCGAAGAAGCTTATAAACCCGCATACAGACTTCTAAAAAAACATTGCCAGAACGAAATTACAAGTTATGACATAGCTTTTATTCTTGCTCCGAGGATAAATGCAGTAGGCAGACTTGCAAATGCATCATTATCGTTTGAATTTTTAACAACAGACAACGATACAAAGCTTGATATAATTATTGAGCAGCTTGAAAACTATAATAAAATAAGGCAGTCTAAATGCCTTGAAACATTTAATGACGTTCAAGAGTACTTAAAACAGCATAAAAACGAAAAAAATAATCCTGCAATAATACTTATAAATCCTGACTGGCATGTAGGGGTTATCGGAATAGTGGCATCTAAAATTGTTGAAGAGTATTCAAAACCCTGTTTCCTGATGACGGTTGATGAAAACAATAATGCAAGATGCTCGATAAGAAGTAATGAAACAATAAATGTTTATGAAACATTAAAAGAAAACGAAGAATTGTTTGAGGGCTTCGGCGGGCACAAGCTTGCGGGCGGATGCAGTTTTGATTTAAGTAAAACATCGTTTGAACAGGTAAAAGAAGCTTTATTAAATACCGTTTCAAATAATTCGGGAGAAATCGGCGAAGATATTTTATATACGGATGCGGAGCTTTGCCCTGAAGATATTGATTTGAATATTTTAGATACAATAAATAAGATGGAGCCCTTCGGACAGGATAATGAAGTTCCCGTATTTTCTATGTTTGATGTTATTCTTGAAGATTTTAAGCCTCTCGGCAAAGAAAAAAATCATTTGAGTTTAATATTTTCAAAAAACGGTCAAAAAATAAAAGCTGTAAAATGGCAGGAAAACGAGCTGAATATACCCCTTAATGCCAAGTGCGACATAGCATTCAGATTAAAATTAAACGTGTTTAACGATATAAAAAGTGTTCAAATTGAACTTGTTGATATTTATTGCGAGCAAATCAGCAAAAAGAAAAACTTCAAGCTTTTTGACCACAGAAAAAAAACAGGAATACTTGAACAGGTTGCCGCATATTTAAAAAAAGACGGTCTTGATATAGCAATCTGGGCAAAAAGTCCGAAAGTAAAAGAAACTCTTGCAAAATATGATTCAATTTCAAATAATATTATGTCAAAACCCGATAAACATTCGGGATTAATGTTTTTTGATTACCCAGGTACAAAGGAAGATTTGATTGAAATAATATCTTCAATAAAACCTGAAAAAATTCATTTTATGAATTATAAAATCGATGAAAATATCGAAAATTACATAAAACAAATTAACGGTATGATTAAATATTGCAATAACCAGCTAAACGGAAAAATTGATATAACAAGATTTTCAAGAGCATTGTGTCTGAGCGGGTATTTTGTTGAAATTTCTCTTGAAATACTGGAAGAAATAGGCTCGATTAAGATACTTGATGTTGATAAAATAGAATATATAAAACCGTTTGACTACGAAGATTTTAAAAACAGCAAATTGTTTGAAAAATTAAAAGAAGAATTTGAAGCGATAATTAACTTCAAAAAAAGTCTTATTAATTCTCCTATTGAAGAGCTTGAAAATTTAATAGGCGTTTAATTTTAAGCAAGAGAGAATATTTCATAAATTTCATCATCAGAAAGCTCTGTTATTGTTTTTTCGCCTTCAAATACTGCGGCATTTGCCAGTTCTCTTTTGTCTTTTATGATTTTGTCAATTTTTTCTTCAAAAGTGGATAATGTTATAAATCTGTGTATCATAACATTTTTATCCTGACCTATACGGTATGTTCTGTCCGTTGCTTGATCTTCAACGGCAGGATTCCACCAGAGGTCATAATGTATAACATTTGATGCGCTCGTTAAGTTGAGTCCCAATCCGCCCGCTTTAAGGGAAAGTATCATGATTTTTTCATCGATATCTTCCTGAAAACGTTTAATTATTTCTTCTCTTTGTTTAACATTTAAACTGCCGTGGAAGAACAAAGGGCTTTTATTGTATTCGTCGGCTATAATGTTTTCCAGAATTGAACCCATTTCTTTATATTGCGTAAATACAAGGACTTTTTCGTTGTTATCGGTTATATTCCTCAATATATCCATTAATTTTTGTGTTTTACCCGAAGCATTGGCGGACATATCGCCATGTTTCAGAAAATGATAGGGGTGATTGCAAACCTGCTTCAAATTGGTAATGAGCTTAAATATTGCGCCTCTTCTTCCCATTCTGTCGCCGGATTTTGCAATGTTTTCCATGGATTGATTTAATATTCTTTCGTATAGCGCAACCTGAGCTTTTGTTAAGTAGCAATAATCATCAAGAACAATCTTTTCGGGTAAATCCGAAATTATTGTTTTATCTGTTTTAAGACGCCTTAGCATAAACGGACTTATTGCTTTTTTAAGTTTTTCGGCACGTGTCAGCTCTTTAAATCTTTCAATCGGAATTGAATAATTTTTTCCGAAATCAACAAGCGAGCCAAGATAACCTTTATTTATAAAATCAAATATACTCCATAATTCGGACAATCTGTTTTCGACAGGAGTACCCGTCATAGCAACTTTCATGCTTGCTTTAATTGCCTTAATTGCCTGTGTTTGGTTTGTTGACGGATTTTTAATATTTTGAGCTTCATCTATAATTAACAAATCCCAGTTTGTTTTTCTGAATTTTTCCAAATCAATTCTTAAAATTGCATAAGTTGTTAAAATTACATCGCAATTCGTTGAAAATTCTCTGTTGAAACCGTGATATATATGTGATTTAAGCGAAGGTGCAAATGTATTTAATTCTCTTTTCCAGTTTCCCATAAGGGTTGTGGGACATACAACAAGCGCGGGGCTTTTTAGCTTTTTATCTTCTTTTAATTTTAAAATTAGGCTTATAACCTGAATTGTTTTACCAAGACCCATATCATCAGCTATACAGCATCCGAAGCCTTTGGAAATATTTGTATAAAGCCATCTGAAGCCGATTTTTTGATAAGCTCTCAATTCTCCGTTTAAATTTTTTGGCAGGCTTATTTCTTCTACTTTGGTAAAATCCGATATTACTCTTGCAAATGCTTCGTCGTAATCGAAATCATAATCGTCGATTTTTCCCGATAATGCATTATGCAGCAGCTGCATTTTATTCACGGTTAAATTCGGCGTATGTTCAAGTTTTGCCAGAAGTTTATCCGTTTCTTCCTTGTCTATAAGAATGTATTTATCTTTATATTTAATTAATCCTTGAGAATTTTTTGCAAGCTCTCTGAATTCTTCTGCGGATATTTTTTCATTATCTCCGAGAGCTATTTCAATATTAAAGCTCATTATCTCATCAAGAGAAATTGTTGAGCCTGTCGGGTTTTCAAGTAAATCTTTTAAATCCTGAATGCGTTTTTGTTTGATTTTAGCGTTAATTGAAGCCCTCGGAATGATAACATTATCCATACCTTCCGGCAGATTAACTTCCATACCCGCCTGTGCAAGATAATAAGTAATTCTTGTTATCATTTTGTAGACGCCCGATAAATCAAGCTCCATGGTAACGTCTTCAAGGTCTTCTATGTATTTTGTTGCCCAGTTTATCTGTTTTTCAATTAATATTTTTTCTTCGTCCGTTAAATCTTCAAGCTGTTTTACTTCATTTTTGGTTTTATCTTTTGCTAAAATCCTGAGCAGGAATTTTTCATCGGTAAGTTTTTCTATATTAAAAACGGGCACTATATCGTAGCTTCCAAGACTCATTTCATCAAACCATGTTTGAATATCGGAGGCTAAGTCGTTTCCTTTATATAATCTTTTTTGAACACCGTTTTTAACAAGATAAACAGCAGCTTTCAGGTCTTTAAAACGATAATGTTTTACCCCTAAAAATGTAAAAATTATATAATTCAGATATTTTTCTACAAGTTTTTTTGTTGTTTCAGGGTCTAATACGTCATTATCAATAATTTGATGATAAGCTTTTAAGAAATCTTTATTTTGGAAATAAGGCTCATAATATATGCTGAATGTATCTTTTTTAAAATTTACCGCCGGAACAAAGTGAAGCTTTTCAACTGTTTTCTTAACAAATTGAACAAGATTAAAATAAAATTTATAACTTTCGGTACAGTCCGATAAATCAAGATTTTCATCCACTCCGGTAAAATATTCAAAAAACATATCAAGGCTTATTTTATAGCCGTAGTTGTCTTTAAAGTATTCGGGGCGAAGTTTGTATAATGAACCTTTTGATTTTAAATAATAGTCGAAATTATACGGCGGGGTTACAAAAATACTTACATTATTGCCGTCTTTATTAAGGAAAATCTCCGTTTGCCTTAAAATTTGATTTTTAGTATCAAACGTATCTGCAAATTCTTCTTCAATTAACTCATAAATCAAAGAAAGCGTATATCTGAAATCTTTATTTTTCTGCGAATATGGATTTTGATCGAGGTTTAGCAGAAGTTTTTCTATACTGTTTTTCTTAAAGCTTAGGTTATATTGTTTTTCCATTCGAATATTTTAATATAAAGATGTTGCATTTTAAAGATATTTTTACTTAAATAGTTTGAATATAGTACTTTTATATTAAACAGGAAGAGAAAATGAAATTTTTACATGCAATGATAAGGGTAAAAAAAGTTGATGAAGCAATAAACTTTTACTGTAATCTTCTCGGGCTAAAAGAAGACAGAAAAATACGTCTTGAAGATTGTTATTTATTATATTTAAAGGATGAGCGCACCGGTTTTGAAATAGAATTAACCGTTAATGATTGCATCCCGAAAACAGGATATTCAAACGGAGATGCATTCGGACATTTTGCATTTGAAGTTGATGATATGGAAATTATTACCAAAAAAATGCATAATCTCGGATATGAATTTGAAATTGAACCTTTTTATATGCCGGAAGTCAAGACAAGAATATGTTTCTTGCTTGACCCTGACGGAAATCAAATTGAATTAATCGAAAAAAGGTAATTATTCCATATCTTCGGTTAAAATTTCGGGAGGAACACCCAGAACTTCACCTATTCTGTTAAGTTCCGCAACCGATAATGTTGCAAGTTCAGCTACTTCAAAGCTTTCAACAAAATTAAGTATTTCATCTTCGCTCATTGTCATAATGGGAGAGATGTACGGTTTATCTTTGGTTGAAACATATTCAATACCGGATAAATCGAGTTTTTCTTCGGGCTGTTTTACAAATGTCTGCGAGTTTTTTAAAACTTCGCTTCTCAGCATATCAGCCAGTTTGTTTTCGTTTGATAAATTGTTTTTGTTTCCCATATAATTAATGCCTTTCCGGATTTATATTATATTTATCGGCATATTTAACCGGTTTTTTTAGAAAAAAACAGGTTTTTGTTACAAAATTTAACAATCGTTCCCAACATTGATTATATTGAATTGAAAACCCTGTTAATACAGGCAAAAATTTTTATTTACGTTTTTTATAAAATTACAAAAAATTTTTGTTAACGGCAAAGTTGTTTAAACTTATGAAAATATGCAATGAATATAATTTTATATCCCCCGAATTAAACAGAAAAAGAACTTTATACAAAAAGTCTTTTAATGAAGTTAATTCTTTTGAAGTAAGCTCGCTTGAAGCTTTAAGCAACATCAAAAGAGCTGATTTAACAATTTCTTTTACGGGTAATACGTTAAGAATGCCTGCGGAGCTTACGGCAGATGAATACAAAAAATATGCAGAAGAAATTGAAGAAAAAATTTCCAAAATAAGGAATGAACTTGCAAAAAACGATTTAAAAGACTGTTTATCTGATGTAAAAAGACGTTCCGATAATTCTATATTTCTTCTTGATAGAGTGGTTAGCAAGCCTTGTCTGTACAATAATCATGATTTTGTTAAAAAATTTGCAAGTTGGATTTTTGCGGATACAAATTTGAAAAGAAAACATTATTCCGCGGATGAAGTAAAACCGATGGTAAGAGTTGCGGATAAAATTTTAGCCTGTGAAGGACTCTGCAAAAACAAAGCGCTAATAGCGGATATGACGGATATTCTCCGCATTGCAAACAGGAGTAGTCATGATACAGACAGTATAGTAAAAATAATAAATAAGATATCAAAAGAAGAACTGTACAAAAATAAAGTGTTTTCGGAAAGAATACCGAGGATTTTTCAAATAGCAAAAAATTTCGGTGTTGAATCTGCAAAAGCAATCATAGATAAAAAAATATATGATGATTATGAAAAATTTTCACGTACGGAAAGCTTGCTTGGCGATGCAACTACGGATAAAACCGTAAAGGCGATAAATAATATTATAAGAAACGATAAATTTTTTGAATTGGAGCTTTCGCATTTTAATAAATTCAACTACATGGTTAAGTCTGCTTCCTACAACAGGTATACAATTGATGTTTTATGTGAATTACTGAAGCATGAAGAATTTTATTCAAATCCCGAGTTTATTGATGCAATTTATGATGAGGATAGTATATATGCTCAGGATGAAGAAGAAATGCGGGCTAAATCAGCGGTTATTAAGAAAATATTTTCTTCAAAAGAAATTATAAAAAACAATGAAATAAAAGAATTGTTTGCAAAAATTATTAATGAAGTTGTTTTATGCGAGGAAAGCAAAAATGTAACAAGAGTTGTAGATATAATTGAAAAGAATGAGAAAATACGTTCAAATCCCGAAGCTGTCTACAATGCATTATTTTTAATTTGTGAAACCATGCACATACAGGATAGTTACGACAAAAAAATATTGGACAGAGTATACCGTGATGCCGAACTTCTTCTTGATAACAGATTTATGGAGTTTGCCCCCGCATTAACAAGCTATTGCTGTGACGAAGAGTCATGCAAAGAAGTAATTTCACTTTTGGACGATAAAAATATTATTCCGTTTCAAATCTTTGTAATTATCGGCGGGGTTGACAGTGTTTGCGCAAAATATGAAGATATAGTAAAACTTAACCAAACAATAGGGTTTGAAAAAGCATCAAAATTGTTTTTGGATGATACTCTTGTTGCTTCTAAATTTATTGATATGTACCAAAAACGAGATTTAAAAGAACTTCCTTATTATGTAAAAAAGAATTTATTGAATAAACTTCTGGAAAGTAATACCTCTTTACCTTTATTGCCCGAAGATATAAACGAATTATTTCCTCTTATTCCGAAAAGCAGAGAGGAATATTGCGGCTTGCTTTCAAAACTAGTTAAGTCAATCGGTATCAAAACAAACAAATTAGATAATGCCCAAACTTATGAATTTTATTCTTCAATTTTTAACCTTTCGGATAAACTTTCAAAATTATCGGACAAGGAATTTAACGATTTAAAAATAACTCAAAAATATTCAAAAGATGATTTTATTCTTGATGTATTACTAAAAACATATAACCTGCCGTCTGACGAGGTACAGGATATTTTTAATTATTTTCAATTTAATCTTACCCCTGATGACAGAGCAAAAACAGGATATTCTATAGTCGGGTATCCGATTTTGAATGATGAAAAAACAGATGAAAAATTAAAAAGTCTGACGGGAAGAATAAGAGATAACGTGAACGAATTTTTAAACAATAATCCTGTAGAGTGTAACAATAAAGAAATAGAAACAGAACTGAATAAAATCATATCGGCATTACCCGAACTAAGACCCTTAATTGGCAAGGTTCAATCCGGAAATGTTGATGAAATCGGAAATAAAATCGGTTTTGGCTCACATGATTTTGATGTGTTTAAACATTCTCTTAAGGTAATGCAAAAAATCGCTCAAAACCCTGAGTTTAATCGTGAAAAAACAAATTCGGATAAAAAAATTCTGCTTTTAGCTTCGCTATTGCACGACATAACAAAAAAAGAAGGCTATGGAGATAGCTTGCATCCTGAAAGGGGAAGTTTTGATGCTTATTACATTTCAAAAAAATTCAAACTGACGTTTGATGAAGAATATAAGCTCTATACATTAATTAAAACACATGAATGGTTGGCTAAAGTAAACAGTTCAAAAGATAAATACGATTTGGAAAAAAATCTTCAGTCGGCTGCTTATGATTTAAGACATGATAATTTGCTCGATTTATCTTTAATATTCACCCATGCAGACCTTATGGCGGTAAAAAAAGATAATTCCTTCCATAATAAGGATTCGGGCAAGGGAAGAACCAATTTTGACGGAGTAACAAGAAGCTTCGGTAAAAGTGCGGAAGTATTCGGAAACGAGATGAAGCAGTTGATAAGCGGATTAAAAGAAACTCAGCCGATTTTACCGGTTACAAAATTTCCTTCCGCTTCAAGAATAAATGAAGCAATTACAAGAGTGAATAAAGACGGCTCAACCAACCTTAAAGGAATATATAAAGATAGTGACGGACTTATTATAGTAAAATATAACGAAGTAAGAAACGAAACATGGGAGAAAATAGGTTTTCCGCAGGGTTCCGCTTCAAGAGGAATTAAGCTGACAACTCCTGCCCATGAACAGGTAAATACGGGAAATATTAAATTTTTTGTACACGGGCTTGAAAGAGATGACCAGCTTGCAAATTTCGATGTATTTTCGCTTGTTGATTCGGATGCACTTCTATCGGTAAGTTATGCCGAGCGTCCCGAGTCAAAGTACAGATTTTTCAGACCGCAGGGGATTATATTAAATTGCCCGACAAAATTTATTCATGGCGGGGGAGATACCGATGCGGGCTCAGGCATGAAAAAAAGCATTCAAACTTTTAAAGATAACTATCTTTATAACGGAAGAAGGCATTCGGACAGATGTTATATATCCGATTTAATAAAAAAACGAACAGGGATGACTTCGAAAGAATATGTAAGTTTTATAAAAGAAAACGAAAATAAGTCATTTTCCGAAATTAAGCCGAAAGAATTAAGGGATAATATAATCAAAGCTTTTGCTTCAATAAATTCAAATATAAGGCACGGTAACAGAGAATACAATGAAATGTATATAACAAACCCTTATCCGCCGATGGCAGTATATGCATATAATTATTCAAATAAAGAGAATACGGGTAACCCCGTTCAATTTTTAAACCGAACATCAAGGACTGTATATGAAAAATCATCCGGAGCGGAATATCCGGTATGGGAAAGAACATATTTTTTAAGAGAATATGCTCTTCGACATGATATTCCGTTTTTTGTTTTCGGAGATTAAATTAATTTTCCATTTGTTTTTTTAATGCCGTTTCAAGGGTTTTGATTTTATTTTCAAGAGTTTTAACTCTTAAAGAAGAATCATCTGCGCCTATTGATTTTTTTTCGTATTGTCTTTTTAAAAGCTTCATTTCCTTTTTTAAATTTGCAATATAAATAAAAGATAAAACCAAACCGATAACAAAACCTGCAAGCATATAGCATGCATCAAAAAGTTCAAAATTAATATTCATTATTTCTCCTTAAAAAATTTAAAACTTTAACAAAATCTTCGCTGAAATCTTTTTCTTCCAATTGAAATTCCAGTTGTTTACCCGTTGAAGGATGATTAAAACTTAAATAATAGGATTGTAAAAGCTGTCCTGTTGTTTTCAGGTTATTAAATTCCTGTTTTTGATATTGTTTTGAATTGTATAATTCATCTCCGAATACGGGATGGCCGATTGAGGATAAATGCGCCCTTATCTGATGTGTTCGTCCGGTTTTCAGTTCAAGCTCGACAAGTGCACACCCTTTGAATTGATGAAGCACTTTATATAAAGTTACGGCTTTAAGCCCTTCATTATTTTCGGAAACCACCATTTTTACATCGTTTTTTATATAATGCAAAAGCGGTTTATCAATAATTCCTTCTTTATTTTTAAATTCGCCGAGTGCAAGAGCTAAATACTTTCTTTTTGCAATTTTTTCTTTAATTTGATAAGCAAGTTTTTCATGAGCATTGTTGTTTTTTGCGGCAACAATCAGTCCCGATGTATTTTTATCAAGCCTGTGTACAATTCCGGGTCTTGTATTTCCTCCTATATCCGACAGAGTTTTGCAATGATACAAAAGAGCATTGCATAATGTGTTTTCTCTTTCATACGATGTCGGGTGAGTCAGCATATTTTTGGGTTTATTTATTACTATAACATCATCGTCTTCATATCTTATATCAAGCTTAAATTCAAAAGGTAAGAGCGGTTTATCTTCATTAAAAAAATCATTTAAACCATCAATATCATAAGAAATAATATCGTCCGATTTTAATTTGTAGGACGATTTTTGAGGCTTTCCGTTTACAAAAACATTATTATCATCAATGTATGTTGAAATTTTAGCTCTTGTGAAATCATTTTTCAGATACTCAACAAGAAAGACATCCAATCTTTTTTTAATGTTTTCTTTAGTTATTTTAATTGTTTCCATTATTTTTTATCGCTTTATCGGAATTATCCAAAAACAGAGCATACACAATATACAAAAATATACCCGTACAAATCATTATATCAAAAGCGTTAAAAACGGGAAAATTTATGAAATTCAATTTAATATAGTCGATAACATATCCGAATTGCAATCTTTCAATAAGATTTCCGAGAGTGCCGCCCGAAAATACGGTTATGGAAAAAAGAGGAAGTTTATCGTTTTTAAAAGATAAATTAACTGAAACATATATAAATGCTATAAAAACGGCAATTATTCCGAAAATACTCAAAAACGTAGCATGATTTTGAAATAAGTTAAAAGCACTTCCGGTATTATTCAGATGCATGATTTGAAAAACAGGGTTGTTAATATCTTTAAAGGGCGGAAAATAGCTTATTTTCCTTATTTGATTTCCGAAATCAAGAAAAATTATACTCATTAAAAAATAGAAAATAAAAGCTTTTTTATCTTTAATTTTTATCATCGCTGCCTTTTTTAATGTTATTTACCGAAACGACAAAAGGTGTTTTGGTATTAATTCTTTTCATTATATACGCCATTCCGAGAACTTCTATTCTTGCTTTTAATTGTGCCTCACTTATTGATACTCTTGTAAAACCAACCGAAGCAACGGCATATTCGTTTAAATTTTTGTCATTCGCTCTGACAAGTCTTTCTAATTCTCCGCTTTCGGGAAATTTTCTGTATTTTTCTTCGGAGTCGACGGGCGGATATACAACTTCCTCTCTTGATAATGAAGCGAGTGCAATAATATCATCCGGCATATCCATTTTTAAAGATATATCGTACTCTTTCCCGTTTTCCGCAAAAACGGGCGTTATAAGGTTCATATCTATTTTATTTGCAATGCCGTATTTAAGGGATGTTTCCTCCAATAATACATCATCGGATACTATCTTCCAGCCTTTTGGCGTCTTTTTTAAATATACAACATATGAGCTTTTGCCGTCCAGTATTCCGACTATGGCATCTTTTTTTACTTTTTTATCAAAATATACTTTTGCTTTTGTTTTATCAGACATTTGAGCAAGTGCCCAGTTTTCATAAGCGGTGATATTGTTTATTTTTGTTGAGTATTTAAGATTTTCATATGCTTCGTAGGTTTTTTTAAGCATTGTGGTGTAATCGTCAAGGCTAAAACCGTCCGCACTCACGTAGTCTTCGTCAAAGAAGGATTTTATGGTATCCACATCGTGTTTTTTTAAAGCCCTGTCATATTTTTTTAAAAGAGTTCGAATTTCTTTGTTATTGTTAAATTTTAAGTCAAGATTTAAAGAATACGCAGGTAAACCCGCTTTAAATAAAAATAAAGTTATAAATAATATAAAAATTTTCTTCATTTCATTTCCTTTTAAGCTTTTTTAAATACAAGATAATATTTTTTTAATCCGTAATATAATATCATATTCCAATATTCGCCGACATCATCAAATTCGATATAGGCATCGGGTATAGGGGTTCTTTGATTTTTTTTACCCCATTTTGTACCGATAAAATCCATTGTTTTTTTCTTGACTTTTTCGTAAGCATTGGGCTTTGGATGCGGAAATTTTTGTTCATAGAATTTTTCCGGTACAATATCTTCTTTATAAACGGGGATTACATAAGAAACCCTGCCGTTTTCTTTAAATAATATGTATGTTTTCCCGTTTTTTTCTCTCGGGGTGAGAAGGTAATAACCCGGATTTATTATTTTTGATTTGAATATAAGTTGTACTCCGCTTCTGAACAGAGGATAGGGAGAGTGCATATATACCGTATATTCGTCAGCTTGATAGGGGTCAATGCCGAATATATATTCAAAATCAGGTTCATCCAGAGAATCATATATGCTTGCATAATCCGTAATATTTGGTTTCGGGATATTGTCGTTTCCAATTGCGGGAGCTGCAATTAAAAACAACGTAAAAACTAATGTAAATAGTATATTTTTAGTTTTATAATTTGCCATAACGTCCTCTATAATGCTAACATATTAACAATGGAAAATAAAGTATCACAAAAAAATATAGACCGTATAAAGCAGTATGACAGTAATCTTGCTGATATTATTTTAACGGCAAAAATTGAAAAATCAAATATTTCACTCGGTCAAACCGAGCTTGGAGAATATAATATATTTGTCGATAATATTCCCCTGCACAGCCCTAAGGGTGCCGTTGAGGAAGCAAAAAATATAGTATCCCGCATTAATGACAAAGAAAATCCTAATGCAATAAGAATTGTATACGGACTCGGGCTGGGATATCTTGCCGATGTTATGTCGGAAGAAATTAAAGGTAAATTGATAATTTATGAGCCGAATTTGGATTTGATTAAAATTGTACTTTCGCTTGCTCAAATTGATGCGTTGTACAGGGAAAACGTATTTCTTTGCCATGATAAAAAGAAGTTTAAAGAACTTATTATAAAATATTCTGATGTGGATACTATTTTAACCATAAGTACACTTCCTTTTTATAAAAATACTTATAATGACGATATAGTTGAAACAATTAAAACAGCCCAGAAAGGAAAAGGCGAAAGGAACGCATCGGAAAATACATATATGGAAACAGCCCCCCTTGCAATTCGAAATACTTTTCAAAATCTCAAGCATATTTTTAAGGCTCCAAATATATTGGAATTCAAAGATATATACAAAGGCAAAACGGCTTTATGCCTTTCTGCCGGGCCGTCTTCAAGAAAAGCTGCGCAAGTAATTAAAGATAACAGAGATAAATTTATAATATTTGCGGTAAATCCGATTATAAAGCTTCTTAAGGAATTTGATATACTTCCCGATTTTGTTGTCGGAATTGAATCAAGGGATTTTACACACCAAATTAAACATCTGGAGAGCGATAAGTATTATTTAATTACCGAGGCATTCTCCTGTATTCAATCGCGGGAACTGAGTACCCTGAAAACCATTAATTATATTTCAAAAGAAAACTATATAAATTACTGGGTATGCGATTGCCTCGGGATTAAAGAAAGTTTAAAATCACAGGGGACGGTAAGTTATGCGGCGCTAATGAGTGCTTATATAATGGGGTTTGATAAAATTATATTGTGCGGTCAGGATTTAGCATATCAAGACGGAAAATGTTATGCTGCCGGAAGCCAGTATGAAGAACTTGAATGTGTGTTTGATGATGAGAATAAAAAATATGTAATCAGGGCAAGAGATTTTGATAAGTATGTACAATCTTTTGTGTCAGAGTCAAGGACGTATGAATTTGCACTTAAAGCCGCAAACTATAACATAGGATTTTTAAACAATAACCTTTATACCGTAAAAGGTCAAAACGGAGAATATATTCCGACTCAAACGGGATACGCTCTTTTTATTGACTGGTTCAGTGATGCTGCCGATGAAATGAAGAGTAACAAACCTGAAATCCAACTTATAAATTCAAGCGAAGGCGGCGCCCAGATAGACGGATTTGAAAATATGCCGCTTCAGGAAGCTATAAAAGATGAAAAACCCGTAAAACAATTGGATTTGACCGGTTATTATCCAAAATTTGATAAAGAACACGCACTTAAAAAAGTAAATGTGATGTATGAAAACTTATCAAAATTTTTGGAAATGCTTAAAGAGCTGGATGAAATAGCTGTCAAAATGCTTAAAGAGTTAAAAATTAAAAAGATAATTACTCAAAATATTTTAAAACTCGGAGAAAAACATAAAGAATGTTTGTTTAAAATATTAAACGAAAAGAATAATAAAGAAATCAGAGAAATTATTCTTGTATTTTTAAACGATTATGCGAATATAATTCAAGGCTCGGATTGTCCCGATGTTAAAGCATATGCGGAAATGCTTGAAGAAATTAAAAAAGTGAATGACTCTTTGATTGAAAATGTTAAGATATTCTTACAGGGTTTAGCAAATAGTAAGCCTTTCATCTCTTAAAAGTGTTTCAACATCCAATACCTGATAAATTTCGCCGTTATTAACAAATTCCATCATTTTGTTTTCATCCTGATTATTTAATCTGTTTTGGATAATTGCATCAAAATCAACATCCATACTTTCGCAAATTTCATCCGCAAGAATTCCGGCTTTATATTCGTTTGAATTCAAGATTATTATTGTTGATTTTTCTTTAATTGTTGTGGCGCTTGTGTTAAATAATCTTCTGATATCAAGAACGGTTATAAAATCACCTTTTATGTTTATTATGCCGAATATATAATCGGGAGTATTCGGAACTTTAATGAATTTTGAATTATTAACTTTATAAAATTCTCTGACGCTTGCCATATTTATGTAATATTTGACATCGTTAATAAGGAAAGAAACTCCCCTGTTGTACAAAGGTATTGTTGTTTGAACTTCATCCTTTATTTTGTTTATCAGGCTTTTTCTTTCCGCAAGTATCTTTTTTGAGTCCTCATCGTTTGCGACATAATTTTCTTCTTTACGATTATAGTTAGTTTGTCTTGAACGGAGTTCCGCAAAATTTAAAATGTTTTCTATATTTAAAATATAGATATTTTCCTCATGATTAACGTAAAGACCGTCGAAAAAATTCGTATTGTTCTGGTAAGGAACGGAATGAATATATTGTTTATCAAGCTTTCTTATATCCAGTACTTTGTCGCAGACAATAGAGCATAACTTTTCATTAGTTTTCAGTGTTATTATTTTAGCGCTTATATCATATATTATTCTTTCGGTATTTAATATACTTCTTAAATCTATCACTCCCACAGGGATTTGATTGTATTGAATTATACCGAGTATGCAGGAAGGAAGCGAGTTTGGTTTATCAAGCTCCATAATCTTTAGTATTTCAAGCACCTCGCTTGTCTTAATGGCATACAGTTTTTTATCGGTTTCTACAATTGTATAATAATCGCTTGCATCCTCTTTTAATATTTCGTTGTTTTGAATTGTAACTACATTTTTCATTATTTTATAATCACTTTTTCCGTATTATCCGTGTTTTCTAAAGCTTCTCTTGCATTTTTTTGAGCTTCATATATATTATACTCTCCGTTTATAATACAATTACTTGCTCCTGCAATAATATGTATGTCTGTATTTTCATATTTAATTTTACTTATAATGTTTATAATTGAGCTTAATTTATGAAGTGCGTGTTTTGAATCTTTTGCATATATTATTGCAATATATTCGTCCTCACTGTTTTTATAAACCTGCTCTTCTTCTTCCAAACATTCTATAATCTTTTCTGAAATTCTTGAATTAATAATATCCAAATCTTCCTGATTAAATATTCCTTTTAATTCATTGTAGTTGGCTATTTCTATAATGCAAGTGTACATATCTTCTTTTGGGATAGTGTTTTCGGCTTTATTAAAAATACCTAAATCCAATTTATTCGTAAAATATTTAATTGCAGGATTATCTTTCTTGTTTTTCGATATTTTTTTATTAATATATCTTGCTTTGAAAAATCTGAATAAAATTTCTTCTAAGATTTCCTTGTTTTCTTCTATTTGCCATTTTGATTTTTCTTGCGAGTAAAATATTACATTTGCGATATTTTCATTTTTATAATTAAAATTAAATTCTATTTTTGAGAAAAATTCATCCTCATTTATCATCATTTTTAATTTCGGAGAATATTTTTTATAAAGGACGATATCGGAAGCTTTGAATTTTTCAATTAAAAATTTTTGAAAAATAGGACTCAAAATTATATTCCTGATATCGCAAAAAATCGTTTTTTCGTTCCTTTCAAAATAATCAACCGAAACAACGCATAAATTGTAATCAAGTATCTTGAAAAGCAATGGAAAAATTTCCGAAAAAATCTTTTCATCGCTGTATGAAAAATTATATTTTTCTTTAAATTGGTATTCAAGCTCATCTTTGTTGATAACAGTTTCTTTTTCGGGTTCTTTTTGAATTTCCGTAACGGCTGCCTCTGTCTTTTTTTGCCTGGGCGGGGTTGTCTTTATAAAAAGCCCGCTCATTAATATATTCTCTTTATAATCTTTATCAAGAGGATGCTTCTGTATTACCGCTTCCGCAAGATTAAGTATATCATCGGGATCGCTGTTTTTATTCATAAAATATTCGCCGAATTGCTCTTTTATATAGAATTTCGCATTCGCTTCAGGCAACACACTGTATATAATTATCGGGATTTTGGATATTTTTTCGTCGCTTCTTACGGTTTTTAAAAATTGGAAACCTCCGATACGAGGCATTATGGCATCGGTTATTATCAAATCCGGTGCAACATCATATATTAAATCGATAGCTTTGTCTGCATTGTTTATGCCGTAGACCTCCCAGGAATTTTTTGCAAACAAAGTTTTTAAAAAATTCAAAGAGGTTGAACTATCGTCTATTATGATTAGTTTTTTTGCCATAACTTAACTTATTTTAAAATATTTAATATAATAATGTTATAATTATACAATTTTTTATGTAAAGGTGGAACATGTTAAAAGAATTAAATAACAACAAAATAAATATAAACAGGGAGCTTATAATCAAACAAATAGTAGACGTTGTTTTGATTTTTGCGGTTATGTGTATTATATTTTATTTTGTTCATTTTGCGGAATATACGGGACTTGAGCTTGGAATAGTTCTGGGTGTTGCCCTTTTGAGTGTGTCTTTAATCTTCTATCTTGAAAAAAACTTTATAAAAAGACGTCTTGACAGCATAGTAAATGCATCAAACGAAAAAACACTCGGTGAAATTGCGACCATTCAATCAAAAAATGATAATCAAAAAGAAAATAATACCGCATCGGACGAGAGAATAAAAAGTATTCAAATGTTGATTGAAAGTCTTCAGGAATTTTCTTCGTCCATGAGTAATGTTACGGATGAAACAAAGGAAAAAACCGATAAATCTTTAAATTATACAAATGATGAATATAGTGCGGTTAAAACCAATATTGAAAAAATGTTTTCGATAAGACATAAAATTCAAACGATTGCCGAACTAATCCTTGAGCTTTCGGATTTTGTGCAGTCGATATCTTCTACGATAGGTCTTGTTGAAGATATAGCGGAACAAACAAACCTGCTTGCCCTAAATGCCGCAGTAGAAGCTGCACGTGCCGGTGAACACGGTAAAGGGTTTGCGGTTGTGGCATCGGAAATCAGAAAGCTGGCAGACGAATCAAAACAAGCAACAACAAAAATTATATCTTTAATTAATGATATTCAACAGACTGCAAATTCAACCGTTCTTGCAACGGAAGAAGGTACAAAAGAAATTGAATCGGGGCTTGAACTGGCTCATGTAATCAGTGAAAATATTGAGCAGCTTATTCAAATAATGAACGAAATTTCTAAAAATATGCAGGAAATAATAACTTCTTCAAAGCAAATTAATAAAGACTCAAATACTGCAAATAACTATGTAAAAGAAATATCTCAAATTATTAAAACTAATCAAACAATAAATAAAGAAAATGAGGTAATTTTTACGGAAATAGAAAATGCTTCTAATAATTTGAGGAAGTCTATAGGATAATCTCTTTAAGGCATTAACTATGGAATTTCAAAGAGAAGAACTTGATGAGATATTAAATATTTTTCAACAGGAGAGTCTGGAAATTATTTCGTCCATGGATGAAAAATTGCTGGCTCTTGAAAAGGATGGTACAAACACCGAGATTGCAATGCAATTATTCAGAGATGCCCATTCTCTAAAGGGTTCCGCCAGAATGCTCGGGTTTGAGAATATCCAAAATATTGCCCATAAAATTGAAGATGTTATAAGTCTTTTAAAGGAAAATAAGCTTACCGTAACACCTAAAATCAACGATACGCTCTCCGAATGTCTTGATTTTATTACAATGCTTATTAACAAAACCGTTGAAAACAAAGAAGAGTACGTAAGTTTAGATATTGAAAAATATATTGAAAAGCTTGAAGATATAACAAACAATTATAAAAATTATCAAAAAGAAAATCCCGTTCAAAGGGAAGTTACGGAAGAAGAAAAGAAATTTCTCAATAATTTTCCTAAAATAGAGGAAAATGTAGTTCAAATATTATATATAATTTCAGAAGCCAGAACAAATAAGGATTACGGCAAAATAAATACCC
The DNA here is from genome assembly GCA_902796515.1 of uncultured bacterium. Lineage (GTDB taxonomy): Bacteria > Cyanobacteriota > Vampirovibrionia > Gastranaerophilales > Gastranaerophilaceae > RUG14156. The sequence goes on along the minus strand of CADBOZ010000089.1, from coordinate 11,007 downwards.
TTGAAATGTATTTGAATAATATTGTAACAATGCTTGAGGGGATTAATGATGAAGAAATTTTGTCCGTAAAATATAAAGTTCAAAATGTTTTTAATTTTTTGGATAAGTTTAAAATATCCGATAATAAGGAGTTTGACTTCCTTGATTTGAATAATTCAATAACGGGCTTTATTGAATTGATTATAGAATACACGAACAAGAAAAATATTGAAAGATTGGACTATTATGAAATAGTTGAGCAAAAACTGACCAAAATTGAAAACAAAGAAGATGAAAATACCAAAAATAACCATGCAATTCAAAATGTTGTAGATTTAGCCCCGCAAAATGCTGATTTTGGCAAGCTCGATGATATTCTTTCAAAAGTCCCTCTGCTTGTTCTTAATATTGAATACTTTGAAGATTTTTATAATGAGCTGGAACATATTATACTGACCGAAGACAAGACCTCTGTTAAAGAGCTTTTGATAATAGTCAGAGATGTATTGAAGATATATAAGGAACGGGGTGTTTTATTAACCCATGATGTAATGCTTGGAATTCAGGAAGCTATTGAAGTTGCAAAAACCGAAGATGATAAAAACATAAAAGAAGCCATTGTTAAAATAAATATAATTAAAACAATGGTAAAATTTCAGCAAAAAGACAAATCAAAAGAAGCCTTGCCAAAAGTAAATAAAGCGGGAGATATAAGCCAGAAAGACCTTTTAAATACCATAACAAATACCGAAATAAAAACATTGAGAGTTGACTCAATTAAGCTTGACAATCTTGTAGGACAAATCGGTGAACTGATTGTTTCAAAAATAAAGACTAACGAACAATTATCTCTTGCAAAACAAATAAGCAACGATTTGATTGAATGGCAAAAAAACTTTGTCAAAATGGATTATTATATCAAGTATTTTGATAAAAAATATCTGCAAAATTCGTTTAAAGAAGAGCCTTATGACATAAGAAAGGTTGCTGCGTATAACAGACAGTTAAGCAGTTTGAGTGAACAACATGCCGAAAAGGCAGGAATAATAATAAAAGAAATGTCTAATTTATTTAAGCAACTACAAGAGAGTGAAAATAAATTAAACACAACAACAACCGAAATTGAAACAATGGTTAAAAACATGAGGGTTTTGCCGCTTTCGACAATATTTCAGCTTTTTCCCAGAATGGTGCATAATATTGCACGTGATAAAAATAAAAAGATAGATTTATCCATTGAAGGTGCGGATATATCCGCAGATAAAACAATCCTTGAAGAAATTAAAACACCGCTGATACATATCATAAGAAATTCAATAGACCACGGAATAGAAGATGTTGAAACAAGGAAATTAATCGGAAAAAACCCTATAGGAAAAATTGAAATCAAGGCTTCATATAAAGATGCAATGATTGTAATTGATGTTAAAGATGACGGCAGAGGGCTTGATATAGAAAAAATAAAATCAAAAGCGCTTGAAAAGAAATTGCTGACTCCGGAAGAACTCAGTGCAATAAGCAATGAAGAGCTTACAAATTTGATTTTTTATCCGGGATTTTCAACCGAGGACTTTGTTACCGAATTATCCGGAAGAGGGTTGGGGCTTGATATTGTAAATAATAAAATTAATGAGCTTAACGGAAGAATAGATATATTTTCCGAATTAAACAAAGGAACGGTTGTAAGAATAATACTTCCTGCCGCTATTGCAACAAAAAAAGTATTTATTATCGAGGAACAAAAGCAGCTGTATGCAATAGAAACTTCCGTAATTAAAACTATAGCAAGAATAAATGCGGACGAAATATTCGAAAAAGATAATCATAACTATTACATATATAACGGAAATGCCATAGCTATCTATCTTTTATCATCAATATTAAACTTTCAAGAGGATAAAGAGCGCCTGACAAATAAATATACGCTTTTAATTATTGAAACGGATAATTCCACATTCGGTATTATTGTTGAAAAATTAATTTCCGATCAGGAAATTGTACACAAGAAACTGGCACCGCCTTTATATAAAGTTAAACACATATCGGGAATAACAACTCTTGCAAACGGTGAGGCGTGTTTGATTTTAAATGTCGGAGATATCATCTCTACGATAAATTCAAAGAAAATAACCGGTAAAATAAAAAATATCCATCTTGGTGCGGTAATAAGAGATAATTCAAAATATAAAATTTTAATTGTTGATGACTCTTATACAACAAGAACCCTTCAAAAAAATATTTTATCAAACAGAGGCTATACGGTGACGACCGCAAGCTCACCTGTTGATGCGTTAGAAAAAACAAAGCAAACCAACTATGATTTTGTAATAAGTGACGTGCAAATGCCCGAAATGAACGGTTTTGAGTTTATTACAAAATTAAGAGAAAATCCCGATTATGAAAATACTCCGGTTATTATAATAAGCTCTGAACCGATGGAGCGGTATGCTAAGGAAATAAAGAAAACAAAAATAGTTAAATATATTCCGAAAAATGCTTTCAGACAGGATGAGTATATTAATAAGATTGAAAGTATATTAACTTACTGATTTTCATTTAAAAGACCGTCAACAAGAACGTATCGTCCGAGAGGAATTACGTTTGCATATTGTTTTAAACTTTCCATAAAACACCTGTTTTCGCAAAAACCGCCCGATATGCATATGTTTTCTGATTTTTTGGTAAAAATATAAGCGTTATAGGCAAGTCCGTGTACGAATTTTGAAACCGCAACGGATGCTTTAAGCCCGTGTGACACGTCATCCATTATTTTTTCCAATCCGAATATTCCGCATGTTATTGTATATTTTTCTTTTGTAAATTCTAAATCTTCGGTTTTTAAACCGTAAAATTTTAAAAGCATTTCAACTGTTGCTCCCGTGGCGCTTGCGCATGCTGTATTCCAGTCCATGTCTTTAAATTTGCCGTTTTGATATTTAACCCATTTGATATCTCTTGAACCTAAATCAAGAACGGTGCAATCTTTTTCAAGATATTTTTTAGCCCCCATAGCGAGCGCTACTGCTTCATTTACGTATTTTTCCGTTTTTATTGAGGTATGTCCGGTTGCTTTTTTGCAATCGGAATATAAGTCTTTAAGTTTTCCGCTTTTTATTGTTTTGTATGTTTTTTTATCACCTTTTACTTCTAAAATTTTTGTCCAGGTTGTTCCGGCATCAATATATATATCAGTCACTTGCTACCTCAATTTTAAAAATGCTTCTATTTTTGCTTTTGTTGAATTATTAGGAACGGCATCAATGTCTATAAAAAGCCCTTCATATTTATTTGCAAGATATTTTGCAAGAGCTGTTTTAGAACAAAATGCCTGTGTGAAAAATATTGTGGGTAAATCTTTTTTCACATAAGTTTCAATGTTGAAATCACCCGGATATCCCGCTTCTACAGCTCTTATCCACCCGAAAACTTCGGTGTTATCGGGAAACAGTTCCAAAATAGAAAGGTCATTCGGCGGAACACCCCAAAAACCAAACGCAGGAGTGCATTTTTCAAGATTTTGGTAATCTTTTCGGTCAATTATATTGCCGGTTATAAGTTCAACTTTTTTTCTTAAAGGAAGATTACTTGTTGAAATCGGAAGTTTTAAGCTGTTATAATCCTTGCATTTGTCCTCAAAAACAGTTTGAACTATATCAAAACCTTCGAGTGTTAATATTTCGCTTATAAAATATGCGCTGTCACATTTATCTTTTCCTATCGGAGCTAAAATTTTGATAATCCTGTCTTTTAAACAGAAAGCATTGTTTACGATGTTTTTTATAATTACACAGTAATTTTCAGGGATTAATTTTAAATCAGGGTAATTATAGTTTATGTCTAAATCAATCCATAACGCATCCGGATGTTCAAGTTTGGTTTTATCTGTAATATTTTTTTCGGGATATCCCCAAAAAGCAATAATATCTTTTGTCATAGATTTATTCTAGCATGAGAAAATTTATGTTTGCATATTTTATACCAATTGTTGTAAAATTTGATTAAATATGTCGTAGTGGTGGAATGGTAGACACGCATGTTTCAGGAGCATGTGGAGAAATCCGTGGGGGTTCAAGTCCCCCCTACGACACCATAAAAAAGATATTGGCTTATGCCGGTATCTTTTTTATTATAAGTATAGGTTTTCAGGACAGTTGTGATGGGAATTTTATCATAACTATGCCTAATTATAGGGCAATAGAGGCAGATTTGTAGTGTAGAGATTTGCCGGTAGGAAAAGCAATAGCACTTCGTTAATATTTTTCTTTGATATAAGTTTATTATAAATGTACTAATTAATTTAACGTATATTTTTCTAATAAAAATTACAAAATTCCGAATATACAATAAAATATTTAATGGATATATTGTAATAAATGTATAAAAATAAAATTGCAGGTATAGTATAACGAAAGTGAGAGCATAATGGCATTGCAGGACGGCATACACGAAAGTAAAGTGAATGTTAAAAAATTATTTAATATCGATGAATTAAAAGATGATGTTGATATTAGATTAAAATCCGGTAAATATACTGGTTTTTTATCGAAAATAAAAAATGCGCAGGATATCTTTACAAGCGCCAAAATAGTTGACTGTGATTTAGTTTTAGTAACATACAAAGCTAATTATATTACTTTAGTTAATTATTTTTCAGCTAACGGCAAAAACTCTTTTAAGTATGTAGTGGGCGCTGATTATTATAGCGGCAGCAATTATACATACATTGATTTAATAAATGACGGAAATATTATCAATAAAAATATTTTCAATAAGTACACATTAGAACATGACTTAAATATCACAACAAGTTCAAAATTAACCGCAACTGCGTTCAATGATATTATTGACCTGTCAAATTATACAAAAGATGACTTAAAAGAAGATAAAAACAAAAACCTTAAAGGTTTTAATATTAACGCAGGCACAGGTAATGATATTATTACGGGTTCAGTCGGAAGTGATACAATTAGTGCAGGGCTTGGAAATTATAATGAAATTCATTTTGACGCTACGAAGAAAATCGGAGATGACATTATTAATCTTGTAAAAGGTGAAAAGACAAAGCTCATATTTAAAGATGATGTTTCAGGTCAATTTAAATTTGAAATCAAAGGAAAAGATGCCTTAATTACCGTATACGGTCAAAAAGAAAAATCAGATACCGATTCTACATTAATCGCTGATACTTCAAAAACTTTAGGTACAATAACTATTAAAAATATTGCAGCAAAAAATATCTTAGGGAATAGAGGCGAACTTACAATCAGCTCCGATTCTGAATTTTTTGATGAAATCGATTTATTAAAAGAAGCATATTACAATGTAGCACCAAACAAAAAAGGCAGGGTGACCGGTACATACTTAAATAATAATGCACAAAGTACAACAGGAGTTGAAAAATTCAACCTTGGTACGGGTTCAAATTTAATTACTTTTGAAGGCGAATTTAATAATGACACTATAACCTTAAACAAAGATGAGAAGTTGAGATTGGACTTTAATGATGTTAAAAGTTCAGATCAGCTGAAATTTACTGCTGATGGCAAGAATGTCAAAATCGATGTATATAATGCAAGTGATATTACCTATGAAGCAACGGGAACAATCACATCTTCGACAAGTACTGCTCTAAAGGATGTTGTTGTTGATGATAGCAGCAGTAATTTAATTTATGTTGACTACACAAAGACGGTTGTTGAAATTAAAAATGTTGATGGCTATAAAGAACAAACAACTGTTTACAATTGGAATCATACAACGAATTCCTGGGTTGAAATTAATAAAGAATACACGGATACCGATGAACAACAAGAAAAAATTAAATCCGTTCAAGTTGTTGCAAAATACGGATATGAAACTCTTGTTGAAAAAGACTGCGGAACAACAGATACTGATGTAGTTCCCGAAGATGTGTTAAATGCTGATAATAAATTATATGCAGTTTATTTTGCCGTGCAAAAAAAATCCTGGGATAGCGTAAATTCTCAAATGGATACCGCGGTTAATATTCCGGAAGGCGGTCTTATTTATTATGTAACATCTGCAGGTAATGATGAATTTACGATTGATGAAGATAGTGAATATACAAGAATTGTAACAGGAGAAGAATCAGAAGAAGAAATCACAAAAGAAGATTATGATACGTTAAGCAAAGCTTCGCAATTCTTTCAAAATACTACAATCAAAGGCAGTGTAACACTAAATAACCTTGCCTCAAAAGATGTGTTGGGCGAAAATGGAGAGGTATATGCAACATACAATAACGGACTTGGACATATGCGTGATTTAAGGAAAGTTCAATATGAAGTATTTGCTAATAAGAAAAATAAATTCATGGGAACTTATTTGAATGACTTTGCTAAAAGTTCATCTAAAAATGAGACCTTTAATCTCGGCACAGGTAATAATAAAATCGATATTGATTTAACTCAAGAAGGCGGTTTTGGCACTGATAGCATTGTATTAAAAAAAGATTCCGGTTTGGATATTAACTTTATAGGACTTTCATCTGAAGAACAAATTGAAGCAGTTAAAATAGGTAATGATGTTGTTTTAACAGTTTATGATGAAATGGGCGATAATGAATTAGGTAAAGTTAAGCTCCTTAATTTTGTCAAAAATCCGACAGATGTTGATATAGATGGAGATGATAGCTTTCTTTTTGATACTTTTTATATGGATGTGGAAATTGAGGCAACATCAGATAAAACATACGGTACTATTGCGAATGATACTATATTCTCATCGAGAACAAAAAATACATTTGTTGAAAAATATAACAGCTGGGGCTATTGCGGTGATAACGTAATTACATCACGAAAAGATGCACTTGATACAATTCAAATCTCAGCTTTAGATAAGTCTATTGAAAAACTATCGGCTGCCGATATGTATTTTCTATACTACAAAGACGAAGATAGTGCAAACAAAATACTTGAAATAAGTATTATCAGGACAGGGAGAGCTATTACATACAAACAAGCCGATGATAATGGTGATACCGATGTTAATTTATCAAAAGTCAAATTTATTGATGCAGAGGGTACAAAGTATTCATTCCTTGAAGCAACATCAGATACAAATCTGGCTAAAACAAACGGCAAGACAAACAACATTGTATTTTTAAGTGTTGAAGATGACGCTGCTACAGGTTTAACCGTTACGGACAGTAAAAAGAGCGACTTTATATACGGAAGCGATAAAGATGACGAATTCATTTATCAAAATGGCGGATTTGATATCTTTGACGGCGGATATAGCTTCACTGAATATGGTAATGGCTCGGATACTTATACCGTTAATACTTTTAACAAAAAATCTCAACTTTTGATAATGGATTATGATGATAGTATTGAAGGGGACAATGATACGCTAATATTCGCAAACAACAATGTTAGAGATTTAAGATTATTCTTTGATGTTAACAAAGACGGAAAAGTCGGAGAAGGCTGGAATCTTAGTATCATAAATAAAGATGTAATGGCTGATTCAAAAGGAATAATCAAAAAATTTTCAAATCATGTTATATCGGGCAGTGTAGAAATACATCGTTATTTCAGCAGTAATGAGCCAACAACCGAGCATGGGAAAAGTTATATTGAAAACATATTCACAAAAGACTATGTTGAAACAGAAAACGGACTCGATATGAATGCGTGGACTGCTAAAATTGCATCTGATGTTGCAACTTGGTTATCTTACCATCAAAACTACGAAAGTTCATTTGATGTATTTAGAGCTGGTAACAAAGTTGATATTGAAAGCTTGTTAAAAGTATACAGTGCAGCTGACTATCAATCATCAATCGTGTAAAATAGATACTAAAACAAGAGGAAATAAAATCCTTATTAACAAACCGGACTTTAAAGCAGATGTAGAGATAACTCGCTATCTGCTTTAAAGCATATTTGGTTATATTATGGCAAAATCTAAAATAGCCAAGAATAATGTTTGTAAAAGCCTGTAAATGATACGAGTATTTGTAAAATGTTTAAGCGCGATTGAGTTGAGGGTGTAAACAAAAACGAAGAGTTTTCGTAGTTACCCCTAAAACGTGAAGGAGCAAGACAGTCCCTACAACATTAATAAAACCCGTAACGGAAAGAAAATTTTATAGCGGCAGGAAATAATGTGTAAACCATAACTTATGAATAAACATAAGGCGGGCCGTTTTTAATTTCGGATAAAATATTTTCGGCAAGTTCTTTTAATTCCTGTTTGGATTTACCTTTTTTCATTTGATAATCAAAGTTTTCAATTAAAGGATTAATTGCGCTCAGTTTTTTTGCCTTAAAATTTTCTATTTCCGTTGAAATTAAATTTTTTCTCAAATTTAATTCGCTTTTTGCGTTTTCTTTTCCGACGGTTACATCTTTAACGGCATCCGCAACAGCTTTTAGCACATATCCTGTTGTTGAAATAAACGATAAGCCGAGGAATAAATATTTATTAAATTTATTTTGAGGATGCAAAAGCCAGTTATATAAGTGTCCTCTGACTTCATCCATATAGCAATAATATTGCTGATGGTCAACACTTCCGTACATTACTTCGTTTGCTTCATTAAATATTTTATCTTTGTTGATATTCTTTATTGCCGCAGAAATCTCATCTTGAGTTATGCCCTGTATCTTTCCGAGCTCTTCTCCCATTTGATTTTCCGTAACTTTTATTGATTTTAAAATATCGCACATTTTTTTAATAGCAGACTGTTTATCGTTTTCTCGTTTTGAAATATCAATAGCTTTTGCAATATTACTTCTTATTTCCTTGTCGGAAAATCTTTTTTGAAATTCATTAAGGTTGCAGTGTATTTTTGAAATATTTTTAAATAATGCAAAGCTCAAACCGACAATTCCCGCAATTGCTCCTGCAATATATAGTATATTTTTCTTATCGGGTTTTGTGCCGTTATTATCTTTATCTTTTCCCTTAAAACTCAAATAGCTTTTAAAATTAGTATTTTTTGTTTTTTTATCGCCCAATGCTTCTTTAAAATATTCGGTTGTATCCTTTAAAAGAGTGTTTACGACGTCAAGCTTCCCTGAAAAAACTTCCGTTTCGACGTTAATTAAATTTTCCTGCAGGTCATGTTCTATATCGCAATTTTGTTTTTTTGTCCAAATTTCTTTAATTGCTTCAACAAGTTTTTCTCCCGCTATAGTCATAACGGACATTATGCCGACACCTATAAAACCTCTTACTTTAGGAGCACTGGGGTCACGCAGAGCCTGATAAAATGCAAAATGCGGTTCCTGATTTAGATTATTGTTACTTGCAACAGCCGGAGGATAAACAAGCCCCGCATCCTTTGCCATTGCACCCGAATATTTGTTTACGGCATAAGTTAAACCGAGAATTGTACCTATGATAATTCCTCCCGCAAGCAGAACGGGCTTCATTGCTTTTTTAATATCAAATGATTCGGCCTTCTCTCTTTCTTGTTTAACGGGTTTTTTATAGTTTTCGGGGATTAAGAGCCTTGAAGATATTTCATCAAAATTACTGAAATTTTCCTGATTTTTAGAACCGTCCTTAATATACGTATTTAATAAAACGCCTTTGAGATTATTTTTTGCTATGTTTTCTTTATTTACTCTTGATGTATCGTATGTGGGCGAGTTTCTTTTGGTTTTAATTTTATATGCATCAATCGGCTTTATCTTCGTCATCTTGTTCTTTCTTGGAGGTATTTCTTATTCTGAATATACCTTTTAAAACTTTTTTGATTTCTCTTGCTTTCAATTTTTCGGCTTCTTCGCTTGCTTCTTCCTCTTCTTCTTCGGTCAGAAGAGAAAGTATTGTTTTTAAGGTTTTTTTAGCTTTATTCAATAATTGATTGTCTTTGAAATTTTTTATTTCCCCGAAAACCATTGCAAGCTTCTCTGTTACGGAGCTTATAAAATTGGTTGCATTATTAAAAAACGCCTGAATATTTTTTGTTGCCGATGATATCACATTTGAAACAAAATTTAAAACCGGTTTTAAAATGTTATTCATAATGAATTTTGCCGGTGCTTTTATAACTGAAGGAAGATTGTTGATGTTTTGAGATATCTTATCAAAAGTTTTTTGAATTTTATCAAGCCCTGCAAGGATTTTAGACTGAAGAGCATTTTGTTTTAAATTTTGAATTCTGTCAGAATCGGCTTGAATTTTTGCCTGATTTTTGGCATCTTTTTTTGCCTGCATTTTATGCCATTCCGCAAGGCACTCGTTGTAGCTCATTTCCCCCGCTTTTCTGGGCTTATCTCTGTCTTTTGATTTCATACCTCCGCCCATACCGGAGCATATCGGACATGTGCCGACGGGGAAACCATGGGGACATTTTGCTGTATTTTGAACTGTTTGGGTGTATGGAGCTACCATTTTAATTTTAATTCTTCAAGGGTGTACAGTATGACTTACTAATATATTCTACTATAACATTAGTTTTTGACAAATTAAATTTCTTCGCCTTCATCTTCTTCTTTTGATGGAAGTTTAATTTCAACACCCATATCTGTCAGAATATCTCTTGATTTCGGGCCGTATGCCGTATCATAGAAATTTTCAAGTATTGTTTGATAACAAATAACAGCATCTTCCTTATCGCCTCTTAAGCGAAAAATGTTTCCTATTTTAAAATACAAAGGTGCAAAACTTGCTTCGGGAAGTGTGTCCATTAATTCATCAAGCTTTAATTTTAATTCTATTAAATTTTTAGCATCTTCAGGGGTATACAATTCCCTTTCATAAATTTTTTTGGTGAGCGCATCAATATTTTCAGTGTACTCGGTTAAAACCTCCTGACTCACGCCTTTTTTCTTAACGGTTTTTTTGGCGGCATCCGCAGGCAATACCTGATTAATCACAAGCGCAATTATCAGAAATAAAGGTATAAAAAGTGATAATAGTTGTTTCAAAATATCTCCCCTTTAATGATATACTACAGGGAATAAGTTAAAAAATCCTCAATCTTCGGGTTGAATTTTTTAATAAAATCGTTAAAATCAAATTATGAAAAGATTTTTTATTGTAATAATTTTT
>CADBOZ010000088.1 GCA_902796515.1 uncultured bacterium | reverse complement strand
TTTAATTTCTTCCTGCCCTGAAGCGGGAGTTGAAAGATTTGGTATATCTGTACTAAATGACATTTTTGCCATTCCTTAGCTAAAAATTATAGTCAAGTACTTTTATCGGTAAATATACAGATTAACTTAAACAAATTCCAAAAAATATTTTAATTTTGTTACAAAAGTTAATCTGTAAATTATTTATCTGCAACGCAAATATGTTTATGCGCTACACAACTTTAAAAGTTTATGCTGCAATGTTAGTTATGGAAAAATCCATAGCAAAATATTATTATAAAATATCTAAAATCCTTAATTAACTAATATAAAATAATCCCGCAACGGTTCCCGTAATTAGTGTTGTAATTGTTGCTGCAAGTAAGCTTTTATAACAAATTGATGTTATTAATTCGGTTTTTTCAGGGACTAAAGAAACCGTTCCGCCGATTGCTATACTTAAAGATTCAATACTTGTAAAACCGCATAATGCGTAAGAAGCTACCATTGCGCTGTGAGCGGAAATAGTACCCGCATTCACAGCCTGACTTAAAGCTACATAAGACGGAACTTCGGTCATAATTAATCTTGTGCCCAGAAGTTCTCCGACTAATGCTGCATCAGCAGGGTTTATTCCCATTAAAAGAGCAACGGGCTTAAACAAAACTCCCAAAAATTGCCCCATTGTAATATCGGTAAAATAACTTAAGCACAAATTTATTATACCCAATATCCCGATTACCGCAACAAGTAATACCGCAATACCCATAACCATTCTACCGCCGTCTGCCGCACCGTTGACAATGCTCCCCGTGAAGGATTTTGCACTATCGGGTATTTCCATTTTTATTTCATTTGCTTCCGGTGATTCTGTTTCGGGCTCCATAATTTTTGCAACCATAATTGCGGCAGGAATGGATAAAACCGTTGCCCCAACCAGATGACCGGCAATTGTCGGAATTTTATCGCTAAGAAGCGATACATACAGCGCCAACATTGAAGAAGCTATTGTTGACATAAAAACGGTAAAAATTAAAAATAATTGCGACCTTGTAATTGAACTAAAATACGGTCTTATGCTGGTAAAAGATTCTATACCAACAAATATATTGCTCGCAGAGCATATTGCTTCAACAGCACTTATTCCGAAGAATTTTTTTACAAATTTGGCTATTGTTACAATAATAAACGGTAAAATTCTTAAATAATATAATAAACTGCAAAGTGCGGAAAATATTATTATAAATGTTAAACTTTGAAATATTAAAATAAAACCCTGTTGAGAGTTTGCTGCCCCTAAAGAACCGAAAACAAATACAATCCCTTCTCTTGCGGCTTCAATAATTTTAGTAAAGAAATTACTGAATGCTAATAACACATCTCTGCTTTTAGGTAATAAAAAAATTGCCATTGCCGTAATTAATTCAAAGAAAAGCGCAATTGTAATCGTTTTAATATTAACAGCCTTTTTGTTGCTGCTAAAAAGATATGCAACCAGAAGAAAAATAAATATTCCGACTAAACCTACAATTTTTTGCAACATATTAACTTATCTCATCCGTAATATTAATAATTTATCCGATAATGTTATTCAACACCAAAATTAAAACAATGTAAACAGACGGATAGTTTTATTTCATTAAGCAAAATGTTTGCAGGTTGAAATTTGAAATTCGGGTATAGTGCAAGGCTTTAATTTCCAATTATAAAGTTTGTTGGAGTTAATTAATTTTGCATTATCTTCAAAAAAAATATTATTCCGTGATTGCATTTATCATAACGGTATCATTTATAATTGTTGGTCTGCCTTTGGTAATACTTGCTGAATATGTATCTTGAGCTGCAAATGCTTCTTTTTCAAGAATATTAGATTTATATAATTTTAATTGAGCATTCATGAGTTTTATTTTTTCGGCAGGGGTTGCAAATATTGGGTTAATCCCTTTTGTGGCTTCTCTAAATTCAGCAATACTTTCGGGACTCGGATTGATTTTTTCCAGCAAGCCCTGTACGTATTTTGCGGACAAATCAGCCTCCTGCGTGCCTGATTTAATAACACCCTGTTCATCAACTAATTTTTGATAAAATTCTCTATTGAATACACTTTTATCGCCTTTGGTCATATTTTCAATTGTATTTTTTGATAATCCCTGACGTTCAAGGTCATCTATTGGTAATTTGTGTTTCATAGTGTTGTAGTATTCCGTTAAAGCATCAGAAAGTCCGTTGATTCCGATATTTTCCGTTCTCGCAATATCTGAAAATTGTCTGAAATGTTCAAGTTCATGCCTTAATATAACTTCGATATCATTTACGCCCCCCAATTTTGCATACAATTTCCCTTTTCCTGTGAGAATATTTTGATTTATTTGCAGTTCTCCCGTTGTTGGTTCGTATGCACCGGCAATTATATTTTCTTGAGGTTTTGCAAACATATTTTTAAATACTAATTTTGGCTTAACGGTCAATCCCATTTCATTACCAATCATTTCATAGTTAATCGATGTATTAGCTTTTGCAAATTCAAGACTGACATCTGAATAGCTGCGGCAATTTTTTAAATTAGATAATAATTCCGTATTTAATCCGACTGTTCCTGTGCCGTAACGGGCAAATCTTGAAACTTGCTTTATCGCTTTTGGCGCAAAAGGTAATGATAGCGCTAAATCTACACCATCTCCTCCGATTTGTTCTAAATCTTGACGAACTTCGTCATATCGTCCTTCTTTGCTATCTTTTACTGTTTCAACAACATCAACTGCTGTTTTACCGACAGCATAAGCTGCAAAACCTAATGCCAAAAAAGCACCTGCGGTTGCTGAAGCTACCCCGATTAACGGAGCTGCCGAAATTAATAATGCGGTTGCGCCGACAGCAGCTATTGTTTTAACAGGATGTTGAACAATAGAAGTTGCCATGTTTTTTAGTTTATTAATAAATCCTTTGCCAACAAGTTTAAGCCCTTCTTTAAAACTTACTTTTTCTTGAGAATTATCTTTTGAGCTATGTACAAATTCATCATATTTAAGTTTATTGCTTGAAATTCCGTAATTCTCTTTTTTTCTGTTTTTATTAAGATACGGCTTATCTAATTCCGATGTAAAATATTGATTTTGCAAAGTGACAGCATTCAAATTCATTAACACACCTAACTTTCTTCCCTGGCTCTATATATAGAAAGTATTTTTTAATTAGCGGATTGTTTATTTATTAAGAAAGTTAAATTAATTATTTTATTAGAATAAGAGAGTAAAAATTTTGTTAAAATTTCCGACCTTAATTTTTTATTTCGCCACCTGAGATAATTTAACAACAGGATTTGTTGTAAATTTGCATATCCAGTTTATAAAAAGAATCAGCAAAAGTACTCCCAATATGATTACAGATAAGAAAATAAGCTGAAAATGTTTAGCTGGTTTATAGAAATTTTCTGATGAATATACTAAATAAGAACTCCAATTAGTTTTCGGAATAGGGGAATAAACAAAAACAACTTCCTTATTAAAAACGGAAGATTTTGACATTGTAATAAAACCGCTTTTTCCGTTTTTTACCTGTTCGGCTACAAATTTTAATTGTTTTGATTTAATATCATCAGCAAGTCCTGATATGGTTTTCTTTAATTCAATATTTTTATCAGGGTGTATCAGATACAATCCTTTCGCTGATGTTAAAAGATACTTGTGCTAAGTTTAAATACCAATGAACTGTTTTTTATAAAATTGATAAATTTATTGAACATAATTAAAAATCTACTCCGAAAAACTTTATTTATAAATAATTTACATTGAATTTACGAAGATGCAAACATTTATAATTTATTGCAAAACATCTTGAACTGATTTAAAACTTCGTTTTGCAGTTTGCAATCATTTTTATTTTTGGTAGTTATTTCTTTTCGGTTGCATTACCTGCAAAAGAACAGGAAGAGTGTAGTTCAGACAATGCCTGACATATTATTATGCCGGTAAAAATTAAGTAATGTAAATATTTTTAAATTATTAATCAATTCTGAAAATTAAGCAGTTTTATGGAATTATAACAAATAGTGAAGGAGTAATGTCTGATGAATATAAACAGATGCGTAAGTTTCGGTAAAGCAATTGTAGTTTCCGCATTTCCGGGAATGGGAAAAAGTTACATCGCAAAACATTCTGACGGGAAAAAAGTATTAGATTCCGATTCAAGCCAATTTTCCTGGTTGTTGGATTCAAACGGGAATAAAATTCTGGACAATAACGGGAAACCTATAAGAGAACCAAATTTTCCCAATAATTATATGCAGCACATAAAAGATAATATAGATTCTGCAGATATAATATTTGTTTCTTCCCACGAAAATGTAAGACAAGCCTTGAATGATGAAAATATTGACCATTGCATTGTATATCCCAGAGAAGATATGAAAGAAGAAATGATACAAAGATATATTACAAGAGGCAATGATAAAAATTTTGTTGAAAAGATTAAAGAGAATTGGGATAAATTTCTTGAAAGAATAAAAAATGATAAATGCCCTAATAAAATAGAGATACAACCCGGACAATATTTAAGTGATGTAATGCCTGAAATAAAACAAAAAATGAATTTAAGTGTATAGAAACAAAAATTAAAAATTTAAAAATCCAGGTTTAACAACTATAAAAAAATAACCCGATAACAAATGTTATCGGGTTATTTTGGGAGATAGGAGACTATCTTGGAATTTCCTTCACGAAAACCTGTCATTCACTTCATTACATTGTCGTTCATTTCGGTTTTCGGTTTTGTATGATTACTTCAGATGATTACTCCTGTCACATGACATGATTATTTACGGGACAATTAATCTAGGTTTTTATAAATAATTTTGTGGTATAATTTGCCTATGGACAAACCATGTTTTTGAAAAAAGAACAGTTTGATAAGCCTATGAGTAG
>CADBOZ010000087.1 GCA_902796515.1 uncultured bacterium | reverse complement strand
GTACAGACACGAATCAGATATTATAAAAGACTTACCTTTTATAAAAGGTAAGTCTTTTATAATAATTTAATAAACTATTCAGCAACTTTAATTACACTAACAGGGCAAGCGTCTGCTGCATCTTTAATGC
Organism: uncultured bacterium; assembly: GCA_902796515.1. Classification (GTDB taxonomy): domain Bacteria; phylum Cyanobacteriota; class Vampirovibrionia; order Gastranaerophilales; family Gastranaerophilaceae; genus RUG14156. The sequence goes on along the minus strand of CADBOZ010000087.1, from coordinate 3,000 downwards.
AATCTTCATTACCTGCAATATTTGCTTCGTTTACAGTGCAAACATCATCAATTTTAAATACATCAGAGCAAAATGATTCGCAAGCGCCGCATCCGATGCATCCGTCTTCGATAGTAACTTTCATAAATATCTCCTTAAACAAAGTACTTTATAAAGTATATAGAAAAAAAATATTTTTTCAAGATATTACGAAACTAAATTCAAGCAATATAAAAATAAACCCGTTTAGAAAATTCAAGCAATTGACAACAATGTTAACATCATAATATTATCTCTGTATGACAAAAAAGATTTTTATAATTTTGTTCTCATTATTAAGTTTTGCATTGCTATTGTTTTATATATCTTTCCTGTCACTTGCCCCCGTTATAGTAAATTCACCAAAAATTCAAAATAAAATCATAAATGTAATTCAGGAAAAAACAGGATATAGCATAGAATTCAATAATTTAGCACTAAATACAAATTATAACCTGACTTATACAATAAGTTTAGATGATATTAAACTTTTAAATACAAACAGAGAAATAATTCTAAAAGCAGATGCGATAAAAATAAGTTTTTTAAAATTAAAATTTACGCCCTATAGAATTGATGCGGATAAAATATACTTTAATAAAACAAAACTTGAAAATAATAACAGTCAAAAAGAAAACAAATTCAAAATAAATAACATTCCCGAAATTAACATAAACAGCGCAAAAATAATACTCAAAGACGACAAAAAAACAAAGTTTAATCTTACCGTTTCAAACTTTAAAACAATTGAAGCGAATAAAAACAAACTGTCGACTTTTGATTTAATTTTTGAAACAAATTTTGTTAAAGATAAAATAAATGCCCTAAATTCAGCTCTAAGTATTACAAACGACAAAATTACCATAGAAAGCCTGACGCTGTGCACAAAAAATTCCGAATTGGATATAAAAGGCAGTTATCCTTATAACTCAAATTATAATTTAACTATACACGGGAACAAACTTTCAATAGAAGAAATTGAACATATGTTTCTTTATTTTATTAAACAAAAAGAACCCGATAATAAAAATTTTATTGAAAATTTTGACAATTTTAAAGGCAATGCCGGTATAGATTTAATAATTAAACCAAAAGATATAACCGGTAAAATAACTCTTGAAAACTTCAAAGCAACCTATACAAAGTTCAATATACCGATGTATTTTAAAAATGCAACTTTTAACTTCAATAAGGATTTAATTACTCTTAAAGAAAAAGGCACAATAGGAAACAAAGAAGGATATACCGATTTTTATGCCGAAAATGTCTTTTCCCCGGATAAAACAATAAAAGGCAATCTTCAAGGCTTGATTGACGATAAAACATTGAAAAACGCGCTCAACTTCAGCTCAACAAAGAAAAATTTGCCGATTGATATTTCGTATTACATTAAAAATAAAGAAATCACGGTTGATTACAAACTTCAAATTCCGAAAAATTCAAACATCGTTTACAAAAAAACAAACATAATACCCGACGAAAAAGAAGGAAAAATAACGGTACAAACATTTAAAAAAGGTAATGTATTGTATTTAAAAGAACTTAATTATATGCTTGGAAACGACAACCCCGAAAGCATACTTACGGGAAAAGGAAGCTTTTTAAGAGAAAATAATAAGTATCATCTTCAGGATATATCCATTAAAACAAAAGAAAGGACGCCTGTCCTGTTTCTTGCATTTCTTGAAAAATACATCAAAGGCGGATATTTTGAAGGAGATATTAATTACAATGCACCCAAAAAACTCATAACCGGAATATTTCAAGTATTTGACGCAAAATATAAAAACTTTTACGTAAAAAACGCCACAATATCAGCAGATAATGACTCAATGAAAATTAAAGCTGCGGGAAATTTTGAAATGCAGCCCTTTACTTGTTTTATAGATTTAGTGAACGGCTTTGATAATAATATTACCGTTAATGACATAAATTTATATTTAAAAAAATACGTAATAAAAAGAACATCAGGGAAAAAACAAATCTCGCAAAAAAACAAAAAAAATATTCAAAAGAAAATAGATGATTTTAATTTTACGGTAAAAAAAGGAAAAATTACACTTCAAGAGCTGAATTTCAAAAATATAGTTCTTGAAAATCTTGCTCTAACGGGTTTTATAGAAAACTCGATGGCATATTTTATAATGCCTGATATTAAATTTGCAAAAGGGTTTTTGAAAGCGGAAGGAATATATGACTTTAAGTATTCATCATCGGCAATTGATTTTGAAGCAAGTGCAATAGATTCAAACAGTGCCGCTGATATGATATTTAATTTAAAAAACCAGATAGAAGGTACTTCTAATGCGACAATGAGTGTCAAAGCATATGACGGAGTAAGATTTATTGATGCAAATGCCGATTTTTCGGTTGAAAACGGGGCATTAACAAAAATAGGAAGTACGGAATTTATAATTAAAAAATCGGAAAACAAAAGCATAAAACTAAAACTGAAAGATCTTATTAATATTGATATAAATAAGATGCAAGCACTAAAATCAAACTTATACGGCGGTTTTAATCTTAAAAATGAAAAAGTTCAGGATATAGAATTGTATTCAAAACATAAATACTTATCCGTATACGCAACAGGTGATTACAACATAAATACCCAAAATTCAAATATTAACCTTCTCGGAAGATATAATAAAAAGGCGCAAAAAGGAATAAGGGTTCTTTTTGTTCCTTTATCATGGATAACTAAATTTATTTTCAGAAACTCTGACGAAAAAAACTTATATTACGAAAAAATTAAAAAAATACCGCCGGTTGAAGCAAATGATTCGGAGCAGGAAATTTTTTCCGTAAAAATCAACGGAAACTTAAATAATGCTTCAAAATTAAATGTTGATTTAAGGAGTCTTAAATAAATTGCCAATAAAAAAGCCCCTCAAATTTGACGGGGCTTTGAAAATCTTTTTGCTTGATTCTCGTGAAAGTTAGTAGTGTTAGTTAGTGTTAGGTAGTGTGTATAAAATAAAT
>CADBOZ010000086.1 GCA_902796515.1 uncultured bacterium | reverse complement strand
CTAAAAAAATATTTATGTTTAAATTATTTTAGCAATATTTAACAATATTGACTTTATTGAAAAGGATGGCTTAAAAGCTTATCAAAAGGAATATTAAATTAGCAAATAATGCCGGTTTCTGTTATGGCGTAAAGCGAGCTGTAGATACAACAAAAAAACTGAAACACGAAAACCCCAAAACAAATATATCTGTTTTGGGGGAGCTTATTCATAATTCGCACGTCATTTCGGAATTAAACAGTCTTGGTATTAAAACGTTACAAGAAATTCCGGAACATGGTGACGGCATTTGTATAATAAGAAGTCATGGCGAAAGCAATGATGTCTTTAAAGCATTGCAAATAAGCGGTTTTCAAATAGTTGATTTAACATGTCTTGATGTTAAAAAAGTTCAAAATAAGGCAATGGAGCTTGCTCAAAACGGATATTTTGTCATAATTTTAGGAAAAAACGACCATCCCGAAGTAAAAGCAATAAAAGCCAATGCGGAAAATTGCCTCAAAAACAAAAATAATATATTTGTGGCAAATAACATCGATGCACTTAAAGAAATCGAGCATACTATAAAAGGGGCGTCAAAAGTCGGGGTTGTTCTTCAAACTACTCAAACAAAAGAATTTTTGTTTGAAGTTGTTGAATATCTGTCATCATTTTGTAAAATTTTAAATATTCAAAATACAATTTGCCCCTCAACATCTCTAAGACAAAATGAAGCCCGTGAACTTGCCGAAAATTCGGACTTAATGGTCGTTGTAGGCTCTAAAAAAAGTGCAAATACCACACATTTGGCTGAAATATTGGAAAAAATTACAAAAACAATTCATATCGAAAGCGAAGAAGAGCTTGATAATTATGCGGAAATTATTAATTCTTCGGCAAATATAGGAGTAACGGCAGGAGCTTCAACACCTGACGGCATAATTAATAAAGTAATAGAAAAATTAAATAAATATTAGAAAGGATAAAAAATTAAAATGACAAAAGAAACAATGTCAAATCAAGAATTTGAAAAATTACTTGCAGATTCTTACACTTACAAAATCAACATAGCAGATGTTGTAAAAGGCGTAGTTGTTAAAAAAGAAAAAGACGGATATCTCGTTGATATCGGTGCTAAAACGGAAGCTTTCCTTCCCAACAGAGAAATTTCAAACTTCCCCGATAAAAATGTTGACGACGTTATTAAATTATGGGATGAAAAAGAATTCTACATAATTAAAGACGAAGAAGATGACGAAGTTGCGGTTTTATCATTAAAGAAAGTTTCCTGCGCTCAAGCTTGGCAAAAACTTGCCGATATGAAAGCAAACAACGAAAATTGCATGGCAAAAGTTTTATCATCCGTTAAGGGCGGTCTAATTGCTGAAATCGAAGGTTTAAGAGGTTTTATTCCTTCAAGTCAATTAAGAACCGGCACTCCTTCCGATATGCAAGCGGGACAGGAAATTGAAGTTAAAATTTTAGAAGCGGATCCTAAGAGAAACAAACTTATACTATCTCAAAGACAAGTATACACTCAACAAAGAGAAATGGTTGCGGATGAAATTATTTCACGTCTTGCCGTTGATCAGGTTGTTGAAGGTGAAGTAGTAAGAATTGCCGATTTTGGTGCTTTTGTTGATATCGAAGGTATTGACGGCTTATTACCGATTTCCGAAATTTCATGGGAAAGAATTAAACACCCCAGTGACGTTATTCAATTAGGTCAAAAAATCGAAGTTAAAATTATTAAAATAGATGAAGACTTAAAGAGAATTTCATTATCATTAAAGAGAATGGGAGCAAACCCCTGGGATGAAATTATTGATAAATTTAAAGAAGGTGACGTTATTAAAGGTACAATCAATAAAATCACTTCTTTCGGAGCATTTATCAATATATTCCCCGGAGTTGAAGCATTACTTCCGTCATCCGAAATTGCCGACGGTCAGGTAAACTTAAATTCTATGTTTAACCTTGGAGATGAAATTGAAGTATTAATCAAAAAATTCACTCCTCAAGAACACAGAATTGGTCTTTCAATGAAAGATATTCAAAAATAATTAAATAAAAAATATTTTAAAACGGACAGTTCTTTTTTACCGAACTGCCCGTTTTTTTGCCAATAAGCAGTTTATAACATTATAAATCCAAGGCAAAACCTTGACAAAAAGGTATATTCATAAATTATTAATTTAGCAAAATTATTTTTTCAGCCTTTTTAAAGATATGTAAACATGTCAAATTGCTTTTCAAAAAAAGTGTTGACGGCAAATTATGTTTGTAATAATTTAAAATATGCTACACAAGTATGTAAAAAAGGTAATAAAACAAAAATGAGCACAACAAACAAATCAAGGATTAGAGTATGGCTTAAAGCATACGACCACCAATTAATTGATAGTTCCGCTCGAAAGATTGTAGAAACGGCAAAGAGAACTGATGCGGCAGTATCAGGCCCTATACCGATGCCAACAAAACGCAGAGTATATTGTGTTCTTCGTTCACCTCACGTAGATAAAAAATCTCGTGAACACTTTGAAATGAGAACACATAAAAGAATTATCGATATTTATGAAGCAACTTCGCAAACAATGGAAGAACTTCAAAGAATGGATCTTCCGTCCGGAGTTGACATTGAAATAAAACTATAATTTTATTTCAAAAAAATAGTACACATGACAATTTAATAATTAATGTGATCTATTAGAAGGCAGAGTTTCAGAAGAAACAAAGCAAGTAAGTACAAAGAGAAAAACTATAAAAAGTAGCTCTCACAACAGAAAGGTTTAACACATGACATTAGGTGTTATT
>CADBOZ010000085.1 GCA_902796515.1 uncultured bacterium | reverse complement strand
GATTGTAATGTTGTCTAAAGCGGGAATTGTAACGGCAATAATTACCGCAAGAAATAATAATACCGTAAAATTAAGAGCGGGAATGATAGACATTAAAGAACTGTACATGGGACAAAAAAATAAAGTTCCGGCGCTCGATGAGCTTGTTGAAAAGTATAACTTAAAATACAGTGAAGTTGCATATATGGGAGATGACCTTCCTGATATATGCGTGCTTAAAAAAGTAGGTTTAAGCTGCTGTCCTGCTGATGCGGTTGAAGAGGTTAAAAATGTTTGCAATTTTGTTTCAACACGCGGAGGAGGCAGGGGGGCTGCAAGAGAACTTTGTGATTTAATATTAAAAGCAAAAAAAATCACCTATGAAATGATATCAAAACCCTCAAACCAATAGCATTTAACTTATAAAATAAAAAAAAGACCTTTTAAATTTTAAAAGGTCTTTTTTGATATAGATTACTTGTTTTATTTTATATTTGAATAAGTCCAGGCATCTTGATTTGGCGTTTCAATTGCTTTCATTTCCGAAACATTATTTTCTTCCGCCTGAGCTCCGCCATGAGCAATCGGTTTATATATTCTGTTAAAGTATTCTATAACCATTCTGTCTGAATTGAAATATCCTTCAGCTGTTCTTATAGCCTGACGCATCAGACGAGCCCATTCTTGTTTGTTTTCATAGTATGTAGGAATGATTTCATTTTCCAATGTATTCATCATACATCTATGATCTTTCCAGTGTCTTTCTTCCCAAGGAATATCGTCGTCAAGTCCCGGATATTCGATTGTATAACCGTTAATTCCGGGGAATGTACCTTCTACTGCCCATCCGTCAAAAATTGAGAAGTGAACGGCACCGTTCATATTTGCTGACATTCCTGAAGTTCCTGATGCTTCAAGAGGACGAGTCGGCGTATTTAACCAGATATCGGAACCTTTTTTTAATTTAGCCGAAAGAGCCAATTCATAACCCGGTAATACAACAACATTTCTCATATTGTAAGATTCTCTTAAAATATTATTGAATGTTTCTTTACCCATTTCATCATCAGGATGGAATTTACCGGCAAATATAATTTGAACTTTATTTTCGTTTAATAACTTGCTGATTCTGTCTTTATCCATTAAGATTAGCCATGCACGTTTATAATCGGCAAATCTTCTTGCCCAGGTTATTGTTAAAACGTCGGGGTCAAAACGTTTGCCTTGAGTGTCTGAAATATATTGGAATAAATCTTTTTTCATTTCACGTTTTGCATTCAGTAATTCTTCCGAAGTTTTAGCTGAAGCAATTCTTTTATCTTGCCAGTAATGCAGGTTAACCGCATTTGTAATTGCTTTAATCGGGCATCTGTCTTTAACCCATTCCCACATTTTATTTGCTACAAGACCGTGAAGTTGAGATACGGCATTTGCTATTCTTGACATTCTGAGTGCTGCAACCGTTAATGAGAAGTTTTCGCCGCCTAGTTCAACAGCTGTTTCTCTTGAACATCCGGAGAAGAAGCCGCCGTCTAATAATTTATCAACCCAGTGAACTTCATTTCCTGCGGGAACCGGTGTGTGTGTTGTAAATACTGTTTTTTGGCGAACAGCTTTAAGGTCGCCGTTGTATTGTCTTAATAATTCAAATGCTGCGGGTAAAGCGTGACCTTCGTTCATATGAATAACATCAAAGTTATATCCTACCGCTTGAAGAACTCTAACACCGCCTATACCTAAAACGGTTTCCTGAGCAATACGAATTTTTTCATCTCCGTCATATAATTTATGAGATATTTTTCTTGCCCATTCGGAGTTTCCGTCAACATCAGTTGTCAAAAGGTAAATCGGGCAAGTTCCGAATAATTCACCTTCAACCCTGTATGCTTTAACAATAACATCTTCTCCGAACACTTTGAGTGTTGTTGAAATATTTAAGTCGGTTAAGAAATCATAATGTTTTCTGATGTATGCTACTTCAACATTACCATTTTCATCTATTCTCTGGTCGTAATAGCCAAAAGACCATAACATCGTTACACCAACCATAGGCATTTGCAAATAACCTGCTGATTGCATGTGAGAGCCTGCAAGGAAACCCAGACCGCCGGAATAAGTGGCAAGTGATTGGTCGATTGCAATCTCCATTGAAAAATAAGCTACGTTTGGTAAAGCCATAATTTAATCCTTTTAATACTATCTAACAATTTTTAGTCTTAAT
>CADBOZ010000084.1 GCA_902796515.1 uncultured bacterium | reverse complement strand
TGATATCGTATGCGAATGTATTTTAGCATTCTCGCAAAATGGATTACTTCGCTTACGCTCGTAACGACCGGAGTGTGAGCCATCCAAATTTGCGTCATTGCAAGAGGCTGAAAGCCTCGTGGCAATCCAAAAAATTATTCGTTTTAATTTTTAAATTATACCCGACAATACTGTCTTTATTTTCCTTATTACCCCATGAAGTTGCAATATCACATACCGATACCCCGTTATGTTCCACAACATGCGTATATACATCTTTTTTATCCGTCTTATATGTAGAACAAATCAATGTATCGCCCAAAAAAGTTTCTCTGTTAAATTTAATATTCAAACTTTTTAAAGTATGAGTTTTTCTGAATTCGTCATTTGCGGTCATCTCTGCAAGATTTATATAACTTTTGTTGTTTACGTGGTTATTAAAATCCAAATCCGAAAGATTATTTGTATGCTTAATTTCGCTCACTTTTTCTCCCGCTTCGGGCAATATGAATTTTTTGTGTTCACCCAGCATCAGTTCGGGGCATATATCAAACCTTTCCGATACAATATCGGTCTTTGCCGGACGTTTTGTTTCTTTGTCAATAATAAACCAGAGGGCGTTACCCTTTGCAAAAGGTTTATTTTTATATGATAATTCGTAATCCGTATAAATTTTCAATTTTGTAACCTCGGAAATCCATACGCTGACATCGATTTCTTCCGACCAGAAGGGCAAATTATCAATAAAATCTATATTAAACTCGGTTACTATCCAGTATTGATTTGTTGCAAATAAATCATACGCTGCCATTTTTTTTGTTGCGCAAAGTCTTGCAAAGGCGTCTTGTAAATACATTATTGCCGAAATAGGGCGCAACCTGTATTCAAATAAATCCATATTATCAAGTATCACATTATATGTTTTTTTATATTTATTCATTTAAATATTCTCTCCGTATGTTTTTTGTACTGATTAATTTCGGCAACCGTTATTAATCTGTAAAATTATATTATGAAGCTTGCCTTGACTATTATCATTACATAAAATAAAAGAAAAAAACAGGAGAGCGCATGAGTATTTTTGAACAAAAGAGACTGAAGCGGAAGATATACATTCGGCTTGAACAATAAACCCTTGAGTTATAAATATTCAATACAAATACATAAAGTATATTTAAAAAAGGATAAAAGTGTTTATGGATATAATTGAACACAATATTGAATTAATGAAAAAGTTTGAAATAATGATAAATACGGCGGATGTCAGTCTTGCGGAAGAATTAATCGCAAAAGACGCATCATTTTATACTCCCGCAAGCCCGAAACCTTTATACGGCGGAGAGGGTTATTTGTCCGTTGTGCATTGGATGAGGAAAGGATTTTCCGATGTTCAATGGAAATTAACGGACATTGTGGCAAATGAAAATAAAGTTGCCGTAAAATGGATTTTAACAGGCACTCATGACGGTGAATTCTTAGGAGTTTTACCAACTGGCAAAAAAATTGAAACAACGGTTATGAATTTCTATTATTTCAACAGTGAAGGTAAAATAATTAATGATATTGCATCTGAAGGAATGATTGGAATTATGCGACCGCTCGGACTGTGTAAAATTTAGTTAATTACGGGATAAAAAATGAAAAAAATTATATTAATTTCAATACTTATAGCTTTTACAGGTTTAACATCAATAATCATCAATAAAGGAGGCAAAGAAATGACTGCAAACGGAGCTGAAATAAGTCAAAACCAAAAAGTTCTTGTTGCATATTTTTCACGCACGGGAGAACAATATAGCGTAGGTACAATTACTGAAGGAAATACCGCAATAATCGCTAAAATGATAGCGGAAAAAACAAACGGGGATTTATTTGAAATAAAAGTTGCCAAAGATGAATACCCGATGGGATATATTGCATTAACCCAATATGCCAAAAAAGAGAAAGATGAAAACGCAAGACCTGAAATAATCGGTAAGGTTGAAAATTTTGACGATTACGATGTTGTGTTTATAGGATATCCGAACTGGTGGGCTGATATGCCGATGCCGGTATACACATTTATGGAAAGCTATGATTTTTCAAATAAAAAGGTTTATCATTTTTGCACTCATGAAGGCTCGGGCGGGGTAAAACCCGAAGGTTTTGCAATTTACGGACATATTGCACAAAAAGAAAGAAAAGAAGCCGATAAAAAGGTTTCACAATGGCTAAAAACACTGTAAAAGAGGTTACAAGAAAGAAATTTATGGAAGAAATAAGAATTGACGTAAGAAATCAGGAACCTGAAAGAACAAAGGAAGCTGTAAGAAGTTCTGATTTATGTTTCAGAATTAATCACACAAATCCGACTACTCCCGAATGCAAAAAACTGATTGATGAACTTTTTTGTCATACTTTGGGTGAAAACACCGTTATCAACCCTCCGATTTTTACAATTCTTGCAGATAAAGTTAAAATCGGCTCAAATGTTACAATACTGAACAACTTCCAGTGCATGTCCGCAGGCGGACTTACAATTGAAGATAATACAATGATTTCTTTAAATTGCACCATTGCAACAAATAACCACGATATGTATGACAGGTATATAATAACCTGCAAACCTGTGCATATAAAGAAAAATGTCTGGATAGGAGTTAATGTTACCATACTTCCGGGTGTAACCGTAGGTAATAATGCCGTTATAGGCGCAGGCGCGGTTGTAACGCATGATGTTCCCGATAATGCCGTAGTTGTCGGAAATCCCGCAAGAGTAATAAGATACCTCGACGGGGAAAAATTTAAGGATTAACAAAATGAAATACAGAAATTTGGGAGCCACAGGAATAAAAGTCAGTGAAATCGGTATGGGCTGCGAGGGTCTTATCGGGAAAACTCCCGAAGAAACCGAAGCATTTATAAAGGTAATGCTTGAAAACGGCGTAAATTGCATTGACTTATATACTTCCAACCCCGATGTAAGAATGAATTTGGCTAAAGCCATAAAAAATTGCAGAGAAAAATTTATACTTCAATTCCTTTTAAAGTCGAAATAAGAAAAAATATGAAAGAAAGTGCGGAGATTTTTGGAGAATAAATTAGAAAATTTAAAAGCATATTTAAAAAAGCTGAAAAAGGTTGCGATTGCATTTTCGTCAGGCGTTGATTCCACTTTTTTATTAAAAGTTGCTCATGATGAACTGAAAGAAAATGTTATAGCGCTGAGTATAAAAGCTGATTCTTTTCCCGAACGCGAGATAAATCAGGCAGTTGAATTTTGCAAAAATGAAAATATTAAACACATCGTTGTTGAATTTGATGAACTCAAAATAGAAGGCTTTAAGTCAAATCCGCCAAACAGGTGCTATTTATGTAAAAAAGCGCTTTTCCAAAAAATGAAAGAAATTGCAAAACAAAACAATATTGAATATATACTTGAAGGCTCCAATCTTGATGATGAAAATGACTACAGACCGGGAATGCAGGCTGTTTTTGAGCTCGGAATTAAAAGCCCTTTAAAAGAATTGAAGTTTTCAAAAAATGAAATTCGCATATTATCACGCAAACTCGGTTTAAAAACAGCGGATAAACCGTCATACGCTTGTCTTGCCTCCCGTTTTACATACGGAGAAGAAATTACAAAAGAAAAATTGCATATGGTAGATTCAGCCGAACAATTTTTGCTTGATTTAGGATTTTATCAGGTAAGAGTAAGGCTGCATGGCAATATTGCAAGAATTGAAGTAATTCCCGATGAATTTGAAAAGATATTAAAAAACAAAAAACAAATAACGGATAAACTTAAACTTTTAGGTTTTAAATATATTACGCTTGATTTAACCGGATACAGAAGCGGAAGCATGAATGAAATTTTGGATAAAAAATAAGATAAATATTGCAACATTGTCGGCTGTATTTTTTGCCGTATGCATTCCTTTTGCAAAAATACTTACTTCATATATAGGCTATGCAATGCTTGGCGGTTTTTTATATTTTGGAGCGGGAATAGGCTTAAGCATTATCGGACTTTTTTCAAAAAAATCCGCAAATAAACTTACAACACAAGAGTTACCCGTTATGGTTGCAATTGTTTTGCTTGATATTTCGGCAATTACGCTTCTTATGTTCGGAATATCAAAAACAACAGGAGCAAACGCATCTCTTCTCGGTAATTTTGAGCTTGTTTGTACTTCTTTATTTGCTTATATTATTTTTAAAGAAGCCGTTTCAAAACGTTTAATGCCGGCAATTATGCTGATTACCGCCGCATGCTGCATATTAACATTTGAAGGAATTGAAAGCCTTGTTTTTAACAGGGGCTCTTTGTTTGTATTATTGTCAGCTTTATGCTGGGGACTTGAAAACAATTTTACAAGAAAAGTCAGCAGTAAAAACACCGCACAAATTACAACAATAAAAGGTTTATGCTCGGGAATGGGAAGTTTAATACTTGCAATTATTTTAAAAGAAAACTTTCCTGCGGTTAAATATATTGTTTTTGCATTATTACTCGGCTTTATTTCATACGGTATCAGCGTTTGCCTGTATATATATGCTCAAAGATTTCTCGGAGCGGTTAAAACGGGTGCTTACTATTCGCTTTCACCCTTTATCGGAGTGATTTTCTGCTTAATTTTCCTTAGGGAATTGCCGAACATTCAATTTTATATTGCACTCATATTTATGATTATCGGCACAATTTTAGTTATTAAGGATACTCAAAACTCTTAAAACGGGATTTTTATAAGGTCTTTTTCCCGCGCCGCAGCCTATTTTATCAATAATAATACTTTCCGGAAGTTTTTTTGCCGTGTAGATTGAAGCTGCTATGGCGGCACCTGTCGGAGTAATCATTTCTCCTTTGTTTTCGGTTATTTTAATCGGAAGTTTATACTTTGATACAATTTCGCATACCGCAGGAACAGGCACATTCATTGTTCCGTGCTGACATTCAACAGTTCCGATACCTTCCGTTAACGGGCTGAAATATACGTTTTTTACATCCAATTCATCGAATAATACCGCAAAACTTAAAATATCAACTATTGAATCAATCGCCCCTATCTCATGAAAATGAATTTCGTCAACAGGAAGTCCGTGAACATTACTTTCCGCTTCGGCAACTATTGTAAAAATTTTATTTGCAAGTTTTTTGCACCTGCGGTTGTATCCGCTTTTTCTATTATTTTAAGTACATCTTCAAGATTTCTGTGATGATGATGGTGATGTTCATCATGGTGATGATTAATTATTACGTTAAAATCACAAGTTTTTATTGAATTAACCTTCTTTTCCGTAATTTCTAAGGTAAATTCGTCATCAAGACCAATTGATTTTAATACATTTAACAAATTTTGTTTCGAAGCACCCAAATCCAATAAAGCTCCGACGGACATATCACCCGAAATTCCGCCCGTGCATTCAAAATATAAATCAGTCATTTTTTTTACCTTCTATTAGTCTGTTAATCATATTTGCGCTATAGCCCGCACCAAAACCGTTATCAATGTTTACAACAGTCATTCCCTCGGCACAGGAATTTAACATTGTTAAAAGAGCGCAAACTCCTTTTAAAGACGACCCGTAACCGACTGAAGTCGGTACGGCTATAACGGGAATATCAACAAGCCCTGTAATAACCCCGCCCAGTGCTCCTTCCATGCCTGCAACCGCAATAATAACATTTGCTTTTTTAATATCGTCTATTTTATGGAAAAGTCTGTGTATTCCGGCAATTCCTATGTCATAATACTTTTTTACACGGCTTCCGTAAAATTCCGCAGTATCAAAAGCTTCTTCGGCAACGGGGATATCTCCGGTTCCGCCCGTACATATTGCAACTTCTCCTGTTTTTTCAATTTCTTTTGATATAAGAGTCAGCGTGCGCCCTTTTTCATTATATTTAATATCCGGAAAAGTGCTTTTTAAAAACTCGTACTGTTCAACCGTTGCTCTTGTGCCCAACACATTCTGGTTGTTTTCTTTATAAATACCGAAAATATTTTTAAAAGTTCATCTTTCGTTTTACATTCGCAAAAAACAGCTTCGGAGTATCCCCGCCTGCATAATCTTTCCGTATCAAGTTTTGCAAATCCCACATCTTTCATTTTAATTATTTTAACATAAAATCTTTCATGCTCGGTTTTAACATAGTAAAATTCATACTGTTGAATTTTTCTCTTTCTTGCTCTTTTTTATAATTTCTTTTTGTTTCAATTCTGTTCAAAAGCGCAACAGCAGCGGCAATTGCAAGAGTATTTATAAAAAACGTCAGACCGTAGGCTTTATTTTTTGTTTTCAGCATTTGTTTCATCTTATCTTCGGGAAGTTTTAAAATATCCTTATATGATTTTATATTTCCTCCGTTAAAAACATCTGTATTATATTTCTTATCAAAATGCTTATATATCGGATTTTGAACCAATTTTTCGCCAAAAAACAACAAAGGCACGGTTATTGAAAATCTGCGGGCGTTTTCCATAACTTCATATTTATCTCTGCTTGCATAAAAATAACTTGCAATACTGACGGGATAAATCAAAGCACCGTAATGCAAGAGCTCCAAATCTCCTGTTTTTGTAAAATCAAAATATTTTATTATTTTGTCAATAAAGGGTTCTGCTTTTTGATAAAATTTATTATTTTTTGATAATGCAAGCACACCCGCAGTTGCAGTAAGCACAACACCTGATATAATTCCCAATTTTTTTAATAAGCTTAATGTTTTATTTTTAGCATTTTTTGGGTCATTATTTTTATTATTTTCTAAACCCACAACGGAAACGAACTTATTTTTACCCGTTTTTGATAGTGTTACGTTGTTCCTCACGGGTGCAATTGCAAAAACAGCAGGGAGAATTATCCCGAATACGGATAAAATTTGTCCGAATTTTCCGAGTTTTATTTTTTTTAAAGTATCTTTGTTAACATCCTTCAGATTTTGAATATTTGAAGTAAACGTATCTTTATCAAGATTGTATATTTTAGGAAATATTTTGCTCCCGCTTTAGCCAGAGTCGGGGCGGAAAAATAAAAAAGTACCGATTCCGATATTTCTGCAATACTTATTTCTCTTGATTCGTACTTGCTTCTTGACAGACCTAATCTTGAAATTAAGCAGCCGCCGGTATCTCTTGCAAACATACCAAGAGAAGAGCTTGTTTCAAGAGGTTTTAATAAATTAGTTGCTAAACCGAGTTTTAAATTCATAATTGTTTTGTTTTATCTTGATTGCAATTTTTATTTTTTTTAGAGAACAACAATCCGAGCTCAAACAATAAATAAGTCGGAAGAAATAACAAAAGCTGACTTATGATATCCGGCGGGGTCAGGAGTGCTGCCGAAATAAGTAAAATCACAACAACATATGGTCGTTTTGAACTGACCGTATCATAAGATAAAATATCCCATTTTACAAGCATATTTACGGCAAGAGGTACCTGAAACATAATACCGAAAGCAAACGTGAGCCCGAGAACAAGGTTAACGACATTTGATATACCGAACATTGCCTGAATTCCGTTTGACATAAACGATATACCAAAACGCATCACCATCGGCAAAATTACAAAAAGACAAAATATTGAACCCGTAATAAATAAAAATCCGGAAATAAAAATCATATTTCCCATAAATTTTCTTTCATTCTCATACAATGCAGGCAGTATAAAATTCCATATTTGTTTTGCAATATAAGGAAAGGCAATAATTACGGACATTAAAAGGGCAAGTTTTATCTGCAGAATAAAAACTTCCATCGGAGCAAAGTAATTAAAGGTAATTTTGGTATCACTTATTAAAATTTTAACAAGTAAATCAAGAAACTTAGGGCTGAAATAAAACGTGAAAGGAAGTAATATTCCTATTGCGCTGAAACATTTTATTAAAGTGCTTCTTAAAGCTTCAAGATGGGATATCAAGCTCTGGTTATCGTCATTTTCCTGCATAATTATACTTGAGGTTCTTTCGGGTCATCCTTTAATTGATACTCTGTTGTCGGATTTTCTTCTTGTGAAATTTCATCGGCCGCTTTTTTAATATCTTCTTTAGCTTTTTTAAATTCATAAGAAGCTCTTGCCAGCGCTCTTGCAAGTTCAGGGATTTTCTTTCCGCCGAACAGCAATAAAATCACAATTAAAATAAGAGTTATTTCCTGTATTCCTATTGACATTGTCTTCTCCTTAATTTTATTCAGAGTTGTTCTTTAATTATATAATACTTTGTTTATTTACTGCAAAAAGCTCTATAGCTTTTGCCGGACACTTCTTTGCACATTTTCCGCATCCGATACAAAGAGAGCTTATTACCTCTGCCGATTTTGAGCTGTCAAATTTTATCGCATTTTTGGGGCATTCACCGGCACAAAGTCCGCACCTGCTGCATAAATCTTCCTGAACTACCGCCATGGCTATTCTTGTATTTTGCTTTTCATTAAGAGATATCTTTTTAATCGCTCCGGACGGACAAACTTTTGAACACTCGTTACAATCGTATTTGCAATATCCCTGCCCCTGTTTATAATCAATATGAACAACCGGAAAATTGTTGCCCGCTTTTGTAAGAATTTTATTCGGACAGTTATTTATACACAGGTTACAATTCAAGCATTTATTTGCCATTCTGCTTATATCATCCGCACCTGCGGGCAAAATTATATCTTTAATTTTTTTGGCTATATTCTTTGTAAAGTTCAAACCTGCAAGATATCCTGCACTTATAACACCGAAAGCGCCCGCCATCCATAAAAAATCTCTTCTTTTCGGATTAAATCGAACGGGACGAACCCCGAATTTTATTGCACCCTTAGGGCAAACCGAAATGCATTTTAAACATTTTACGCAAGTTTCGTTGTTTATGCTTTTATCTTTATGGTTTATGCATCCTGACGGACAATTATTTGCACACAGTCCGCAGCTTACACAGTTTTCATCCATGTATAATTTATTAACGGATATTTTTGAAATAAGTCCTAAAACACATCCTACGGGGCAAATATTCGTGCAAAAAAATCTGTTTTTAAACAGCACAAGTGCAAAAATTATACACGCAAAAGCCAATCCGAAAGCACTCAAGCTGAATGCCGAGCCAAAAACCGTATAAGGGTCAATATATCTTATGATTAAAGCGGAGCCTCCGATTAAACAACCAAAAGTTAAACCTGCAATCAAATATTTAAAACCATAGTTTCCGTGAGGAGTATTTTTCCTTTTTCCCCTTATAAATGCAATAAATTCCTGTAAAATCCCAAAAGGACAAAGAAGAGAGCAATAAAATCTTCCGAAAATAACGGTTAAAATTATTATCGACAAAAACAAAAGAAGCGCCGCTATTGAAAAATCAAAAATTAATCTTTGGAAAAGCGGGCTAAATTGAATATCTAAGAATTTTATTCCATAAAATACGCCAAAAACGGCAAGTGCGGATAAAATCCCGATAAGCGTCGATAATAATAACCTTATTTTATAAATTTTATTTTTCATTTTGGCTTTTTTTAATTTAACCTTTTTTGTACTCTTCTTCAATTTTGGCTAATAATTTCGGAATTTCAAGGTTTTGCGGACAATTTTTATTGCATAAATTACATTTGATACAGTTGTGAGCCTGTTCGCTTTCCGCCAGAGATTCGTAGTATATTTTAAATAACATTTTATTATTTGTAACTTTATACTGATTATAAAGCGAGAAAATTGCCGGAATATTAATACCCTTCGGACAAACCTCCATACAGTATTTGCATGCCGTACAGTTGATTTCTCCTTGAGATTGAATAATGCGGGCTATTTCATCCGCTGTTTTTTCTTCTTCGGGCGTCATATCTTTATAGTTCATAAATGTTTCAATATTTTGTTTAACCTGTTCCAGATTGCTCATGCCCGATAATACCGTTATTACATTTTGCCTTGAAGCCGCCCAGCGTAAGCCGAATGCCGCAGGTGTAGTATCGGGATAATTTTCTTTTAATTTAGCCAGTGCTTTATCACTTAAATTAACAAGTCCGCCGCCTCTGAGAGGTTCCATAACCGTAACGGGAATACCTTCACTCTGTGCAATATCATATTGTTCATGAGCCTTTACAACATCCCAATCAAGATAATTCACCTGAAGCTGACAAAAATCCCATTTGTGTTCTTTTACAACTTCTCTTAAAATATCCGGTGTTCCGTGGAAGGAAAATCCTAAATATTTAATTTTGCCTTCATTTTTAAGTTTTAAAAGTTCGTCATACATGTTTACGTTTCTGTATGTATCAACGGTATTTTTGTTAATATTGTGGCACATATAGAAATCGAAATAATCAAGCTGAGTCTTTTGCAGCTGTTCTTCAAAGATTTTTACAACATCATCCCGTGTTTTCATTTTGTATATGGGGCTTTTGTCGGCAACTATAAAGTCTTCACGTTTGTATTTCTTTAATACCTGACCCATTGCAATTTCCGATTTTGAATCAACATACATATAAGCCGTATCAAAATAATTAGCTCCGTGCTGCATGCAGTAATCAACCATCTTGTCGAGTTCAACCATATCGACTTCATTGCCTTTCATAGGAAGCCTCATGCAGCCAAAACCAAGAAGGGGTAATCTAAATCCCTAAATTTCCTTTTTGCAACTTCGCCCTCTTTAGTAATGATATCTCTTTTTCCGCATCCCGAAAGCAATGCCGTACCGCCGATTGCAAGTGCGGAATTTATTATAAATTCACGTCTTTTCATAAGTTATCTCCCTATTTTTTAGAATATCAGAATATAAAAAAATTTCCAATTCCCTGTTTATTTTATTAAAACTTCTTAACCCATTGTTTCAAGTCTTCTACTGATGGATTTGAATTTAAAATATCACCTTCCGCAATTTCGGTTGAATTAGCAACGCTCGGCTTTAAATTTTGAACGGTTTTACCAAATCCGCTTCCGCCTGATGTTGCAAAAAGGATAATTTTTTTATTTGAAAAATCATGACGTTCTAAGAATGTATTTACAATAGTCGGCGCTACATACCACCAAATCGGAAAACCTAAATATATTGTATCGTAATTTGAAACGGAAAAATCATCCTTAATCATCTCGGGACGAGAGTTATGGTCTTTCATTTCAACAGAGCTTCTTGAATTTTTATCAGTCCAATCCAAATCAGCGCTTGTATAAGGAATAGCAGGTTTTATTTCGTATAAATCACCGTTTGTTGCTTTGGCTAAATTTTCAGCTACTTTTTTGGTTGTTCCGGTTGCTGAAAAATATGCAACCAATACTTTTTTATCCATAATTAATTCTCCTTTATTTATTTCTTGTGTATTTGTTTTATTTATAAATGCATAAACAACACCGGCACCAACAATTAATATTCCTAAAATTATAAATAATATTTTTTTCATAAATTCACCTCAATTTTTTAATTTTAACCTAACAATTTTCTTATAGCGTTATATGCAAGTTCATATACAGAGTGATAAATAAACCCAGTACTCGCTATTTTCATGGCTTCCTTTTGCTTTTCATTTACCGCTACATAAGGGTAAATTCCGTATATAAACGGGAAAAGGGCATAAATAAAATCGTTTATTTCGCTTTCAACTATATCAGGACAGAATTTTTCAATTAGATTTTTCATTGTTTTGATTGAATTACCGTAAGCAACTTTAAATTCCGTCAATATTTCAAGTCGACTGTTTGCCTCCATTTCAAAATGGTTCATACTCATTAATTTCAATAACTGCTCTCTTTTTTCCAGTGTATGCGCAATATTTTGTGCTATTTCATCTTTAGTCATCGGTTTATTTGCAGCAATTATATTTTCTAAATCTTCAACCCAGCGCTCGTATTCAATTTTATGCAGGGTTAAAAATATCTCTTCTTTTGTCTGGAAATAATTATAAATTGATGTTCGTGTGAGTGTCGTCAAATCTGCAATTTCTTTTAAAGTTATATCCTTAAAATTCATAGTCTGATAAAGCGTTTCTGCGGCACTTATAATTTCATCTTTTCTTTTTAATATTAACTTTTCGGAACCTATTTTCATATAAAAGCATCCTCTAAATTGACATGGCGTCAAATATATGATATATTTAATCTGACATGATGTCAATATGCAAAATAATTACACGGGAGGACAATGAATAACGGACACGAAATCGATTTGGATAAATTTCGCAAAATAATGGCATCAGGAAAAATAGTTGAAAGCGATATGCTTGAAATCTTCAACAAATTAAGTCAGGAAGCCTTAAAAATAACTGCCGAAATCAATAACAAATATCACACACCCGAAGAAATAGTCAGTCTTTTTTCAAAATTAACAGGCAAAAAAATTTCCGAAACGTTCAGGCTCTTTCCACCGTTCCATACCGATTGCGGGAAAAACATAACAGTCGGGGAAAATGTATTTATAAATGCATGCTGCAAATTTCAAGATCAAGGCGGTATTACAATAGGAAACGGTGTTTTAATCGGACATAACGTAACGCTTGCAACGTTAAACCACGATGAAAGACCGCAATACAGACAAAACATTTATCCGAAACCGATAAAAATCGGGGATAACGTTTGGATAGGCTCAAATGCAACAATTTTATCGGGTGTTACAATAGGCAACGGAGCAATAATTGGCGCAAACGCAGTCGTTACAAAAGATGTCCCCGAAAATATAATTGTGGCAGGTATACCCGCAAAAATTATCAGAAAAATAAAAGATTAGCTGTTATAATAAAATAGCAAACATTAAACGGGCGGTTTAAAGGAGGATAAATGATTAAAAAAGTTAGTGTTGAGAAAGAAAAATGCATACATTGCGGAATGTGTTTAAATGATTGTATTCTCGGTGTTTTAGAATTTGATGAAAATAAAAATCCCCGCTATCGTGAGAACGGGGAAAATCTTTGTCTGGCTTGCCAGCACTGTATGGCAATTTGCCCGACGGGCGCTCTTTCTTTCGGCGATAAAAATCCTGCAAATTCAATTGAAACAGGAAATTACGACAGTGATGAATTTTTAAGATTGATAAAATCAAGAAGAAGCGTCAGAAAATATAAAAATGAAAATGTGCCGAAAGATAAATTGGATAAAATCACGGAAATGCTCAAATTTTCTCCGACAGGCTGCAATAAAGATAATCTGCATTTTTCTGTTGTTGAAACAAAAGAAAAAATGGAAGAAATAAGAAAATTAACTTATGAAAAATCAATATCTTCAAAAAACCCGACACCATCTATGGAAACCGCAAAACAAGCATTTCAAAACGGTGACGACATTATTTATCGGGGTGCAACATCAATGGTTGCCGTTGCAATAGATAAAAGCAAAACCGTTCCAGGATGCGAAACGGCAGACCCCATTATCGCATTAGCTCATTTGGATTTGTATGCGCAGAGTCTTGGACTTGGCACGTTATGGTGTGATATGGCATTGATTGCGGCAAATGAAATTCCCGAAGTTTATTCCCTTCTTGAAATTCCTGAAAATTATTCACTGAATTATATTTTACTTTTGGGTGTTCCTGCCGTTAAATACAAAAGAACAATCCAGCCCGAAAGATTCAGTATTAAATTATTAAAATAGAGCAGGTTTATATTTTGATAAATACAGGCGGTAAGAAATCTTACCGCCTGTATTATTTATTTTTACTTATAAAATTTTAAACAAATTACATCAATAATACCATTATAAAATATTTGTAATATGGTAATTTATTCTTAGAATATGTATAAAACTATTGAATTAAAAGCTTTAACAGATAACTATGCTTCTTTATCCGAGTGGCTTGAGGGCATTATTGCCTCTTTCGGAATAAGCGGCAAGCTTGCAAACAAAATAAATGTATGTTCGGAAGAAATTTTTGTTAACATTGCTTCTTATGCATATCCCGAAGAAACGGGACAGGTGAAGGTTTTATTAAGTAAAGAAGGCAATGAAATTATATTGAAATTTGAAGATGAAGGATTTGAATACAATCCGCTTCAAAAGGAAGATCCCGATATAACTTTATCATATGATAAAAGACCGATTGGCGGTTTAGGAATATTTATGGTAAAAGAGATGTCTAAAAACGTGGAATACGAACGAAAAAACAATAAAAATATCTTAACGATAACATTTAATACGGATTAATGATAAAAGACATATGCAATATGATATAATTGAAAAAAGAGGAATATTATGAGCAGTATAGAAAAAAAGAAATTTGGAACAAGCGAGCTTTTTATAAAACCGATAGGAAGAATAGACGTAACATCAACTCCCGAATTGGAAAATGAAGTTAATTCCGAAATTGAAAGTATATCCTATTTAACTATTGATATGTCGGAAGTTGATTATATTTCAAGCGTAGGATTAAGAGCATTATTGTCATTCCAAAAGCAGCTTGCTTCAAAAGGCGAGATGAAAATTATAAATGTTAAGCCGGAAGTACTTGAAATTTTTGCAATGGTTGGATTTGATAAAGTATTAAATATTATATAGGATAAAATATGAACATAGTTTTTGATAAACGAGATTTTAGCATAGAAAAAGTTAATTCCGAACTTACCAAATATTGCGAAGAAAAGGGAATTGACAAACCTTCGCTTTTAAAAATGCAGTTAATAAGTGAAGAGTTTTTATCTAATATTTTATTTCCGAATTTTGACGGCGAAGTTAAAATATTAATATTTTTAAAAGGCGAAAATAAAGTGCTTACTTTCGAATACCGCGGTATTGATTACATGAATAACATCAACGAAAAAACGGTTATATCTCTTAAAATATTAGAAAAACAAACGGAAAAGATAATTTCCCAGACGGTTAACGAAACTACAACCGTTAGTTTTATAATTTAACAGAGCAACTTGAGAAATAAAATTACATAAGCACTATAATTGAATATAAAGTAATTTATCGTAAAAAATACGGATTAGCTGAATTATTTTATTTGAAAACGATTTTTGTTAGTCATATTATAACTATGTTTTAGAATTTGATTACAGTCGGAATATTAACAATTATGGAATTTTATTTTATAGCATTATTTTTGCTTATTTTAGGCGCAATAGCGTCCGTTTACATAAAAGAAAAAAATAAAATGAAAGTATGCTCCGTAATTTCCGGATTATCCGCTTTTTTGCTTGCAATACCTTCGTTTTTTACTTTATTTACGGGTCAAAAATTAAGTGCGGATATATACCTTTCGCCGATTTTCGGAAATATAACTTTTGCAATTGATACCCTTTCGGCGTTTTTTGTTATTGTCATTTCGTTTGCTTGCTTTTTAGGAATACTTTACGCAAACGGATATATTAAACCGTATTTGAATAAAGGAATGAATACATCTTCTCACACATTCTTTTTAATGCTCCTTACGGCTTCAATGATTGCTGTTGTAACAATACAAAATGCATTATTTTTCATTATTGTTTGGGAAGTAATGTCATTATCTTCACTGTTTCTTGTTATTTTTGAAGGAAATAAAAAAGAAGTTATAAATGCAGGCATAAAATATATGATTTATATGCATATTTCGGTAATTTTTATCATTGCCGCATTTGCTCTTTTAAGCATAAAGTCAGGCAGCTATAATTTTGCCGATTTTAAAGAAGTTTTAAACAACACTCATTTTGCAAATATCATATTTATGCTTTCTTTTATAGGTTTCGGAACAAAAGCGGGACTTTTGCCTTTTCATAATTGGCTTCCCGATGCACACCCCGCAGCACCCAGCCATATATCCGGAATTATGTCGGGCGTTATGATTAAAACAGGTATCTACGGTATTTTAAGAATGCTTTATTTAATTAATACGCCGTCTAAATTAATTGCATATTCGGTTCTTATTATTTCAACAGTTTCGGCACTCTGGGGAGTATTATATGCAATAAGCCAGCATGATATAAAAAGATTACTTGCATATCACAGCCTTGAAAATATCGGTATTATAGGAATAGGCATAGGAATAGGTATTTTGGGTATTGTTAATTCCAATCCCGTTATGACAATATTCGGATTAACGGGCGGAATATTGCATGTTTTAAACCACGCTATTTTTAAGCCTTTGTTGTTTTTTGCAGCAGGCAGCATATACAATAAAACGCACACAAGAAATATAGAACAATTGGGCGGATTAATTAAAAATATGCCTTATACTTCCGCTATGTTTATCATAGGTTCTGTTGCAATATGCGGACTTCCCCCTTTAAACGGATTTATCAGCGAGTTTTTAATATATGCAGGAATAATTTCAGGTTTGGCAACAGATAATATTGCAATATTTATAACTCTTATTGTTACTCTTGCTTCGCTTGCCCTTATAGGAACAATGGCAATTCTTTGTTTTACAAAAGTTTCGGGGGTAATGTTGTTGGGAAATCCGCGCAGTAAAAATGCTGCGGATGTTTCGTCGGACACGGAAAAAATTATGTTAATCCCGATGATAATACTTGCAATATTAACGGGATTTATCGGCTTCTTTCCGCAATATGCCGTATTTCCTGTTTTAACAACGATTTTTGAAATAAGCGGTGTAAGTATTCCCGCCATAAGCTCAATAATAGTTATACTTAAGACAATAAATATATTGTTTTTCGTATTTCTTGTTATGCTGCTTTGCGTTTCGCTTTTAAGATTTGTTCTTAACAAAAGCAACAGGAAACATACAACATGGGGATGCGGATATAACAAAAGCAACAACAGAATGCAATACAGTGCATCGAGCTATGCCGATTTGTTTATTTCAACTTTAAAACCGATGTTTAAAAGAATTTCTCATATAAAAAAACCGAAGGATTTATTCCCGAAAGATGCTTATTTTGAAGTTGAAATTGAAGATTTGGAAGAAGCATACATCGTAAAACCTTTGGTTAAATTGGATGAAAAAATATTGTCGAAATTTGAAAGAATTCAAAACGGAAATATGCAGCAATACATACTGTTCGGGCTGATATTTCTTGTAATTGTAATAGTCGGACTAATCTGTATAGGATAAAATATGGTGATATTACTCATAAATATAATAGCGCTTTTGGTTTTGCCTTTTCTTATGATTGGCACAATAAAAAAGACAAAAGCTTTTTGGGCGGGGAGAAAAGGCGTAAGTCTGCTTCAACCTTTCTATGATTTTTTGAGATTAATGAAAAAAGAATCCGTGTATTCAAAAACTACCTCATGGATTTTTAAGTTTGCTCCGGTTTTTAATTTTACAACGGTGCTGTTTGCTTCGCTTTTTGTCCCGTTAATTTCCGGACAGGCTATCATTAATATGCCTTTTGGATTTATAATTTTTTCATATGTTTTAGGGTTGGGAAAATTCTTTTCTTTAATCGGCGCAATGGATACGGGAAGCAGTTTTGAAGGAATGGGAGCTTCAAGAGAAGCATGTTTTTCAACAATTGTTGAACCCGCGTTTTTTATTTTAATGGGTTCCGTTGTTGCGCTTACCAAGGTTTCTACATTTGAAAATTTAAAAATTATTCTTGAAAATGCCGGAATATACGGGTATTTAATTATTCTGTTAACGGCTTTTACTTTATTTATAATGCTTTTAATCGAAGGATGCAGAGTTCCCGTTGATGATCCTACTACTCACCTTGAATTGACAATGATACACGAAGTTATGGTTTTGGATAATTCCGGAGCGGATTTAGGATTAATCAGCTGGGGTTCCGCCATAAAAATGTTTTTATTTGAAGCTCTGATTGCAGCCTTAATAATCCCGCATAATTTTCCTTTTTGGATTTCATCTCTTGCTTTTTTGGGGATGATATTCTTGATTTCAATAATTATCGGAACAGTTGAAGCTTCGATTGCAAGATTTAGAATGACTCACATTTTTGAATTTATATTTATTATGTCTATCGGGGCGCTTTTAGTCCTAACACTTGTAACATACAGAATATACGGAAATTAAACTATGGAAAATATTTTTATAATACTTCTCGGACTTTCAATGCTCTATATAGCTTCAACTTCAAGACTCAAGGCACATATAAATATGCTGTCCGCACAGGGTTGGCTGTTGTTTTTTATATGTATCACGGGTTTAGCTCATGAAAACCGGCTTAATATACAGTTATTTGAAAATCTGAAAGAAAATTCCGCTCATCTTTTGGGAATAATTTTTATTATAATTGAAACTCTGGGTATAAAATCTTTTGTTATTCCTTTGTTTTTGAATAAAGTTTTAAATAAAACACAGGCACACAGAGATTCTGATGCAAATATTCCTCATTTTTATGCTCTTGTAATATCGAGTGTAATACTTTTTTCGGGATTTATGGTTGCAAATGTTCAAATTCCCGCTTTCAAACTTATTTCGCCTTTGTATTTCGGTGTTTCAATTTCGATTATTATAACAAGCCTCTGGTTAATTACAATTAAACATACTGTTCTGTCAAATGTAATAAGCTTTATAACAATGGAGAACGGTATATTTCTGCTTTCTCTTGCTATTGCAAAGGAAATGCCCGTAATTGTTAACCTCGGAGTGCTTCTTGATATATTTATAGCGGTATTTATTTTAGGAATGCTTGTTCGTGAAATAAATACGGAATTTAACGATTTGGGAGTTTCACAATTATCTGATTTAAAGGATTATGAATAATGATAAGCTTAATTTTATTATTTCCGCTTGTAGCGTGTTTAATATTGTTTTTAATAAAAAACAGAGCTTTAAATAATATAATGATTATTTTATATGCAATCATACATTTAATTTGCTCTGTATGTTTATGTTTTGATTATAACCCGTCAGATATTAACCAGAACTTTTTTGCAACGGATAATCTGAACAAAATATTTTTAATTGTACTGTCAATAGTATTTTTTGCGGTATCTTTTTATAACGCCGCCTATATAAAATACGATAAGTCGCTGACAAGAAAATTAAGACATTATTCTTATGCGGTTTTATTGTTTGTACTGTCTATGACGGGTGCAATTTTAAGTACAAATCTGGGTATAAATTGGGTATTTATCGAGGCTACAACTTTAGCAAGCGCATATTTAATTTATTTTCATAAAACAAAACATTCAATTGAAGCCGCATGGAAATATGTTTTTATTTGTTCAATAGGTATTGCCCTTGCTTTTGTCGGGATAATACTTCTGGGTGCTGCCGAAGGAGATTTAAACTCGCTGTTTTATAATGATTTATATTCAAATGCGAAAAGTTTTGAACCGTTCTGGTTAAAATTATCATTCATATTTATTTTATTCGGAATAGGAACAAAAATGGGACTTGCCCCTGTTCATTTCTGGCTTCCGGATGCGCATGCCCAGTCGCCTTCGCCGATTTCCGCACTTTTATCCGCAACATTATTAAACTCTGCTTTTCTTATGATTGTAAATGTGTTTAAAATTATGAAACTTGCAGGCTGCGATTTTTATGCAAAATTAATACTCTTTGTAATGGGCTTTATATCTTTATTTATTGCCGCCGTATTTGTTTACCATATTAAAAACTATAAAAGAATGCTTGCATATTCTTCCGTGGAAAATATGGGAATACTTGCAATAGGACTTGCTCTGGGCGGAGTCGGAATGGCGGCATCGTTAATACATTTAATAGGACATTCTTTTATCAAAGCCGCGTTTTTTATGACATCGGGTAATATTTTAAAAATATATAAAACAAAGAAAATCAAGTCAGTAACGGGAATTTTATCTTGTGACAACAAAACCGGATGGCTTTGGATATTGTCATTTCTCGGAATTGCAGCTTTTCCGCCTTCGGTATTGTTTATAAGCGAATTCCTTATTGTAAAAACAATGTTTAAACAGGAACATTATATAATGGGTGCTTTGTTTTTGCTTTTGTTAACAATAGTTTTATACGGGCTCGGTAAAGCTGTTATTAATATGTCGGCAAACAACGGTGCTCAGGAAAAAGTAAAACTTTCTCAATTAATGTATATTCCTCAAATAGTATTATTAGCTGTTTCTTTTATACTCGGAATATATTTTCCTTTTTATGGTTATATAATGTCGACAGCTCAAGGATTTTAGGGGTGAAATATGAATTGGATAAAAACTGAAAACAATAAAAAAATTAATGCTCTTGAAATACCGACAATTTCAATTGAGCAAATGAGAAGCGATTTAAAAGAAATGAAGCTTCGTCCTGTAGGATTTTTCGGGAAACAGGAATTTGAAAATGTTCGGCTTTATGTAACATTAGCGGATGATAAACAAGGGAAGCTTTATATTTCTTCCGTTCTCTTTACACCCGATATAAAATCGTATAATTCTTTTACGCAGGATATTTCTCAATTACATATTTTTGAAAGAGAATTTTATGAAGAATTTAAAATTGAACCTAAAAATCACCCATGGCTAAAGCCTCTCAGGAAAAATCAGGACGAATACCCGTTTTTTACCATGCAGGGTGAAGATGTTCATGAAGTGGCAGTAGGGCCGATACATGCGGGAGTTATTGAACCGGGGCATTTCAGATTTATGTGTCAGGGTGAAAAAGTATATAATCTTGAAATTATGCTTGGTTACCAGTACAAAGGAATTGAGGATTTATTTCTGAAAAATCCCGATAACCGATTAGCCGAGTCTGTCTGCGGAGATAGTGTCATAGCTCATAATATGGCATATTCTCAAGTAATGGAAGCATTATCCGATACAAAAATTCCTGAGAGAGCTCAAATTATAAGAAGAATTGCGCTTGAGCTTGAACGAATGGCGGTGCATATAGGGGATATGGGTGCAATAGCCGGAGATATGGCATATTTAATGGGTGCTTCAATATTCGGAACAACAAGAACCCTTGTTATTAATACAATGCTTGAAATAACCGGAAGTCGATTTGGCAGAGGACTTATAAATACAGGCGGTGTAAATTTTGATATTGATTTTGAAATGTCGGACAAAATAAGAAATGTCCTTGATGAAGTTATAAAAATTGTTGAAAAAACAACAAAAACTATGCTAAAATCATCTTCTTGTATTTCCAGAATGGAACGAACGGGAACCGTAAGCACCGAAACGGCTTATGCTCTGGGAGCAGTCGGAATGGCGGCGCGCTCTTCCGGTATAAATTTAGATTCAAGATTTGATTTCAAGGACAGATGGTATGAAAAATGCCCGTGGGAAGAAGATTTCAAATTTACCGGAGATGTATATTCAAGGTTTAAATTAAGATATAAAGAAGTGAAACAATCGGCAAGATTTATTGATGACCTGCTGGAAGAATTAAAAGATTATGAGGACGGGTTAAAAGTGCCCGTCGGCAACTTGATACGAAATGCATTTGTTGTATCAATAACCGAGGGTTGGAGAGGAGAAGTTGTTCATACGGCAATAACCGGAGCAAATGCGGAATTAATCAGATATAAAATTAAGGATGCTTCGTTTAATAACTGGTATATGCTTGCAATGGCGGTAAGAAACAACGGCATTTCGGATTTTCCGCTCTGTAACAAAAGTTTTAACCTGTCATACTGCGCAAATGATTTATAAAGGAAAAAAATATGCTTGATACTATTAAGTTAAAGTACCTTCAAGGCAGAAAATATATTAAAGATATTAAAAACGCACCGATGAAAGAACAATTCAGGGGTTTTCCGATAATAAAAAGCGGGGATATTGATTGTTCATGCTGTCCGACAGGTGCTATAAGCAAAAATCCGAACTCAATTGATATGGGTAAGTGCACTTTTTGCGGGAATTGTAAATGCGATGCCGTTCAATTTTCAAATTTTTACAAATTAGCCTCTATAAACAGGGATGCTCTTATAATAAAAGAAAATATGACACCTGAAGAATTTGAAAAAATTGCAATACAATCACGCAGGGAAATAAAAAAAATATTTTCAAAATCTCTCAAACTGAGACAAGTTTCCGCAGGCGGCTGCAACGGCTGTGAAATGGAGCTTAACGCTTGCTCGAATGCAAACTTTGATATGGGAAGGTTCGGAATAGATTTTGTTGCTTCCCCGCGGCATGCAGACGGTATTGTAATTACCGGCGCAATTACAAAAAATATGGCATATGCACTTGAGGATTGCTATAAATCCGTGCCTAATCCTAAAATTGTTATTTTAGCCGGAAGCTGTGCAATTTCGGGCGGAATTTTTCAAAATTCGAAAGAAATAAACAGGGAATTTATAAATAAATATCCGATAGATTTATATATTCCGGGATGCCCGATTCACCCGTTGACATTTATTAATGCGATTTTGAATTTTATAAAGTAGAATATCGAATAAATTCCGGTTCCCTATAAAATTGACATGGTGTCAGACATGTGATATATTTATTTTTGACACAATGTCAAAAATAAGGGTAAATTATGTTTAAAAAGTTATGTATTACAGTTTTAATGTCTGCTTTGACGCTTAATTTAAGCGCACAGGCAAAGGAGAACAAAAATATGACAAGAGAAGATATTGCCGATAAGAATTTAGAAATATTATTTAATATCACAACCAAAAACAACGAAGGCGCAGATAAAGATTTTATTGATATTTTACAAAAATATATTTTTGGAGAAGTATTTACAATCGGTGATTTGGATATAAAAACAAGAGAACTTTTAACGGTTACAAGTTTAACCGTTATGCAAACACTTCCCCAGTTAAAAGCTCATATAAACGGCGCTTTAAATGCAGGCAATACCCCGATTGAAATAAGAGAAACAATATACCAGTGTGCACCTTTTATCGGTTTTCCGAAAACTTTAAATGCAATTTCTGTCTTTAATGAAGTTATAAAAGAAAGAGGTTTGGAAAAAGAATTAAAAAGCACGAAAACAACAAATGAAAATAACAGATTTAAAAAAGGATATGAAATACAAAACCCGATGTACGGGGATGAAATCGAAAAAAATATGCAAGGTCTGCCGAATAATGCCGGTAAAGATGTATCGAGATTTTTAACGGAAGTTTGCTTTGGTGATTTTTATACAAGAGAGGGCTTAGACATTAAAACACGTGAACTTATGACAATAGCAATTCTCACTACAACAGGTAACACAGGGGTTTTAAAAAGCCACATTAAAGGAAACCTTAAAGCGGGTAATTCAATCGAAACAATAACGGCAGCCATAATTCAAGTTATG
The DNA here is from genome assembly GCA_902796515.1 of uncultured bacterium. Classification (GTDB taxonomy): domain Bacteria; phylum Cyanobacteriota; class Vampirovibrionia; order Gastranaerophilales; family Gastranaerophilaceae; genus RUG14156. The sequence goes on along the minus strand of CADBOZ010000084.1, from coordinate 8,522 downwards.
CCTTATATTGGTTTTCCGAATTCCTTTGCGGCTTTAAAAACCGTAAAAGACATTTCAGGCGAAAATAATAAATAGGAGAAATATCCCGTGAAGAAAACATTTTTATTAATGCTTATAACCTTGTTTTTGACATCAAATTTAAGCTTTGGATTTGGCTTTATTAAAAAGGAGAATAATAAAATGCAAACATTGGAAGAATATCAAAAAACAATAATGTTTCCCGTCGGAAATAAAAATGATGCCTATGCAAAGTATTTTACAGGTCAAAGTTATATTGCACCGATTTCAACAGAACAGGTTAAAATGTTTAATGTAACATTTGAGCCTAAATGCAGAAACAATTGGCATATACATAATGCAAAACAAGGCGGAGGACAGATTTTAATAGCCGTTGGCGGCAGAGGTTATTATCAGGAATGGGGCAAGGAGCCGATTGAAATGAAAGCGGGAGATGTAGTTAATATTCCCGCAAACGTAAAACACTGGCACGGCGCAGCTCCTAATTCATGGTTTTCTCATATAGCGGTAGAAGTTGACGGAACGGAAACTTCAAATGAATGGCTGGAGCCCGTAAGTGATGAGGAATACGGTAAACTGAAATAACTTTGGAAAAACCTTGTTTTCATTGTTTAGTTTTCCGTTTTACCGTATTATAATCATAGTCGGATTAATATGATAAAATTTCTCGGAGAGTAAACCACATAATGACAGAAAATTTAAAACCGGATAAGATTATAGTAAAAGGCGCAAGAGTACATAATCTCAAAAATATTGATGTTGAAATTCCTTTAAATAAAATTGTAGGTATTGCGGGTGTTTCGGGTTCGGGTAAATCCTCTCTTGCTCTCGGAGTTTTATATGCGGAAGGTTCAAGAAGATATTTAGAATCACTTTCTACATACACAAGAAGAAGAATGACGGGTGCCGCCAAAGCGGATGTTGATGAGATTTTATATGTTCCGGCATCTTTGGCACTTCATCAAAGACCCGCCGTTCCCAATATTCGTTCAACATTCGGAACGGGAACGGAATTATTGAACAGCTTAAGACTTATGTTTTCACGTCTTGCAAGTCATAAATGCCCGAACGGTCATTATGTAGAGCCGTCTTTAAATGTTGCGGCGGACAAGGATTTAGTTTGCCCTGTATGCGGTGAACATTTTTATGCTCCGGGGGCGGAAGAGCTTGCATTTAATTCACAGGGCGCCTGTCCGAATTGCGAAGGTGTCGGAACGGTAAGGACGGTCGATGAATCAACTCTTGTTCCCGATGAAAGTTTAACAATTGATGAGGGGGCGGTATTACCATGGCAGACTCTTATGTGGTCTTTAATGAAGGATATTGCAAGAGAGCTTGGAGTAAGAACTGACGTTCCTTTTAATCAACTGACAAAAAAGGAACGGGATATGGTTTTTTACGGCAAACCGGTTAAGCACCATATGGTTTACCAGATGAAAACAGGTCAATCAGGCGAAATGGATTTTACTTATTTTAATGCAGTTTATACGGTTGAAAACGCTTTATCCAGAGTAAAAGATGAAAAGGGGATGAAACGTGTTGAAAAATTCCTGAAAGAAGGTGTTTGTCCCGTTTGCAAAGGAACAAGGTTATCCGAAAGAGCAAGAACACCTAAATTAAGAGGAATTTCACTTGATGAAGTTTGCAAGATGACATTAACAGATGCTATTGAGTGGGTAAAAGGCGTTCCTGACTCACTGCCTTTTGAAATGCGCCCGATGGCACAAAGTATTTGCGAATCATTTTTTGTAGTTGCAAAAAGGCTGATGGACTTGGGTTTAGGTTATTTAACACTTGACAGAACGGCATCAACACTTTCAACAGGAGAAAGACAGAGAATGCAGCTTGCACGCTCCGTCAGAAACAGAACAACCGGAGTTTTATACGTTCTTGATGAACCTTCAATCGGCTTGCATCCCGCTAATATTAAAGGTTTAAATACCGTAATGCATGATCTTGTATCGGACGGCAATTCGGTCATTTTAGTTGACCATGATACACAAATATTGTCTGTAGCTGATTGGATAATAGAGCTTGGCCCCGAATCGGGAGTAAACGGCGGAAAAATAATTAATACCGGTACAATAGAAGATACCGTAAATAATAAAAATTCAAAAATCGGTGCGTTTTTGTCCGATAAAGCAAATCGGAAGATAAGACCGCGGGTTGATGAAGATATTTTTAAAAAGGGTACAATAAGCTTATCAACAAATAAAATTCACACCGTAAAGCCGCTGAATGTTAAAATACCAAAAGGAATGCTGACTGTTGTAACGGGGGTTTCCGGTTCGGGTAAAACCACGCTTATTTTAGAAAGTCTTATTCCCGCCCTGCAAAATAAAATTGAAGGCAAAAAATTGCCTTCTCACGTAAAAAACATTGAAGCGGAAGGGATAAAACAGGTTAAACTTATTGATGCAACGCCTATCGGAATAAATATCCGCTCAACGGTTGCAACATATGCAAATATTCACGATGAGCTAAGAAAAGTTTTTGCCCGTATGCAGGATGCAAAAGATTTAGGTTATAAAGCAGGCGATTTTTCGTATAATACAGGCTCTTTGAGATGTCCTACCTGTGACGGTACGGGAAGCATTAATCTTGATGTTCAGTTTTTGCCCGATGTTGATATTCCCTGTCCCGATTGCAAAGGCTCAAGATATTCAAAAAACTCCGAAAAAATAAAGTATAAAACCAAACAAAAGGAAGAATATACAATATCGGAAATTATGGCAATGGACGTAAATTCCGCACTTACCGCCCTTAAAGATATAAATTCGGTCAAACAAAAATTGCAGGTGTTAAAAGATTTAGGCTTAGGATATTTAACACTGGGCGAAGCAACTCCGAATTTATCGGGCGGTGAAGCACAAAGGCTAAAATTAGCATCAGAAATGGGTAAAACTCAGGAAGATACGATATTTGTTTTTGATGAACCGACAATCGGACTTCATCCTCTTGATATTCAATCACTGCTTCTTGTTTTTCAAAAACTTATCGAAAACAATGCGACGGTTGTTGTAATTGAACATGACCTTGATGTAATCAGAAATGCGGATTATATTATTGATATGGGGCCCGACGGCGGAGATAAAGGCGGAGAAATAGTATTCGAGGGACTTCCCGAAGAAATATGCAACTGCAAACTGAGCAAAACGGGACTTTATTTGAATAAATAAAAATTCAGCAAAGATTTTTTTAAAATTAAAACGGTTATGATAAAAATGGTATAATATAATATCACAACTGTTCCGGAAAAAGTATGGCTCAAAGAAAAAAAACCAAAAGAATTACGGCTGATAATTATTTGAAATATTATTACGATATTCCGTATGAAGGCACAACTTCTCAAGGCAAGCCCCTGAAGAAGCTGAAAAATATCACCTGTCCTTATCGGGGAATTAAAATTATATCTCAGGATGATATGAGGCATTTTGAAAAAGAGCTTGTAAAGGTAAAAACGGCATCCGAAGCAATTCAATTATTATCAAAATACAAAAAGCATTTTTTAAAAACCGAAAGTGAACTTTTTGCTATTTTTCAAAATTTCGCACTTTTAAACCCTGATGATAATTTGCAAAATTGTCTTCAAATGATAAAAACAAACTGTCTTACAAAATTAAAACTCGAAGAATTTGAAGTGCTGGATGAAGTTGATGTATTGTCACGCAAGTTATCGGCGCAAACCGCCCTTAAATTAAGAGCAAAAACCACAAAATGCAGGCAAATAATATTATCCGACTCATCAAGAGATACTTTTAAAAGAAAAACGTTTTTAAATTCATTGGAAGAAATTATTCCGAACGAAAATGAAAAAGAAATTTTTTCCGAAATTAAAAACAAGGCTCTTTTTCTTCCGACATCAGAATCCAGTAAAAATGCATTTATTGTTAAATATTCTCAAAGAAAACAAACGGAAATAACAAGAAGATTATTTATAGCTTCCACAGGCTCAATTGAACACATTGTTCCATATAGCGAAGGCGGGGTTAACAGTATGGGTAACTTTCTTTTAACCTGTGCTTCAGGAAACAGATACAGAGAAAATATGAGTCTGGTTAATTATATAAAACGCTTCACAAAAATTCCCCGATATTGCCAGAAATATATTGATGACATAATAGAAGTCATTCACTCGGAAGGCTTAAAAGGAAATGAAACATACCCTTATAAAATAAAAGAAAAGCTGGCGGAAGTATCGCAGGGAAGAATTATGATTAGTCTTTCAAAATATAAATATTCAAAAGACGAAGCCGCAAAAGCAAGCTATGAATACGAACACAGATATGATAATTATAAGAAATTATATTAAACTATAAAAGAGGTAAAAATGTTTTTAAAAAATAAAAAAGTTATAACGGGGCTATTATCGGTTATATTTATTGTTACGGCAGCAATTGCGGGTTGTCTGTATTATAAAAAAGATAAAAATATTCAAAACCCGAATATCATTAAAGAAAAACCCGAAACATCTTCAAAAATTGATTATTCAACCCTGGATAAAATAATTGATTATCAAAACAGATATTTTGATATTATAAAACGCCATGATGCACTTCTTTCGGTAAATAATGACGAAGAAATAAAAAAAGATTTTAAAGAATTAAAAGAATTATACAGAGAAGTTGAAAGTAAAGCAGACAAAAATTCCGAATTTTTTAAAAGATACAAAGATATCGAAGAAAAATATAAAGATAATGACGGCGAAACAACCCTTGAAATGAATACTTTTGCACTAAAACATTACGAAGAAGTCGATAAGCTTTTAAATGATACTTATAAAGCGGTTAAATCATCGATATCGGATGAGGAATTTTATAAGTTAAAATTAAATCAAAGAGAATGGTTAAAGGAAACAGAAAATTATAATACAATATTTGAAAAACAAGGCTTCGGTACAATCGGAACGCTTATCAAATCAGGATATGAAACTGATATGCGAAATTTCAGAATTTTGCTTTTAATGTTGTATCTGAAGGATAAAAATAATAATAATGCTCCAAAGATTGACGATTTTATAGGAAGCTGGGCGGAGGTAAACGCAGGCAGAATATATGTTGAAATTAAAAAAAATAATAATAATAAAATAACGGTTGAACACGGCGGAGCAAATTCCGCTTATTCACACAGCGTTTCAAAATACGAGTGCGATTTTGACAATGTTTCGGGCAGTTTAATATGCTTGGGAGCGGAACACACCGACCAATTTATGTCTTGTAACGGTTTCAGCTCGGATGATAATTTTGAAGAATTTTTAAAATGCGACGAAGAAAACCCTTCTTTAACAAAAGATGACTATAAAACATATACGGATAATGAAAAAAGGGTAATAAAAATAAAAAAAGGTACATACAATCATTTTTTAATCGATGACGACGAATATATGCCCGAAGACAGGAAAAACGAAATAAAAAAAGACTATAAAAACATGCGACTTTATTTCGAAGGAGATAAAGACATAGTTTTCTACAAATATAAAAAATAAACAAACGCGCTATCACACTGCAAGCTTAGTTTAGCTTGTTTGCCAAATATCTTACATCAAGCATGGTAATATCATCAAATTGAGATGCGCCGCTGCTGAAGCTTTCTATATCCGCTCTTATTTTTGTAATATTTTCTTTCGGATTAGCCGCATAGCTGTTTATTGTACCAATCAGCCTGTCTTCTCCGTAGAATTTCTCTTCAGCGTTTTGAGCTTCAACAACTCCGTCCGTATAGATAAAAATTCTGTCTTCAGGCTTCATAAGCAATTTTGAAGATTTAAAATCAAAATCTTCCATTGCGGAAATTACCAGATTGCTGTCCGCTTTTAAATATTCAAATTTTCCGTTCAACTTGATTAGCGGAGGATTGTGACCGGCATTAATAAATTCAAGCTCTCCCGTTTGAATATTTAATATTGCAATAAATGCCGTCAGGAACATTCCCGCATTATTTATTGCACATAAGTCGTTATTTGTTTTATTTATTGAAACACTTAAGGAATATCCGCTCAACAAATTGCTTTTTAATAAAGATTTTGCATTCATCATAAATAATGCGGCAGGAATACCTTTTCCCGATACATCGGCAATCAGAAAAGCAAAATGGTTTTCATCAATATAAAAGAAATCATAAAAATCTCCGCCGACTTCTTTAGCGGGATTCATCAGGGCATATATTTCAAAATAAGGATTTTGAGGAAAATCCTTAGGAAGCACGGAGGCTTGAATTTTTGTTGCGATTTCAAGCTCTGATGCCATTTTTTGTTCGTTTTTCGCATTCTCTTTTTGTAAATCCATTAAATTTAAGAGATTATCTTTCATATTATAAAATGCTTTTGTTAATATTCCCACTTCATCATTCGATGTTATTTCGGGAAGTTGAACGGAAAATTCTCCGTTTCCGTATTTTTCCGCAATATGTGATAATTCAACAATCGGATTTGTTGTATATTTGCATATCCAATTAACAAGTAAAATTAACAATAAAACACCGATTACCGTAACCGATACTATTATTATTTGAAAATGTCTTATAGGTTTATAGAAATCATCCGATGAAAATACCAGATAAGAACTCCAGTTAACTTTCGGTATCGGCATATATACAAAAACCACTTCCCCTTTATATACGGAGGATTTCGGCATAACAACAAAACCGCTTTTGCCTTCTTTAACTTGTTTAGCTGCATGTTTTAATTGAGGCGAATTAATGTCTTTTGCCAATTCGGATATTGTTTTCTTCAGCTCAATTTTTTCATCGGGATGCACCAGATAGAGTCCGCTTGCGGAGGTTAATAAATATCTGCCGTTTGCTTCAAAAGATAAACTTTTTAGATAGTCCTGCATTGAACTTAAATTTCCGGAAGCACCTATTACCCCGTCCCAGGAGGAACTTCCCTTAAATTTAAAAGGAACGGATACAGTAGTTGATAATAAAACATTTCTGTCGGGATCTATTGAAGCATATGGCTCAGTCCAATGGATTTTGCCTGATTTCATTGCGGCATTATACCATTCCCTGTCTTTTACAAATTCGTGTTCTTTCCAGCTTTTAGTTTGAACCGTTCCGTTTTTTATGTAGCTGTTATATAAATCTCCTTTATGGTTTTTGTCTTTTGAGGGGATATATATAAAAAATTCATAGAAATGTCCGTATTGCTCCAGTATTGATTCATGACCCGCTTTTGCAAGTCTTAGCAATTCTTCTTTGTCGGATGATTTTTCTAAAGATAAGAATTTTGCCGTATTTACAAGTGATTGCTCTGTAACATCAGCACCCTGCGCAATATCATGATTTACATGCGCTAATGACTTGTATGCACTTGATATAACCTGCTCTTTTAATAAAGGCTTAGAATAGTTTGAAATAAATATACTTAATAAAAATGAGCCTGTTAAAATGCTTAAAAGAATACTTGCGCTTAATTTGAACGCTAAAGACCTGTTTTTTAAAAATACTATCAATTTCTTTTCCATAATATATTTACCTGCATATAACCGCATGCAGTCCGACTATTCTAAAATTATATGATATTTTTTTGTATATCGCAAATTAAAACAGGAATATAAACTATATAACCGTGTATGCATAAAGACAATTCCCATACTCCGCACAATTACTTCCGTTATATTATCGGAAGTTGACAAAAAATAAGATAATGCTAGCATATTTTAAGAAAAGGATAACAAGCAATGAAAAAGATAGTATGTTACGGAGATTCAAATACATTCGGATATAATCCCGAAGACTGCTCAAGATATAATGAAAATATTCTCTGGACTTCTGTTTTACAAAAAATTTTAGGAACGGAATATGAAGTTATAAATGAAGGTATGTGCAACAGAACAGGATTTGCGGATAATCCTGACGGCTTTTTGTTTTCGGCATCCGAACATTTCCCCAAACTCCTTCTTGAATTTGAAAATATAGACGTCTTAATTCTCTGGATTGGTACAAATGATTTGATGTTTCAATATAATATAAGCTATGAAGATATAGAAAAAGGATTGGAAAATTTAATTAAATCAGCTCAAGCAAAAGCCGAAACAATAATCATAATTCCGCCCGTAATATTAGAGGAAAGCATTTTAAAAGGACATTTTAAAAACAGCTTTGATGAAACAAGTATATTAAAATCCAAAAAAGTCGGAAAAATATATAAAAATCTTGCAAATATATACCATTGCAAGTATTTTGACGTAAATACATTTGTAAAACCTTCCGATATTGACGGTTTACATTATGACAAAAATTCTCATAAAATCATTGCGGAAAAGCTGGCTCTGTTATTTTGAAAATTTGTTAATAACAATATTTTGAAGATAATTAAACCTTCTGCGTGACTCTTGATTTTATCAAGTCCTTTGTCTTTGATGTATTCAAGCTCTTTTGCACGCAGTTTGAATCTGCTGTCTTGAATTTTGCTAGCGGTTCAAACTTTAGTAGCTCCGCTCTTAAATTGCTATTTGCAATTTAGCCGCTTCGCAAAGTTTTCACATTGGCGGGTTTGAGCTTTC
>CADBOZ010000083.1 GCA_902796515.1 uncultured bacterium | reverse complement strand
TTGTTTTCATTTATGTCTTACATATATATAAAGTATATTTGCTTTTAATAATTGCTCTATATTTTTTATTTCTTTACAAAAGTTAATACTGTAATAAATAAAAAATAAAAATATTTAGTTTTGTAAAAGATAGAGATATGTTTTTTAAAACGGGAGTTTAAAAAAATAATTCGTGTTAGAATTTTATAAGATGAACAATAAGTTATTAAAATTTCTATTTTACATATTGCTTATCCCGTTTATTTTTATTCAAAATTCATTAGCCGTGCAAGATGTCATTGACCCGCCTGATGATATAAAAAATAAAAAACTCGTATCGGGTATAAGTTTTGATGACGTTTTTGCCAAAGCAAAAGACCATGCTTATGATTTAAAACTGGCAAACCTTGAAACGCAAATTGCAAAAACAGGCATAATGGGTGCAAGGAGTGAATATTTTCCAAAGCTCGGGTTTATGATGGGTACCGAGTATACAAAAAACTACAGAGATGTCCGTGATACAACGGTTATGTCTATAGGAGAAGCTTTTATTAACCCTTACACAAGGTATCAATCGGTTTTAGGTATAACATTGTCCTATAACGTTTTTGATTTTGGAGTAAGAAAAGGAAACCTTGACAGGGCAAAAGAAGATGTAACATCTAAAAAATTAAAAGAAGAAAAAGCCCTGCAAGAGCTCGAATTAACACTAATTGATACATATACAAAAGTTCTTCTTGCAAAAAAACAACTTGATTTAAACAATCAAATACACGCCTTAAATCAAAATAATCTTGAAATGTTTAAAAGACTTGATAAGGCAAAACAAATATCTAAAACCGACTTAAATGACAGAACGTTTAAATTGGAAAAATCCAAAAAGACACTCTCCGAATTAAAACAAATGATGTCGGAATCACTCAGCTGGCTTGGTTTTTACACAGGTGAAGAATATGATGTTGATAATTTAAAAATAAAAGATTTTCCGTTCGAAAGCTTTAACCCGATGGAAGTTAAAGATTACACAAAAACAGTCACCTGGAAATACTATGATTCTGAAATCAAAAAGAAACAACTTGAGTTAAAAGTAGTTAAAAGAACTAACTTGCCAAAAGTTTCAGCATATTCAAGATACTATCTTTACGGGTCGGATTTTTCCAGCTACCCTGATGTATATAGTGATTTAGGCCCTTCAAACTTTTCCGTAGGCGGAACTCTTTCAATGCCTGTTTTTGACGGATTAAAGAATTATTCGGATATTAAAAGAACTACACTTGAACTCCAGCAAGTTATGGTGGAAAGAGATAAGGCGGTCGGCGAATGGATGACAAGAGTCGGCTCAATGAGAAATAATCTCATCTATTTGAAAGAACAAAATGACTCGGCGGAAAAAATGGTAAGCGAGTTAAAAGATAAAAACAACTCCAAAAAAAGGTTGAAAGAAAGCAAACTCATAAGCGCAATCGAGGTTAACGATGCAAAAATAGAACTGCTTGAAGCGGAAATCGAAAAGATTAAAACATCGGTAACGTATGATGCAATGATAAAAGGAATTAAAACCTTAACCGAATATTAATAATTTTAAGGATTAAATATGGCAAAAGAAGAAAATATTCAAGAAGAAGCTGTTCAAGAAGAAGAAAATATTAAAAATAGGATGAATACAGGTCTTGTGGCACTTGATATTGTTGCTAAAATGAACAAGACCGATATTGATATGAGAAATGTCGTTAGAGAATACGGCATTGAAACAACGGATATAGCACCCGAAGAATTAGTCAGAATAGCTAAAAACGCTGGTTTTAAAGTAAAACAAAAAAATATTCCCATTGAAAAAATTTCTCCCAAATACCCGATTCCCGCAATAATCAGAATGAAAGAAGAAGATTGCTATGCAATACTTCTGGGAATAAAAGAAGACGAAAAGAGGGCATTATACCTTCTTCCGTATGAAAATCAACCAAAATCTATTGACATATCCGAATTGCAGGATAAAATACATCCTGAAATCATCCTTTTAAGACATAAAATGGCGGTGAGCGATGCAAAATTCGGCTTTAAATGGTTTTTTAATGAGATTTTAAAATATAAGGCAATTATAGGCCACGTAATTTTGGGTTCTTTTGTAATTCAATTATTCGGATTGGTAACACCTCTGTTTACACAGGTAATACTTGATAAAGTCCTCGTACACAGAACAATATCAACCCTGAATGTATTGGGTTTTGCATTTTTAGCCGTTTCATTATTTGAATTTCTCTTAAACCTGTCAAGAAACTATATTTTTATACATACAACGAATAAAGTTGATGCAAAGCTCGGAGCTAAACTGTTCAGACACCTATTCAGATTGTACTTCGTATATTTTGAAAACAGACAGGTAGGTAACATTGTAGCAAGAGTCAGAGAGCTTGATACAATAAGAGAATTTATCACAAATAAATGTGTTTCTGTTTTAATCGATTCATTCTTCTCTATTGTATTCATCGTTGTAATGTTAATGTATAGCGTTAAATTAACCCTTGTTGCACTCGGGTTTGTTTCACTGACTGCTATATTATACCTTTCAATTACACCTGAATTAAGAAAGAGGCTGGAAGATAAATTCCAGATGGGAGCAAGATCAAATTCTTATCTTGTTGAGTCGGTAACAGGTGTTCAAACGGTTAAATCCCTTGCCGTTGAAGGTTCAATGTTTAGAAAATGGGAAGATAAACTGGGTCAATATTTAAAATCAAGCTTCAACCTTGCTATAATGGGCAATTTTACAGGCTCATTATCCGGCTTGTTCCAAAAATTAATGACAATATCAATACTATACCTCGGTGTAATGCTCGTTATCGAAAACAAGCTTACAATAGGTCAGTTAATAGCATTTCAAATGTTTGCCGGCCAATTCTCAGCGCCTATGCTAAGACTTGTTAATCTTTGGAATGAATTTCAACAGGCACTGTTAGCTGTGGATAGGATTGGAGATATCCTGAACAGTCCTCTTGAAATGCAATCCGGAAATGCAATTACATTAAGCGAAGTTAAAGGCGATATTAAAGCGGAAAATCTGTCATTCAGATACAATGTTGATGCTCCTCTTGTTTTAAATCACATTAATTTTCATATAGAACCCGGAATGAGAATAGGTTTTGTCGGAAGAAGCGGAAGCGGAAAATCCACAATGACAAAACTAATTCAAAGATTATATTATACAACCGAAGGCACGATTTATATTGACGGCATAGATATAAGAAATATCAACCCCGTTTGGTTAAGAACAAATATAGGTGTCGTGCTTCAGGAAAATTACCTCTTTTCGGGTACAATAAGGGACAATATAGCGCTTCCCCGACCCAATGCTTCAATGGAGCTAATTGTAAATATGGCTCGTGTTGCAGGCGCACATGAATTTATATCAAAACTTCCGAAAGGCTATGATACAGAGGTAGGGGAACGCGGTTCAAGTCTGTCGGGAGGACAAAAACAAAGGATTGCAATCGCAAGAGCGCTTATTACAAATCCTAAGATTTTAATTTTCGACGAAGCAACATCAGCTCTTGACTATGAATCCGAAAAAATAATTAAAGATAATTTGAACATGATAACAAAAGGCAGAACAACCATTATCATCGCGCACAGACTTTCAACAATCAGGAATTGCGATTTAATATATTGTTTTGACAACGGACAAATTGTTCAGGTAGGAACACACGATGAACTTATTAATCAGGAAGGTTACTACAGAAATCTTTCCATGGCACAGGCCGGTTAGGAGAAAATGATGAAATTATTTGATATGATAAAAAGATTTTTCTTATTTAAAGAAGAAAATGATGCCCATGAGTTTAAACCGGTTCTGGCAGAAATTGAAGAAAGCCCCGTTAACCCTCTCGGAAAAACCGTCTTTTGGACAATTATAATTTTTATGCTAATAGCATCACTCTGGATGTATTTTGGTAAAGTTGATGTCGTAATAACCGCTCGCGGTATGATAATACCGGATGGCGAAGAAAAACTTGTTCAATCGCTTGAAAAAGGTGTTGTAACGGAAGTAAAAGTCAAAGAAGGAGATTACGTCGAAAAAGGTCAGGTTGTAGCAATTGTATCTCCCGCAGAATACGAACCCGGACTTGAACTGAATAATTTAGACGAAGAAGAACATATGCTGCATGAGCAGATTGCTCAAATAAGGACAAGATTATCATATGCAAGAGAAAAGCAAAGCAGACTGAGTGCGGTAAGAGATATTATCCCCTCCGCACAATATGATGAAAATGCGGAAAACATCAAAGTATTATCTCACGAAGCTCAAAGATTAAATGCTTCACTTGTGGCAATAAGAAACAAACGTGTGCAAATTCAAAAACAAAAACAAATACTTGTTTCACCTGTTGACGGCTATATAGGTCAGATATTTGTGCATACAATCGGAGGAGTTGTAACACCTGCCGAAAAATTAATGTCAGTTGTGCCGAAAGATGCAAAGCTTAAAATCAAAGCAAAAGTATTAAACCAGGACATAGGTTTTGTTCAAAACAATATGCCTGTTTCAATTAAAATAGATACATATAACTTTCAAAAATACGGTCTTTTAAACGGCGAAGTTATAAGCATATCACCGAACAGTATTGAAGATGAAAAAATGGGGCCCGTGTATGAAGTATATATAAAAATACTAAATACAACACTTATGGTTGAAGGAAAAGAAGAAACAATTAAAACAGGTATGACAACAACAAATGAAATAAAAATCGGCAAACGCCGTATAATTGAATTCTTTATTTATCCTCTGATTAAATATTTGGATGAAAGCATAAAAGTTCAATAAATAAATTTTTTCATGCAATAATAAAGAAAAAGTATAAGGAGAATATTATGAGAGAAATTTCACCTCTTCAAAGAGAAAGACAGGCATATAAACCAAAACTTGCGGGTGTATTGGCAAACGGCATAAATAATATCAAATTAACTTTCGGAGAAAAAACGGAAGCTGTTGCCGATAAAGAAGAAATTAAAGCATTATTCCCGCATGTATACGGCGAACCTATTGCAAAATTTTCAAATCAAGGTTCAGACCTTTCGACTTCAACAATCAACGTCGGAGTAATTCTTTCAGGCGGACAGGCTCCGGGCGGACATAATGTTATAGCCGGATTATACGATGCTCTGAAATCTGCAAATCCGAACAACAAACTCTATGGTTTTCTTGGAGGCCCATCGGGTATTATTGACGGAAAATATACGGAATTAACGGACGAAATAATGAATAATTACCGTAATACAGGCGGTTTTGATATAATAGGCTCCGGAAGAACCAAACTTGAAACGGAAGAACAATTTAAAAAATCATTAGAAGTTTGTAAAAACTTAAACATAGGTGCTATTGTTATAATAGGCGGCGATGACTCAAATACAAATGCTTGCTTGCTTGCGGAATGGATGAAAGCAAACAATACGGGAATAAGCGTTATCGGATGCCCGAAAACAATCGACGGCGACCTTAAAAACGACCAGATTGAAATTTCATTCGGTTTTGATACGGCAACAAAAACTTATGCCGAACTAATCGGAAATATACAGCGAGATGCTAATTCGGCTAAAAAATACTGGCACTTTATTAAGCTAATGGGAAGAAGCGCATCTCACGTTTGCCTTGAAGCAGCACTTCAAACTCAACCGAATATAACGCTTATCGGCGAAGAAGTTGAAGCAAAAAAACAATCGCTTGACGAAATAGTAAGCTATATGGCAGATATTATTGCACGTCGTGCCGAAATGGGTAAAAATTTCGGTATAGCTTTAATTCCTGAAGGATTAATTGAATTTATCCCCGAAATGAAGATAATGATAGCATCATTGAATGACCTTCTTGCTGGATTAGAAAAAGATGCAAACTATCAAAATGCTTCACAAGATGAAAAATATCAAATTATAACATCCAAACTGGATGAAAAGAGTGCAAAATTATTCAATTCTCTGCCTTCTCAAATCAAAGCTCAATTATTAATGGACAGAGATCCTCACGGAAATGTTCAGGTTTCAAAAATTGAAACGGAAAAATTATTAATTGAAATGATTAAAGTTAAATTAGCCGATATGAAAAAACAAGGTAAATTTAACGGAAAATTCTCCGATCAGGCTCATTTCTTCGGATACGAAGGAAGATGCGCAGCTCCGTCTAATTTTGATGCTGACTACTGTTATTCACTGGGATACAATGCTTTTGCGCTTATCCAGTCAGGTTTAACAGGTTATTTATCATCAATTAAAAATACAACAAAACCGGCAAGCCAATGGGTTGCAGGCGGTGTGCCTCTAACAATGATGATGAATATGGAACGCAGACACGGCGAAATGAAACCTGTTATTAAAAAAGCTCTTGTAGAACTTGACGGGCCTGTATTCAAGGCATTAGAAAGCCACAGAGAAAAATGGGCAATGAATGATTGTTATATTTTCCCTGGTGCAATTCAATACTTTGGCCCTGCAAGCGTTTGTGACGTTACAACAATAACGCTTCAGCTTGAACAGGAAAATAAACCCGCAATGGTTTAAAAAAACGGTCTAAATATAAAAAGTGCTTTGATACATTATATCAAGGCACTTTTTATATTATAAAATATTAAAATAATTATGAAAGCTTTGCTATAGTTTCTTTAATTAATCCGATTTCAGCTTCAAGCTCCGCTTTTCTTACTTTAGTCTTTTCGACAACGTCAGCAGGAGCAGAGGACACAAACTTATCGTTATTTAATCTTCCTTCAATAGATTTTAATTCCGGCATAAGTTTTTCGATTTTTTTATTTTGACGTGCAATTTCTTGATTAATGTCAATTAAATCTTCAAGAGGAATTGTAATTTTTGTATCAAGAACGGTACAAACAGCGCTCTTTTTTGAATTATTCTCTTTTTCAAATTTAACCGAATTAACTTTTGCTAACCTTGCCAAGTAAGGAATAATTTGTTTATACAATTCTTCGTTATTGTCAATAATAATATCAATTGTTGCGCCGAGCGGGATATTAAATTCTGCTCTTATGTTTCTTAAGGACTTAATTGTTTCAAAAACAATATCCATTTTTTCCGCATCCGAACCAAATTCAAATTCGGGATTATACATCGGATACTTTGCATTTAGGATAGCTGAAGTTTCTTTATTCATCGGCATTTTTTGCCAGATAGCTTCTGTTATATGCGGCATAATCGGATGGAGCAATCTTAAGAAATTGTCAAGAACATATACTAATACTGCTTCATTTTTTTCAATTTTAGATAATTCAATATATCTGTCGCAGTATTTTGTTCTGAAAAATTCATATAAAATAGAAGCAACTTCACCGATTCTGTAATTTTCAAGATTTTCATTAACGAGTTTAACCGTATTATTCAGCTCATTTAAAATCCATTTATCCGCAATTGTAAGATTGTTCAAATCTAACTCAAGTTCATCTTTGGATTTTGTTATATTCATCAGTACATAACGTGAAGCATTCCAAATTTTATTTGCAAAATTTCTTCCGAATTCAAATTTTTCATCGCTGATTTTAATATCCTGACCGCCATAGGTACAAAGATATGTTAAGGTAAACCTTAAAGCATCGCATCCGTACTTTTCAATCAAATCAACAGGGTCAATTGTATTTCCTTTTGATTTTGACATCTTTTGACCGTGTTCATCTCTTATAAGCCCGTGGATATATACTGTTGAAAACGGAGGTTTTTTAGTAAATTCCAGCCCCATTGTAATCATTCTAGCAACCCAGAAGAAAATAATGTCAAATCCTGTTACAAGAGTGTTTGTAGGATAGAATTTCTTAAAATCAGCCGAATTAACGTCAGGCCAACCCATTGTTTCAAAAGGCCATAAACCCGAAGAAAACCATGTATCAAGAACGTCAGTATCCTGAGTATAATTGTTCGGGTCGGGATTTTCTGTCGCTACAACCATTTCGCCTGTTTTATTGTGATAGTATGCAGGAATTTGATGTCCCCACCACAATTGTCGTGAAATACACCAATCACGGATATTTTCCATCCACATCAAATAATTCTTTTCCCAACGTTCGGGAATGAATTTAATTTTTCCCGATTTAACAGCTTCAATAGCGGGTTGTGCCAGAGGCTTCATTTTTACAAACCATTGTCTTGATAAAAGAGGTTCAATTGTAGTATTGCATCTTTGACATTTGCCGACATTATGAACATGATCTGTAATTCTTACTAATACCTGTTGCTCTTCAAGCATTTTAACTGTTTTTTCTCTTGCTTCTTCTCTTGTTAAACCTTGAATTTGAGGGGGAACATACTCATTTGCAATCATACAGCCTTTTTCATCGATAACTTTGATTTGAGGAAGATTGTGTCTGATTCCGACTTCAAAATCATTCGGGTCATGCGCCGGAGTAATTTTTAAAGCACCCGTTCCGAATGACTTATCAACATATTCATCCGCTATAATAGGAATAACTCTTCCCGTTAGAGGTAAAACACATTGCTTTCCGATTAAATCTTTATATTTATAATCAGTCGGATTTACGGCAATTGCAACATCTCCGAACATAGTTTCGGGACGTGTTGTAGCTATAACAATTGCGCCCATTTCATCTTTAAGAGGATAAGATATTTCCCAAAGATGTCCTGGCTCTGTTTCATAATTTGTTTCAATATCCGATATTGCACTCTGGCATCTCGGACACCAGTTAACAATGTAACTTCCTTTGTAAATCAAACCTTTATTATATAAATCAACAAAAACTTTTTTAACCGCAGCGGAACATCCCTCATCAAGCGTAAATCTTTTTCTTGATAAATCAAAACTTGCACCCAAAAGTTTAAACTGTTCTAATATTCTGTTTTTATGAGTGTTTGCCCATTCCCATGTCTTTTCAAGAAATTTTTCACGACCTAAATCATGGCGCGTAAGACCTTCTTTTGCCAGATTTTTTTCGATGACATTCTGAGTTGCAATACCCGCATGGTCACATCCCGGCATCCAGAGTACTTCTTTAGATAACATCCTGTTATATCTGATTAAAATATCCTGTAAAGTACCGTCAAGAGCGTGACCCATATGCAAAACGCCCGTAACATTCGGCGGAGGAATAACAATTGAATATGTTTCTTTTGATGTCGTGTTATCGGCTTTAAAATATTCATTATCTTCCCAGAATTTATAAATATCTTTTTCGGTTTTTCTTGCATCATACACCGTTTCAAGTGTTGTTAAAGTTTCATTTTGACTCATTTATTCATCCTTATTAATCTCATTTACAATTTATCACAAAAGTATTAAGTCTTAAAGACATTATTATATTTTTTCAATTTATATATCATATTTGAATGAGAAAAATATTCATATACATTCTTATTGTAATATTTCAAATTAATGTATCGGCAGAAGAAAAACTTTTTGAAAGCCCTGTTGAAATGCCGTACCACACACAAATGACATTGAGCGAATTTTTTGAAAAATATGTAAAAGATGTAAATATAGAAAAATTTATTAAAAATGAAATAAAAAACGATTATATTGAAATAAGCCTTGATAAATGCTTAGATATAACTTTAGCAAACAATTTCGACGTTAAAATAGATTACCATAACTACAAAGTATCAAAATATCAATACAAAAACGCAGTATCAAAATTTCTCCCGCTTCTTTATACCGATTCATATATTAGCGATTTTAGGGGTCAATTCCTTGTAGGAGGTGTTCTAAGGGACAGGTTTCACGAAACTGCAATATCCGTAAATATAACAGCAGAACACAGATTAACCGAAGGCGGAAGGCAAATATTTGAAGCACGGGCAGCAAAATATTTTGAAAAATCCAAAAATCATGAATACAAGTATTCAAAAAGCGAGGCTATCTATTATGCAACAAGGTACTACTACGAACTTCTTCTTGCAAAGCTCAATATAGAAATATTTTTAAGAAATCTTGTAGAAAGAAATGCCCAGCTTGCTCAGGCAAACAACATGTATTATGTCGGTTACGGAACAAAATTCGACGTAATACGCTCAAAATCCGAAGCAGCACAGGCAAAAGTAAAACTTTTAACAGCCCTGAACCAATTCAGAAAAGCACAGGCAAATCTTTCAAATATTATGGGAATTAATGTTGAGACAGCTCTGATGCCGTTTGAAGATGATATAAAACCGATAGAGTTAACGGACGAAAAAACCGAACTTGAGGAATATTTTAAGCTTGCGATAGCAAACAGAGAAGATTTAAAATCATATAAAGATTTAATTTCATACGAAAAACAACAAAAAAATATCATATTAACCGATTTTATACCAAAACCTTACATTGATTATCAACAGCAATTTCAAGGTACTATAAATCATTCGGTAAAGCCGAACTATACAACAGCGCTATATATCAGCTGGATGCCGGGAGAAAATTTAGGAGTCGGAACATACACTAAAATAAAAGCGCAAAACGAAAGAATTAAAGTAAAAAAATTAGAAATGGAAAATACTTTAAGAAGGATAAAAGATAATTTGATATCCGAATATTCGTCAGCATATTTTTGCAAGAAAAAAATATCAGAGTCAAAAAACAGGATGAATTACACAACAGAAAGTATAAATCTTGCTATGGGAAGATTTAATCAGGGACAAGGAACGCTTCTTGATGTTATTCAAGCTCAAACGGAAGCTACCGAAGCAAGAATAGGTTATGTTGAATCCGTAAAAGAATACAATATAGCGCAGGCCGGTTTGTTATTTAATACGGGAACATTAAATGAAAGTATTATTAAAAAGAACTATAATCCCTGATTATATTTTACAATCCGGCATTACATGTACCGTTTGAGAGGAAATAATTCGAAGCACATCCGGTACATACACCGGCTTCGGTACAGCTCACACAGTTTGAAACAGCACTTGAACAGGCAACACATTTAACGGTACCTGAAACATTCTTTAAATAATATCCCTGATTGCATGTTTTACAGCTCAATCCGCTGCCTGAACATGTTTTGCAACTTACATCACATCTAAACACACCGTCACACACATAAGTGGATGTAGAACCGCAAGCGGTACATTTGCCTTGCGCATCTATATATTTTGTTGCAATACACAACATACACCTGTCATGAGCACAGGTTAAGCAATCCGAAAATAAATCGGTACAAGCCTTATATCGACATGCATCAACATCCAGATACTTACCTTCGGGAGCTTTTCTGTCTAGCTTACAGGAAATACAAGCTTTAGACGTACACAATGTACAATCACTTGTGTATTTATCTGCACAATTTTTCGAAAAAGATGCCGTAGCCGCAACTTCAATTACCTTGGAATTCATTTTTCTTGAAACTATAGGAGCAAAAGCTGCAAGAATACTTGAAACAATAATTAAAGAAAGCATAATTTCAATAAGAGAAAATGCAAACAGCGAAGTTCTCAGCTTTTTTGTATTAACTTTTTTAATTCCATTAAGCACCTTACCAAACCCCGCCATTTCCTATTATAAATAGATATCATTATTTTTACGGGTTGTCAAATTGTAAAAAGCTTACGTTTAATAAATAAAACTGCTATAATACTTAAATGAATAAGTTTCTGTTTTATTTAATGATATTTGTAGCCGCTTGCGGCGGCTTTTTAAGCGGATACGACACCGGAGTTATATCGGGAGCATTGCTTTTTATAAATAAAACATTCAATCTAACCCATGTTCAGAGCGGACTGATTGTAAGCGCCGTTTCAATAGGTGCAATCATCGGCGCAATTATAAACGGTATTTTAATAGATAAAGCGGGGAGAAAAAAAATCCTTATATTTGCCGGTTTTATTTTCTTTACGGGTTCATTAGGATGTTTTATATCGAATAATCTTATTCAACTGGTAATTTCAAGAATGGCAATCGGTATAGGAGTCGGAATTGTAAGCTTTGCCAGTCCTTTGTATTTAAGCGAAATATCCGGCAAGGAAAAAAGGGGCAGTATTGTTTCATTTTATCAGCTTGCTTTAACTTTCGGAATTTTGCTATCATACTTTGTGAATTATATATTATCCTCGCATGTTTTAAATTGGAGATTAATGCTCGGTTTTGGGATGTTTCCGGCAATAATTTTATTTTGCGGAATGCTGTTTCAAAGCGATACTCCAAGATTTTATATTCTTAAAAATAAAACAGACGAAGCAAGAAAAGTACTTTTAAAAGCTCAAATTCAAAATCCCGAAAAAGAAATTGAAAACATAAATGCTTCAATTTCAAAAGAAAAAACGGATATCAAAAAAGATTTCAAGAAATTAATTAAACCTTTAATTATAGGAATAGGTATGATGTTTGCACAAATTGCAACGGGGATTAATGCAATTATATACTACGCACCGACAATTTTTAAGTCGCTGGGCTTCAATTCAGACAAAGATGTCCTGTTTTTCACTATTTTTATAGGCTTAATTAATTTCTTAATGACGTTTGTTGCAATAGCCTTTGTCGATAGGCTCGGAAGAAAACCGCTTTTATATATCGGACTGACGGGAATGACAACAAGTCTTATTATATTATCTTTTGTATTTGTATCGGATATATCCGTAATGAAATATCTTGCAATAATTTTTTGTGCAATATACATTGTATCATTTTCAATGTCGCTCGGCCCCGTTGCATTGTTAATCATATCCGAAATTTTCCCTTTAAAATATCGCGGATTTGCTATGAGCATTTCAATAGTTGCAAATTTTATCTTTAATTTTACGATTACGTTTCTATTCCCTATTCTTTTAAATAAAATAGGAGGATGTCAAACATTTCTGATTTTTGTTTTTATTTGTCTGATATCAATACTGTTTATTAAGTTTGTCGTTCCCGAAACCAAAGGAAAAACCCTAGAAGAGATAGAACTCAGCTTTAAAAATTAGCTTTCTTTAAAATGTTTAATATGTTTTACAATATAAATTGCACCAAGAACAAGACATACTGCAATAATTAGCGCATCAAACTTATGCCAGATATGTTTTAGAGCTTCCGTATTTTCACCCATTTTAATTCCGACATACACAAGAACATAACTCCATACCAGAGAACCCAAAAAGGTAAAGGTAAAGAAAAATCTTTTTTTAGCTTTTAAAATTCCGGCAGGAAGCGAAATAAAAGTCCTTACCACAGGAAGCATTCTGCAAATAAAAAACGACCAGTCACCGTACTTTTCAACCCACTTATCGGCAACTTCAAGGTCGTGATGAGAAACAAGAATATACTTGCCGTATTTTTCAATAAATTTTCTTCCGCCAAAATACCCGATGTAATAAGACGGAATAGAACCGAGAACACATCCCAATGCACCGAAAATCGCTGCGGTATGAATTGAAAACACGCCTTTTGTAACCATATATCCTGCATATGGAAGTATGACTTCGGACGGAAGAGGAATATTACAAGACTCGACAGCCATCAAAAAAGCAACACCCCAACCGCCAAATGCTTCAATAACCGATTGAATCCAACCTGCCAATGCCGATAATATAGTTTCTATCATAATTTCCTCAATTAAATAAATATCACAATGAAAATTTTATTATGAATAAACCAATATTACAACAAAATATGACAGGTTACTTTTTCTTACTCATAAAATTATTATATAAATTTACTTCATGCGCTTTAATATTGTTTTTTATAAAAGACGGTGAAGTTGCATCGGAAATATATTTTTCTTTAATCTTAATTCTTTTATCACTGTTTAAATATTTCTTTTCCAATCTTCTTTGATTTAAAGCGGGAAGCCCGAAACCAAGATATCCGATTTCAAGACCCAGAGCACCGGTTCTTAAGGCTGCACCCAAGCGTTTGCCGCCCAGCACCAGACTGTTATTTGAATCTTTAAAGAAATCTATAATTAATTCCTGAACGTTTTTGTCTAAATCAGGATTATTCAGACCTTCAAGCCCTGCATCTTTAACAGACTTAAGAGATGTGAGAATATTTGCCGGTCTGCTTGTTACACCTGAGAAACCGGCATGAGCAATTTCATTTTGAGTTTTTATAATATTTTCTTGTTTTTTAATAATGCTTGACATAACATTATTAAAAATTTTATCGGGCTTTCCGCCGTTTTTCTTTATTTCTTCAAACATCTTTTTTATTTCATCAATTGAAGAATATCCGGAATATTTTTGAATAAACTCATCATTTGAATATTTTCTTACACCGCCTGTCGGATGAAGAGTGTCTAAGACATTTTTACCTAATGTTTTAAGCTTTTGCAGAGGATGAAATAAAATTTCTCTTCCTTTTTCTTTTATACCTTCAAAACCCTTTTTAGTTGTTTCAAAAAGTTTTTTATAAGGTTTTGTAGTCATCGGAAGCCCTTTAATTTTTGAAGCAATACGACCTACAAGAGCATCAATTGATTTAAGAGAAAATAATATTATAAGAACCGTTTGAATATCTCTGAATAAAATTTCCTTTATTTCATCCATTGTAGCTTCTTTGTTATCAGGATTTCTTCTGGCTGCAGTTATAACTCTGGGAGTAATAACCATACAAACCATAAGGGTAACAAGTCCGAGAAAAGAATTATTTGCACCCGTCGGCTCAAATTTCTTAATAAACTTATCAAACCCGCCGTTATTGTCTGCGATTTTCGATCCCAGTATGCTAAAACCTTTATTTACAGCATTACCCACATTTTGAACAATTTTACAAGAAGAAAGAGGTTTTATCATGCGCTAATACCTCCCTTGTTGTCCTTCTTTTGAGCTTCGCTATAGATATCTTTTGCATTTGGATTAATACTTCCCGAAACAAATGTATACAATTTAGGGATAAAAGACATCGCAAAACCGGTTATTCCTATCATACAAGCCACAACAACCGCTCTTTTGCCAAGCCAGGATTTTTTAAATTCATCGATATTTTGCTTTGAAGCTTCGGCAATATTTCCGTCTTTCAAATATTTCTTAGAGAAATCTTTTGCAAAGTTAACTGTATAATCAACATAATTTTTAAATTTAGTTCCGCCCTTGCTGTGAGAAGAAAGAGAGTACTTAGCAGCCGAAAAATCAGTATTTGAATAATCCGCTTTATGCTTTTTAATAATAGCTTCAAATTTTTCTTCAATTTCCGAAAGCAGAGCTTTCTTGTCTTTTTTATTTCCCGCAAATTCAGTATATTTTATAATTGAATTAGTAAGCTCGGATACTTCATTTTTATCTGCGGTTTGTAAACCCGCAGTACTAACGATAGCATCATCAACAACTCTTGTTATAAAATCTTTTTGAAATGTATCGGATGATGTAAATTGTGTATTCTTCATTAAATAAGAAAGATTGTTAATATTTTCTATATGCGTATTTGCGGATTCACCCATGGATTTTTTTGCAACTTTTAAGATTGCAACGGGCATCAAGCACATTGTAGGGCCGGTTAAAAATTCCCTTACAGCTTCCTGCAAAAGCGCAAGTATATTAATTTGCTTTGTATATTTATATCCTGCCATTGCGCCTTTATATGAACGCGGCAAATTAGTACCCAGCATGTCTTCAACAGTAAATTGCGCGGCACGACCGCCGGTATCAACAGCCTGCCAGAATTTAACAAGCGTATCCGAAACTCCTGTAAAATTTTGTTTATGTCGGCTATTATTGTTGCTATTGCTGTTAATTGAAGCTATCTTCATCTACAACCGGTTCCTCACTAACACAAGTTTATAAAAACATGTAAATTGAAAATATTGCTAGCAAATTCTCTATATTTTTAAAAACTTAACAATACATGATTTGTCATAGGAAGAACATAATAGCACATTCAAACGACTAAATAAAGCAAAATACTTAATTATTAAGAAATATAAAATTACAGAAGCGATTTAGCCCATTTTTGAAATTCCGCATAATCGGCTCTTATTTTGTTTTTTAGCTGAGCCGCATTCGCAAAAGTTTCTTCGGGACGTAATTTTTTTGAAAAAATAACGCTTATAATTTTTCCGTAAAGGTTTTCGTTAAAATCATAAATATGTGCTTCAATCATTTCCGTTTTCCCGTCGGTAAGCGTCGGGCGCACACCCCATGAAATCAATGTCGGCTGTATTTTATTTTTTAGCTGCGTAAAACCAAAATATACACCGTAAGGAAGCTTAACCATGCTATCGGGCCATATAATATTTGCTGTAGGATATCCCAGAGAAGTTGCCATCTTGTTTCCCTTAATAACCGAATTTCTTACTGAAAAATTTCTTCCGAGCATGGGTTTAATGGCAGGAAGATTTCCTTTTTTAACATTTTCGCGTATTTCGGACGAACTTACCGTAAAACCGCTTGTTGTTTTTTGTTCGGGAATAACTATGCATTCATAATTATATTTTGAAGAATTATTTTGTAAAAATGCACTGTTTCCGCTTTTATCCTTGCCGAATGTATGGTTATAACCCACAACAACCAGCTTAGGTGAAAAGTTCTTAACAAGAACATCTTCAAGATAATTTTCCGCACTAAGTTCTTTATATTGTTCAAAATCAAGTTCGTATAAATAGTCAACACCCAATGCTTCAAGCAATATTTCTTTATCTTTAAAGCTTTGAATACAAGGTGTTTCTGTTTCATTAAAATAATTTGCAGGATTTTTTTCAAAGGTTATAACTGCAGATTCAATTCCGCGTGCTTGAGCTTCATGAACAAGCGTCGTTATGATTTTCTTATGACCCAAATGAATACCGTCAAAAAATCCCAGTGCTACGGCTAAATTTTTGTTAACGTCAATTTCTCTTAAAACATCCATTTTACTCTTTTTTATCCTTATTTACTGTCTTTTTAATTTTTCTTTTTGAGGTTTTTTGTTGAACCAAATTCTCTTTTTGCTGCAATCGTCTTACCGAGAACACATCCGCAAGCGATTGAATACCGAGTATAACTTTTTTCAAAGTATCAATTGAGTCCAATTCGATACCTATATCTATTATACCGAATTTTCTTCCTTTTAGATAGGTGTTGGTATATATAATATTTATACCTAAATCTCCGATTTTCATCAATATATCTCTCAAAATACCGGAACGATCAAGGCATTCTATTCTTATATGAGCAGTATAAATTGATTTAGCAATGCTATCAGACCACTTAATATCAATCATGCGTTCAACTTCAACATTTGACAAACACTTGCAATCAAGTCTGTGGACACTTACACCTTTGGAACGGGTAACAACGCCGACTATAGGTTCGCCCGGAATAGGAGAGCAGCATTTTGCAAGCGACCAGAGTAATCCTTCCAATCCTATTATATCATTCTTTTTACTCTTTTGCTTGCGTTGAACACCTTGATTTTGAGATTCCGCGAGCTCTTCATTCGATTTTGGCGTATCAAATTTTTTCAACACATTCAATACTTTGTGTATTGTTGTTTCACCATACCCGATTGCGGCATATAAATCATCGGCAGACTTATAATTCATCTCACGGGCAGTTTTATCAAGAAAGCCCGCTCTTTGTATTTCTTCAAATGCAGACTTTGAAAGCTCAAGTTCAAGGTTTGTTTTGCCGAGCTGAATATTATCTTCTCTGTTGAACTTCTTAAACCATTGTCTTATTTTAGAGCTTGCATTTTTCGTTACCACAAAGTTCAGCCAATCAATTTTAGGCATAAACTGTTTAGAAGTCAGGATTTCAACAATATCACCGTTTTTTAACTTGGTATCAAGCTGGGCAATTCTTCCGTTAATAAGAGCTCCTACAGTTCTGTGACCGACTTCCGTGTGAATTCTATAGGCAAAATCAACGGGTGTCGAATTTTGAGGCAAATCAAAAACATCACCGTTTGGAGTAAATACAAAAACCTGATCTGCAAAAAGGTCAAATTTGACGCTTTCAACAAAGTCTTTACTGTCTGTAGACTCTTTATCAAGCTCCATCACTTTTCTCATCCATGAGAATTGAACATCCTGCCTGTTATCCGCTTTAATTGAGCCGGATTCTTTATATCTCCAGTGAGCCGCTACACCATATTCAGCAACTTCATGCATTTTATGGGTTCTGATTTGAATTTCCACAGGCTTATTTTTTGCACCTATAACCGAAGTATGCAATGAACGGTACATATTGCCTTTCGGCATCGCAATATAATCTTTAAATCTGCCCGGGATAGGTTTAAACAACTGATGAATAATACCTAATACCTGATA
Source organism: uncultured bacterium (assembly GCA_902796515.1). Taxonomy (GTDB): domain Bacteria; phylum Cyanobacteriota; class Vampirovibrionia; order Gastranaerophilales; family Gastranaerophilaceae; genus RUG14156. The sequence continues at coordinate 9,717 of CADBOZ010000083.1, read as the reverse complement.
ACAAATAGCTTCGCTATCCACTATTACCCTTACCGCCGTAACATCATAAAGCTGGTCAAAAGTAACGTTTAATCTTTTCATTTTATTATAAATACTGTAATAATGCTTAGCACGACCTTTGATTGTTGCCTTGATTTTGTGTTTATCGAGTTCGTGCTTAATTTTTTCAATTAAACTGTTTACCGTGGAATCTCTCATCGCTTTTGTTTCGGCAACAAGTTTAGCTATTTCGTAATATTTTTCGGGGTTTAAGTATCTGAGCGACAAGTCCTCAAGCTCGGCTTTAATCTTCCCCATACCAAGACGATTTGCAAGGGGTGCAAAAATATCAATTGTTTCCTGAGCAATTTTCTTTTGTTTGGCAGGTACCATATAAGAAAGTGTTCTCATATTATGCAATCTGTCTGCAAGCTTCAATACAACAACTCTTATATCCTGCGCCATGGCTATAAACATACGCCTGAAATTTTCCGCTTGACGTTCTTCTTTGGATTTAAACTGATATTTGCCTAATTTCGTAACACCCTGAACAAGATTTACAACATCTTTTCCGAAGCGTTCTTCCATCTCGGAGGCGGGTGTTTCGGTATCCTCAAGCACATCATGTAAAAAAGCCGCAATAATAGTATCTTTATCCAGCTTTAAATCAACAAGAATTTTTGCAACCTGAACGGGATGAACAATATACGGCTCTTGAGAAATTCTGTACTGCCCCTCATGAAGCTCTTTAGCCCAGAGATACGCAGCCTCAATCTCCGAAATATCCTGTTCGGAACGTTTCTGCTTGACCAGTTCTTCTTTTATTTCCTCAAAAGTTTGCTGAAAATCCATAAGCGATATACCAATTATAAAACATTATACAACTTATATTGTTTTTAGTGTATATTATATGTTGTATTTTGGTTAAATAAAAATGGCTGACAATTTTACAAGTTTTGATGATTTAAAGAAAAAAATAAATGAACTCAAAGACGGAGAGATTTTAAAATTTAAAATTTCGGTAAATGCATCAGCCAAATCCAATTCAATTGAATTTTTGGAAGAATTTATAAAAATAAGAATTAAAGAAAAAGCAATTGAAGGAAAGGCAAACAAAGCAATAATTGAATATTTATCGGAGTTGTTCAAAATTTCAAAAAGAAGGATAGAAATCACTTCGGGACTGACATCAAAACTGAAAACAGTACAAATAAAAGCTAATTAATAAATTGTAAAGAAGTGTTATGTTTTTGTAACAAAAATAGCATTTTTTTTATTCAGTTGATTTAGATTAAGTATATTAATACCGAAAGGTAGAATGTGGATAATAAAATTCAAAACGAAAATATTTTAACAAATACGGAAAGTTCATATCCGAAAAACATTTCAAACCCCTTTGAAATGCCGAAGATCATGCCGCTTAATACAAGGACATCCGCCAACAGGCTATACGGAGGATATTCAAGCAGCTATGCTAAAAATTCCGTAATTAACTATCCCGATTTAATAAATGCTCTAAATTCAGCATTTACAAATCAAAACGATTCTGTTCGTTTATACTATGCAATTAATGATAATATTTGCAAAAAATTCAACATAAATTTTTCCGCACTTGGAATTTATAATCATAATTCAAACTACATAAATATAAAGTTAATTGATAAATCAGGCACAACATATAATTCCAAAGTGATGTTAAATGATGACGAAAATGTAATCATTAAATCATTCAAAACAAAACAGGCAATAATAACAACCGATAGCGAATATTTAAAACTTTCCTACCTGAATTCAAGCCCGACATTCATAATACCTTTGATTGCCTTCGGTGAAAGTTTCGGGGTAATGATATTCGGCGATAACAATAATGATTTATTTGAATTATATAAACTAACCGCAAATTATTTTGCCGTTTTTTATAAAAACAGAGAACTGGCGGATCTTGTTGATAAAAATACCGACACAGACTCGCTTACGGGACTTTCCAACCATAAAAAATTACAGGAAGATTTATCCGGAGAGTTATCGCATTGCCTTGCAAATAATAAAGAACTTGCTTTTTGCATAATTGATATTGCAAATATTTCGGAAATAAATTCTGAGCTGGGGCATGCAAAAGGCGATCAAATAATTAAAGAGTCCGCAAAAAAAATCAAAAAAAATGTCAGAAATACCGATATTTTGGGAAGATACGGCGGAGATGAAATAGCTGTCATCATGCCGGATACATCACTGGAGCAGGCAAAGTATGTATGTGAATATTTATTATACAGTCTTTCCTGTACAATGTTTGACGATTTAGGACAACTGAAATTTTCATGCGGAATTTCAATGTATCCCGATTCCGCAAACAAGCAGGATAAATTAACGCTACTGGCGGAACAGGCACTCTATATAGCAAAAGGAAGAAAAAACAAAACGGGACAATCCGCAATAGTATCGACTCAAGATTATAACTTCTGGGATGATGAAGCTTTAAAATGCTATGCTGATATCATTACAAAAAATATAGGAGCAAGCAACTCGTCAATTAACCTTGAAGAAGAATTGATTAATAAATTCCATAATGAAAAAATAACATCATACGAACATTTGCTTGATGTTGTATCATCACTGTCATCGACAATTGATGCCAAAGATACTTACACAAAAGGTCATAGTGCAGCCGTATCAAGATATTCTGAAGCTCTTGCAAGAAGAATAAATCTGCCTTCCGAAGAAGTGGAAAGAATAAAACTCGGAGCTCTGCTTCATGATATCGGTAAAATCGGTATCCCCGAGCATGTTTTAAGAAAACCGACAGCACTCAGTCCTGAAGAATGGGAGATAATGAAACAACACCCGTCTATCGGTGCGGATAAGGTTTTAGAACCGAATAAATCACTCCATGACCTGATTCCTATGGTTAAATACCACCATGAACATATTGACGGTTCGGGTTATCCCTACGGTCTTAAGGGAGATGAAATTCCTCTTTCGGCAAGAATTGTTGCCGTAGCGGACGCTTTTCATGCCCTGATTTCGGACAGACCATACAGGAAAGGATTATCTTTCAATAAGGCATGCGAAATATTAAAAATGGGTGCCGGCGTACAATGGGATAAGGAATTAATAAGAGAATTTATAATTATTGCACCGAGCCTTGCGACAAATATTTAATTTTTGTTAAATTACGCCCGAAATTGTAACAAGTTTTTTAAAGCTGATGTTTTAAATATAATATAAGTTTAAAGGGAAAACATGTCTTTTCAATACATTAATCCGTATTATTTAAACAAGCAGTACCCCCAATATCAACAGGGGCAAAACGTTATCCCTCAAAATCAAAACTACGGTACAATTCCTTATCAGGCAAGTTTTTATAATCAAAGCACGGTTTATCCTTTCAGTCCTTTATTCAGACCGAATATAAATCCTAAATATACAGCTCTGGGGCAAATTCAATCACCGACAGGAGATGCTATTCATCTGTATTCTCTTGCAAACGGTCAAAAAGTCGCAATTATGCCGAGGGAAAACGAAGCAACAATCGTTAAAACGTTTCTTAATGCGGGTTCTATAAACGAAACTGATGATATTCGGGGGATAAGTCATTGTATAGAGCATTTTTTATTTAACGGTTCATCTAAACTTAAAAACGGTGATGTATTCAAATTAACAGGTCTGATGGGTGCAAGCACAAACGCATCTACCGACTATGCCAAAGTTGATTACTATATAACCGCTCCATGGATGACTAAAGAAAACTTAAAAAAAGCTATTGAAATACAGGGCGATATGATAAGCGCACCCAATTTTGATTTGGATGCAATTGAAGCGGAAAAAGGCCCTATATGCTCGGAAATATCAATGATGGGCGACGACCCGGTATCAAATGCTTTTGATAAGGTTATAAGAAATTTATATCAAATTAAATCCAATTCAGGCAATCTGGTTGCAGGTTCTATTGAAACAGTTAAAAATTTAAGTCAAAATCAAATTAAAAACCATTATAATACGTATTATAATCCAAAGGACTTATATACCGTTGTTGTGGGCGATGTTAAACCCGATGAAGTCATCGGACTTATTTCCGACAACTTTAACTTAAATCCGAAACAATCTAATGAAAATATACACCATGAAGAAATGACCCCGATAGTATCCCCCGTAAGAGAAGATATAAAATCTGACAAAACAAATAAAAGTTATATTTTAAGTGCATTTTGCGGGCCAAATCCTAAGGATTCAAAAGATTTTTATATTATTTCATTAATAAATTACTATCTGAAACAATTCTCAACATCAAAACTTAATTCAGATTTAAAAGAATTGAACGCAAATGCCGTTTTCGATATTCAAAAAGTAGGACTAAGACAAGATGACCCGTATGCAATTTTGAGTCTTTTGGAATTAAACCCCGATGATGAGCAAAAAGGTTTGGATAGTTTATATGATGCAATCCAAAAAATACAAACGGAACCAATCAAACAGGAAGACTTTAATGCTTTAAAAAGATGCGTGAAAAAGAATTATTCCATATCTATGTGTAACAGCGAAGATATTTGCGACTCCATAGGTATAAATTTAATGGAAAATTCGCTCAATACATACTCTGATATGTATTCAATACTGAATTCAATAACTCCCGAAGATATTATGCAAGCGGCAAGAAAATATTTTGATTTAAGCAAAATTTCCATTGTTGTCCTACATCCCGCATCAATGAGTAACGAAAAAATCAGTTCTCAATACGCAAGTTCAAAATACTCCATGAAACCAAAAGCAAAAGAACTTGCGGTATCTTTCACGGGAAATCACACAACCAAAACAGAAAACGTTAGACAATATAAATTGCAAAATAATACACATCTTGCCGTAAATAATACAAATTCCGATATTTGTGTATTTAATTGGATGGTTGATACCCCTCCCGTTAAACCGAAAAATCCAAACGCCCCAAAGGTCTTACAGTATATTTTTAAATACGGAACGGACTATAAAAACAAAACGGAAATAGCAAGATATAAAGAGTTAAACGGAATAAGTTCCGAAATATCTGTTGACGGAAAATCCATAAATATAAGTGCGGATTGTTTGCCGGAAAACATAAATCAAACACTTGCGCTCATGAATGAGCTTATGTATCACCCGAAATTTACGGAGGTTGACTTCGAATTTGCAAAAAATGCACTCAAAAATGAACTTGAATTAAGCGATAAAGATGCAAGGTCAAATTTATTGGACAGATTATTCCCGGGATACTTCCCGACAAAAAACACAATGTTGAAAGAATTGGATAAATTAACTCTTCAGGATATAGAAGAATTTTACACGGATTTGCTTAAATCGGCATCTTCTAAGATTGTAGCCACAATTCCTTATGAAAAATATCCTGCTTTAGTTCAAAATGTTATAAATTATCAAAGTATACCGAACGTAAATTTCAAAGAAAACGTACAAAAATTCAGTCCGGTTTTTAAAGAAAATCAAACAAAGCAGATAATTATAGATACGGATAACTTAAATCAGGCACAAATATATAAAACATATCAATTCCCGATGTCGGGAAATGTCGAAGATGAAGCAAAATTTGAAATAGTTAATCTTGTTCTCGGCGGAACGCCAAATTCAAGGTTATTTATGGATTTAAGGGAAAAACAAAATCTTGCATACGCCGTATCATCGTCAGTTCAATCTTTTGAAAACACAGGCGTATTAGCTATGAAAATACTTACAACGACAGATAACAAAGATGAAAATGTTCAATCCTATGATAATGTAAAAAAATCGCTTGAAGGATTTAAAAAACACACCGAAAAGCTCTGTAATGAACTTATATCCGATGAAGAACTTGAAGCGGCAAAAATCAGATTAAAACAAAGCGTAATAGGACAGTGCCAAAATCCCTACAGTGAAACAAGTCTTCTTTCGATTAATATATCCGAGCCCTACGGAATATCAAGAATTGATAAATATATGCAATCAATTGATAAAATTACAAAACAAGATATTCAAAATGCTGCAAGGTATATATTTTCATATAAGCCGACTGTTTCCATTCTTGCAAGCGAAGACACTATTAATTCTCAAATGCCATATCTGATGAGTGAAGGAGAAATTTTAAAAGCATAATCGGTTTATATATTGCATAAATTTAACCTAAAAGTTAAAATTAACAGGGTAGAGGTAAATTTATGAATGAAAAATCATTTGAAGAATATATTAAATCAGGTAACTGCTTTAAATTAATACTCGGCGCAGGTAATGAAGATATAGATGCAATAACAAAATTTGTATATATATACGCTCTTGCAGGGTGTAAGTTTTTTGACGTAAGTGCTTCAATAAATGCAATCTTATCCGCTAAAGAAGGACTTAAAAAAGCGGGTAAAGAAGGATGCATTTGTGCAAGCATCGGAACAAAAGACGATCCGCATATGTCTAAATGCAAAATAGACACCTCAAAATGCACCGTATGTATAAGATGTCTGCAAGGTTGTCAGGAAGGAGCAATAGTTTTTTGCGGAGATACCCTTAAAATCAATGATGCAAAATGCATCGGTTGTCAAAAATGTATGAAGTTTTGCAGAGAAGGCGCCATACAAACGTATCAAAAAGAAGTCGACTTTGAAGAAAACTTTAATGAGATTAAAGATTATACGGACTGTATAGAATTTCATATAACAACTTCAAACAAAGATGAAATATATAATAAATGGGAATTTTTATCAAAAAACTATAACGGATATTTGAGTATAGCTTTAAACAGAGTATCATTTAGCAATAATGACATAAAAGATATTCTTTCCGAAATGTTTAAAATAAGACAGGAAAAGGTAATGATACAAGCCGACGGCTCTCCGATGTCCGGCGGATGCGATGACTATAACACAACACTTCAAGCGGTCGCAACAGCTGATATTATAAGGAAACTCGGCTTTAATGCACCGATACTTGTTTCGGGCGGAACAAATTCAAAAACAGCCGAGCTTTTAAATATGTGCAACATTGATGCGCAGGGAATAGCAATAGGTTCATGGGCAAGAAAACAAGTAAGAGAATATGTAAATAAAGACTATTTCTGGGAAAGCAAAGAAGTAATATCAAAAGCAACGGATATCGCCGGTAATATTGTCGGGTTATCGCAAGTCTTTTAAGACTCATAATCTTTGATTTAACGGAAGAAATAATAAAATTGCCGGATAGTGTAATTTAATATTTCTATAATTGGGATAATTTTTAATTATGGAAAATTACATTAATAAATTATTAAACGCATACGGCGAAAGTATAGAACTAAAGACCGATGAATTTACATTAAAACATCTTTATCAATCAATAGGCTGCTCTTTTCAAAAAAAATGGATTTCAAACATATTGCCGTATGAACTGACCAAAAGAAGTATAAAAGAAGCCGTAAATTCAATAATGACCATGAGTGAGGGGGATAAGTTTTACTCGACTTTTCCCGATAAAATATTAACACCCGATTATGGCGATAATTGGGGAAGATTTGCAAACTATATAGAAATAAATAACAGAGCTATCGGAAATATGAACAAAGAAAGATGCTGCTGCGGACTGATTAACACAATAAAGCTACTGCCCGCAGTTCCGCCGAGCGCCAAATCCTGGGCAAACTGCATAATTTTATCTCAAATTTTCCCGAATATATACGGTGACGGATATAATAAGGGGAATGAAGAAAATTCAATTTACGGAATAAAATTAAATTGCGGATACAGTGAAAATATAATATCAAACGAAATAAAAAATAAGATATCGCCTGAAGAACAAATTATAGCATTTAACACACTTGCTCATTTCAGAGGAATAAAAACGGGTTTCAGAACAATAATATCCGAAGACCAACTAAAAATAGCATATGCAAACAGAGAAGAAAACTTCAGATGGCATAACGACAGGCATGTTGAGATTTATATTAATGAAATGACAAAATTAATGAAGCTCGGATTTGAAGCTATGTTTGTTGATTCCGCAAAACATATAGGCGGATATGACATGGGCAATTATACAGGAGTTGGCGCACTTCCCGATTATAAACTTGCACAGGAAATTTTCCACGAAATAAGAGTAAAATCGGGTAAAACAACAATATGCTTTATAGGAGAGAAATCAACTGATGATTTTAACCGGTATGAAAATATGGGATTAAACGCAGGAACTGATTATATAACAGGGGATGATTTTGATAAAGTAAAAGAATTATGTGAGCAATTCAAGTATAACAGAAATTATGCACCCGGAGTAGAAATCGAAAACGACAACTATGGAGGCGGAATAACCTACGAACAAAGGTTAAAAAGAATAAAAACCGCACTCTTCGCATTTAATTCCGCAAGCGATAAACTTCCGAGTTTTATGCAAATGAATGACATTTTTCCCTTAAGACATGATACAGACACACATAAAATCATGATGGAAAACCGTTCATATTCGGATAATAGCGATAAACACAGCCACATAAAAAACTTATTTTCGGGGGGTGACGGCAGAAAATATAATCACAGCGTCGGCGAATTGTTTGCACACGCACTTTGTTTATAAAATATTAAGCATACTAACATTAAAAAAATTCAATTTTTGTTAAAAATATGTTATTATGCAACAAATATTTTAAATAGGAGGAATATAATGAGAATAGGAATTCTGGGGTACGGTAATCTCGGACGGGGTGTGGAAAAAGCAATCAAAAATAATCCCGATTGCGAACTTGCCGCAATATTTACAAGAAGAGAGCCAAACAGCATTAAAACTCAATCGGGCGCAAAAGTTGTTTCAATAAAAGATATAGAACAATATAAAGACAAAGTTGATGTTTTGATTATTTGCGGCGGAAGCGCTACGGACTTGCCCGAACAAACACCTGAATATGTAAAATTGTTCAATGTTGTTGACAGTTTTGACACACATGCTAAAATTCCGGAACACTTTAAAAATGTGGATAATTCAGCTAAACGCTCGGGAAAACTCGGTATTATTTCAACAGGATGGGATCCAGGCCTGTTTTCATTAAACAGGCTGTACGCTAATGCAATTCTGCCTGACGGAAAAGACTATACTTTCTGGGGAAAAGGTGTCAGCCAAGGGCATAGTGACGCTATAAGAAGAATAGAAGGTGTGGCAGATGCAAAACAATACACAATTCCCGTTGAAGAAGCGCTAAACAAAGTCAGGAGCGGAAAAAATCCCGAACTTACAACAAGACAAAAACACACACGCGAATGTTATGTTGTATTAAAAGAAGGTGCGGATCCGAAAAAAGTCGAAAATGAAATAGTAACAATGCCGAATTATTTTGCGGACTATGATACTACGGTGCATTTTATATCACAGGAAGAATTAAATAAAAATCATTCCGGAATTCCTCACGGAGGCTTTGTTCTAAGATGCGGAAAAACAAGCGAAAACACCAAACACATTATTGAATATTCGCTAAAACTTGATTCCAATCCCGAATTTACATCAAGCGTTCTTGTTGCATACGCAAGAGCTGTTTACAGATTAAACAAAGAGGGAAAGACGGGTTGCATAACAGTATTCGACGTAGCTCCCGCATATTTAAGTCCGAAAACTGGCGAAGAGTTGAGAAAAACCTTACTTTAATTCTCAATAAAAAACCTCGCATTATGCGAGGTTTTTTATATTTGCCCTGGGCCAGACTTGAACTGGCACGAAGTTATTAGCCTCATCGGATTTTAAGTCCGACGTGTCTACCGATTCCACCACCAGGGC
>CADBOZ010000082.1 GCA_902796515.1 uncultured bacterium | reverse complement strand
TAAAGGGAATGGTTTAGGTTTGGGATTGTTTTCATTTATGTCTTACATATATATAAAGTATATTTGCTTTTAATAATTGCTCTATATCTTTTATTTCTTTACAAAAGTTAATAAATTAATAAAATTCAACCGCAGACAAAAAATACGGCAGCAAATTTATTTTTATTCCCTGCCGTATTTCAAATATTTAATAAATTAATTAATCATCAAGCGCATCAACGCCCGGAAGAACTTTCCCTTCAATAAATTCCAAGGAAGCTCCGCCGCCTGTTGAAACATGAGTAAAATCTTCAGCCTTGCAGAATTTCTTAGCGGCACTAACGGAATCTCCGCCGCCGATAACCGATGTAGCACCCGCAGAAGTTGCTTCAACTACTGCTTTTAATACGGCTTTTGTTCCTTCCGCAAATTTCGGATTTTCAAAAGCACCGACAGGACCGTTCATCAATATTGTTTTAGAGGATTTAATAACATCCGCAAAAGCCTTTTGAGTTTCGGGGCCTGCATCTACACCTTCAAAACCGTCTGGAATTGCTTTTACATCAACCACTTTATTTTCTCCGTTGCCGGAAAAATCATTTGTTACAAGAACATCAGTTGCAAGTACAAGGTTGACATTTTTTGCTTTTGCTTTAGCTTCAATAGCGCGAGCTGTTTCCATTTGGTCATCTTCGCAAATAGAATTTCCGATTTTTCCGCCGTTAGCTTTAACAAACGTATATGCCATACCGCCGCCGATTATTAAATTATCAACTTTATCAATCAGATTTTCCAAAACGCCGATTTTTGTTGAAACTTTAGCTCCGCCAACTATTGCGGTGAAAGGATGTGACGGATTATCAAGCGCATTGCCGAGGCATCTTAATTCTTTTTCCATTAAAAGACCTGAAACCGCGGGTTTTAAAACCTTGGCAAGTTTAGCCGTTGAAGTGTGGCATCTGTGAGCCGCGCCGAAAGCATCATTAACGTAGAAATCGCCGAGTTTTGCCAATTCGTTTGCAAAAGTCATATCATCATCTTTTGCTTCTTCGGCTTTATAAAATCTGATATTTTCCAATAATGCAACACCGCCATCTTTTAATGCTTCAAGCTCTTTATCAGCGCCCTGACCTACGAGAGATTTAACAAACAGTACATCTTTTCCCAAAACTTTGGACATGTATTTTGCAACGGGTTCGAGTGAAAATTCAGGTTTTACTTCGCCCTTCGGACGTCCCAAATGAGCCATTAAAATAACTTTTGCGCCGCGTGAAGTTAAATTTTCAACAGTCGGAACAATAGCTCTTATTCTTGTATCATCCGTTACGTTATTGTTTTCATCAAGAGGCACGTTAACATCAACTCTTACAAGTGCTCTTTTTCCTTTGATGTCACCTAAATCCTTAATTGATTTTTTCATAATGTTAAAACTCCTTATTTATTAGACTTCATAAGGTAATTTTAAAATAAAGAATTATATTCTTCAACTTTATTTTTTAAACACGTAATTCTCTGCTTCAAACAAATGAATTAAGTTTTAATTATGTTTATAATTTCAAACTTTATATTATAATAAAAGAAAAAAAGGATAAATTTATGTACGGAATAAACGAATACAAAATTTTAGATTATGTACCTACTGTTATAGAAGCTTCAAGCAGAGGCGAAAGGTCTTTTGATATTTTTTCAAGACTTTTAAGAGAAAGGATTATTTTCTTAGGCTCGGAAATTGATGACGATGTTGCAAATTCAATCGTTGCACAGCTTCTGTTGCTTGATAGCGAAAATTCGGAAAAAGATATTATGTTGTACATAAATTCTCCAGGCGGCGTTATAACGGCAGGTATGGCAATATATGATACAATGAAACTCATCAAAGCCGATGTTTCAACAATCTGTCTTGGCGATGCGGCATCAATGGGCGCATTCCTTCTTTCCGGAGGAACTAAAGGAAAACGTCTGGCTCTTCCTAATTCAAGAATAATGATTCACCAGCCTCTGGGCGGTGCTAAGGGTCAAGCTACCGATATTGAAATTGAGGCAAAAGAAATTTTAAGAATGAAAACAATGCTAAACACTCTTTTAGCGGAACATACCGGTCAAAAACTTGAAACAATCAAAAAAGACACCGAACGTGATAATTTTATGAGCGCAAAAGAAGCTCTCGAATACGGTTTAATTGATAAAATTATTGAAAAAGTTAATTAAATTTATGAAAATCTTATAGTAATAAGGAGGCAGAAATTGTCTCCTTATTATTTTATGATTGTAATTTACATTTTTTAGTATGTAAACTTATACACAACCCAGGAATAGACTTCTTTTCTGGAATCATACTTCAGATTTTTATATGCCCAATCTAAACTTAAATTTTTATAATAACTTGTAATTAAAAACAGAAATGGTGTTGACAGATATTTGTTATTATCCGCCACAATCTCTTTGATATTTTTTTTGCTGAAAAAACTTACGGTTTTTAGGTCAACAACAAACAAATTATCTCCTTTTTTTAAATTTTCAGAAATATTTTTGTTTAAATAAGAGTTTATTGTTTCGTTATTTTCAGGATTTAAAAAAAAACTCGATATAAATTGTGCCCGTCCTTAAAGGCATCATAAGTAGTACCTTTATTAAGAACTTCCGCAAAATTATATTTATCCATAGAAATTGTTTGATAATCGTCCAGTTTTAAATATTTTGAAAAATGAGAAGGGGGATAATATAAAAATAATATTTTATCATTTTGCTTTAGCCCCATTTCTTTCATGGCAATAACAGGCAAATTTTGTCCTTCCGTACGCACGAGCCTTATTGCCGAAGTATGAGAAACAATAATGAAAAACAAGCTCATGAAAATATAGATTGTTGCAAGCATGATTTTAGTATTTTTCGATACAAGTTCAGCCCAGCCTATAGACATCATAAGTATTAAAACAGGATAAAGTTCGGTTAAATATTTTGTTAAAAATATGATTTTACCTGCAATTGAAGCGATTAATACGGTTAAAAACGTCGCCGTAAAGACCGCAAGAAGATATTTATTTACTCTTTTTCCGTCAATATTTGATTTCAAAATCAAAAACAATGCAATCGAAGCGGGAACTATTGCAAACATTATAAATCCGATATTTATAACATTGTTGTTTACGATTTGATGATAAAAGCTTACGGGCGAATTTGTAATATTTTTTAATACCGGAGAGAAT
>CADBOZ010000081.1 GCA_902796515.1 uncultured bacterium | reverse complement strand
TGACAGGCGGAAAGAAAGCGAAGCCGGTGCGGAAACGAGCTTTCGTCAAGAAAGCGAGTAAGTACTTCGATAGCGACGTAGGATAAAAACTTACAAACCGACGTACAATAAAAGTAAGATGTATGCTCAATCAAAATCAAGAGGTTTAGCCAATCTATCGGTTTTAAGCCTCTTGATTTTATTATTTATTTTCGAACAAGTTTAACCATCCGTTAAACCGAATTTTATTCCGGCTTTTGTTATTATTTTTACCGCCTTTTCAATATCGGAATATCTTAAATCTTTCATTACGCAAAGTCTTAGTCTGCATTCCTTTCTTCTCACCGCGGGATAAGTCACGATATTTGTATAAATACCGGAATTTAGCAAAAATTTATGCATTTTAAATAATTTTTCTTCATCGTATACCATTAGAGGTATAATTGCCGATTGAGAATTTCCGATATCAAAGCCCGATGCAGTAAGCAGGTCTTTAAAATAGCTTACTTTTTCCACAAGCTCGCTTCTTCCCGCTTCATCTTTTAATATAAGTTCAAGTGACGTATTAAGACCCGCAACTATAGCGGGCGGAAGCGAAGTTGAAAAGAAATATGTTCTTGAATACAACCTCAAAAATTGAATAATTTCCCTTTTTGCCGCGCAATATCCCCCCAATCCGCCCGGAGTTTTGGATAACATGCCGGCATTTAAGTCAATTTTACCCGAAAGATTAAAATATTCAGCCGTGCCTTTTCCTGTTTTTCCTGTTATTCCTATACCATGGGCATCATCGGTCATAATTGCGCAACCGTATTTTTTTGAAAGTTCGTATATTTTATCAAGCGGTGCCATATCCCCGTCCATAGAGAAAACTCCGTCGGTTATTATTAATCTTCCTTTTTTATTGTCGGGAATTTCGGATAATATTTTTTCCAAATATTTCATATTTTTATGAGGATATATTTTAATCTCTGCTCCCGAAAGTCTTGCTCCGTCCATAATTGAAGCATGGTTTGCACTGTCACAGATAATTACATCGTTTTTTGAGCACAATGCGGAAATTATTCCCATATTAGCACCGTATCCGCTCGGATATACGATAGCATCTTCGGTATTGTACAATTTAGCAATTTTATGTTCAAGTTCTATATGTAATTGCGTTATTCCCGCATAATTTGAAACAGCACCCGTTGCAAGTCCGAATTTTTTAAGAGCCGCTTTTGCACTTTTTATTACTTTTTTGTTTGAAGATAAATTCAAATAAGAATTCGAACCCAGCATAATAACTTTTCTTTTTTCCCCGTTTTTATCCGTAAGATAGGATATAGGGCTTGTTTTGTTTTCAGTTGTAAGTCCGAGCGCTTCGACTCCAGTTAAAATTCCGCCGGATAAGGTTTTATCCAGTCTTAATGTTTTATCAAATAAATTTTCATTCTCAAGTGTTTCAAAATAGCTTTCAAATCTTGTATCTAAATTATTAATATCAATCATAAAAACTCCGAAATATAACAAATTAATGTATACAACGGTATAAAAAATAATTCATTATATACAAGAGTAATTATTTATGGATAAATATTTATTCGATAATTATTTCCGTTTCGTTTCTGTATGTAACATAACCCGGATAAGTATCCGGCGGTTTTTTTAAATACTTTCTTTTTGTCATAATAACGGGGGTTTTACCTGAGTTTTTTGCTTTGGAATTTTCTTTTGTTAATTTAGCACAAAACTCAAGTACTTCTTTATTAAACTCTTTATTTTTTGTTTTTAAAACAACATGTGAGCTCGGGCAATTTAAAACATGAAACCACAAGTCCTCACCGTGTGCAATTTTAGAAATTAAATAATCGTTTTGTTTGTTGTTTTTTCCGATATATATTTCATAGCCTTTAAAATTAATCTTTTCGGGAGTTATTTTTTCATTATCGGTTGATTTTGCGGGATTTTCGAGCTCGGAAATTTCATCCTTAATCTCGTTTAATTCCCTGAAAGAAGATGAGTTATCGATATTAAACAATATGCTTTCATAATACTCGAGTTTTGTTTTTGCATTATTTATTCTTTTTGAAGCATATTCATAAGATGTTTTTTCTTTTTTATATTTTTGGTAGTATTTTTGAGCATTATCACTTATTGATATCGTTTTATCAAGCGGAATTTTATAGCCCGATATATTAATTTCTTCATCATAATCTTTAATATTATACAGATTTGCAATCAACAAATCTCCGTAAAGCTTATATTTTTCGGCTTTTTTTAAATCACTTTCATTTTTTATAATTTGTTCAAGCTTGTTTATATCTTTTCTTAGTGCTCTTTTTAAGCTTGCTTTGAGGTTGGATATTTTTTCTTCAAACATAATGTTTGAAAAATAATTATCAATCGAAGAATTAATGTCTTCGCCCGAATTCCAGAAAGAAAGAATAAATTCTTTTTCATTACCCGCTTCAAGGTTTTGCATAAAACTGAAGGTTTCTTTTGCATCCGTATTTTTACTTAAAATCTTTTCGGTCAAAGGACAGCTGAAATAGTAAAAATTATCCGAAATTAATTTTGAATCATTCCTTTTTATAAACTCAATTCCTCCCGCAAAGCTTGTATTCAGGATATCAAGTTTATTTTGTTTCGGAGGATAAATATATTCTATTCCGCCGTAAATTTCTCTTATTGAACTTTTATCGGAAGAAATATTATGCATAGCACCCGTAATAATTCTGTTTTGTGCATTATATAGGATAACGTTTGAATGTTTTCCCATTAATTCAACAGCTAAACACATTCTTGTAAGAGAACCTATTTCGTCAAAATAATCAAAATAAAATTCCAGAATTCTTTCATACGGAATAAGCTTAAAATCTTTGATTTTTGAACCGTTAAAATACTTTCTTAGCTGCATGCAAAACATAGGCGGCATTTTAGGAATAACAATATTTCTTTTTTCAAGAGTTTTATCGTCAACAAAACAAACATGCGGATATTTAGGATTTATGTTTATATACAGTTTTTTATTTTTTGCTTTTGTTATGTTTCTTAAGTTTAAAATAATTTCATGTCTGCTTGGCAGTTGAATTTTTTGCACAACGGAATTAATTATAAAATCATAATTTTCTTCGTAAAAATATTTTAAGGTTAAAGAATCAAGATTATACATAACTATGTAATTGTAATATAATTATATTAATTATGAAATGTTATTTTTTCGGAACATTTAATCCTGTTCACATAGGACACATAGAAATTGCAAGAAGGGTTAAAGACTTATTTAATTTTGAAAAAATTGTCTTTGTCCCGTCCTACATACCGCCGCACAAGATAATTGATGTTGCAAGTTTTGTACATAGATTTGAAATGCTGAAATTATCCGTCGGGGAAGAAAGTGTTTCGGATATTGAAACAAAATTAAAACCTCCTAGCTACACTTTTCAAACAATTCAAAAATTGCTGGAGGAAGACAAGACCGAAAAAATTAATTTTATAATCGGATACGACCAGTTTTTTCAAATTGAAAGCTGGAAAAATACCGAATTTCTAAGAGATAATCTTAATTTTATAGTTGTTCCGAGGCATTTTAAAAACGGTCAGGTTATGGGACAAAAGGCTCTGGAATATTTAAAAAACAAAGGATATAAATTTGAAACGGCAAACATTGATTTTCTTGATGTATCTTCGGATATGGTAAGAAAATATGTCGAAAATAATATGGAAATTACGGGATTGGTAACAAAAGAGGTTAGAGAATACATTGAAAAGTTTGGATTATATAAAAATTTGGCTCAAAGAAAACTTATCCGCTAAAAGATACTCTCATTCCGAAGGGTGCGCGTACAGAGCAAAAGAGCTTGCCGAATTGTATAATTTAGATACAAATAAAGCTTATCTTACGGGATTAATACACGATTGCGCCAAGAATTTTTCAAATGAAGAATTGCAAGATATCATAAAAAATGAAATTAAAACAGGGTTTGACGAAAGTGAATTAAAAAATCCAAAAACATATCATGCTATAGCGGGCGCTTATTTTGTTAAAAAATATTTTGAAATAGATGACCCTGAAATAATTCAGGCTGTGAGAAATCATACAATAGGCTCTGTTGATATGACATTATTTGATAAAATTATTTTTCTTGCGGATAAAATCGAGCCCAATCAAAGAGAAGAAAAATACGTAAAAAAAATAATGAAGCTTATTAAAAAGCATAAAGGAACCACGGGACTTGATGTTGCACTTTTAAAATGTTTTGAAGAAACAATCAAAAGCCTTGTAAAAAGAAGATTATACATCTGCCCGACAACAATTGATGTCTATAATGTTCTTGTTGAAAACGTAGGCGACTTGCTCGAGGAGGAATAATTTTACAGCAAATATTCAGACGGAGTTAATCCCGCCTTTATGACTATATCTTTGCAATATTTTTCCGCAGGAGAAAATCTGTTGTCCGAATAAATTTGATAGTCTTTTTTATATTTTTCAGGTGTTCCGTCATGTATGGTTAAGGTGTTACACCCTGCATTTAATCCGTTTAATTGTCCGCGGGTATTACCTATTGAAAGTGATGAAATTGCGGGACTTTTTTACAATCCCGAATTTATCCAAAAAGATGTATCCGAATTTAACGACGGAGAATTTAACCCCTACAGATTAAACCGCTAATTATTACCTGATAAAATGAGTCATTATTTGCTCTTCTTTTTCGGGTAAACCAAATTTTTCTTTTCCGAGCTGAATTGATTTAATTAAAAATATCATATTCCTTGCAAGCGTTCTCATTGTTTGCAAACCTTCTTTGTCGGAATTTGCTTCCCCGGGTGTTCTTCCGTGAACACTGTTCCAATATTGGCTTGATACTACAGGCATGCCTGAAATGGTAAAAAATTTGTTCAGTTCGTCAAATGTCGAAGAACATCCGCCTCTTCTTGCTACAACGATACTTGCGCCCACCTTCATTCTTTTATCATAAAGAGTTGAAAAGAATAATCTCTGCAAAAATGCAACAAGCGTAGCATTTGCGCTTGCATAATACACCGGAGTTGCAACAATTATCCCGTCTGCCTGTTCAAATTTCGGTGCAATTTCGTTAACCGTATCATTAAATACACATTTTCCGATTTCCTTGCATTTACCGCAAGCGATACAGCCTCTTATATCTTTTGAACCTATATTTATTATTTCTGTTTCTATATCATTTTCTAAAAATATTTTATTTGCTTCGTTTAATGCAATTGTCGTATTTCCGTTTGATTTCGGGCTGCCGTTAATTAACAGAACTTTCATTTTTTTATCCTCTTTTTTTACTGATTATATCATATACAAGCGTATGTTATAATACACAAAAAAGGTTTGACATGGATTTATTTTTAATAAATTTTAAAAAAGAAAAAAATAACGCGGAAAATAAAAAATTACAGAGTGAAATTTCTAAAATATTATCCGAAAAACTTCTTGATATTTTTTATAAAACAAATACAACACTGGAACATAATATTGACGGTTCACCGTATTTTAAAAATTCGGATATTAATATTTCAATAAGCCATACCGAAAATATAATTGCTCTTCTTTTTTCAAAAAACAAATCGGGTGTAGATATTGAATATATGAAAGAAAGAAATTTTAAAAAAGTATTAAAACGGTACAGTATAAATTCAAATACGGGAAAAACGGAATTTTATCAGCTATGGACTGATTTTGAAGCAAGATACAAAGGAAAACAAGATAAAACAAAAAGCTTTATCTATGGCAACTGTGTTTGCTCTTATTGTGATAATGGTGAAAAAATAAATATTTTTAAAGTAAAAACAGATGAAAACAAGCTTGAAAATATAACAATTATTAAAACTATTCCCGATTACGCCATAAAAGAATTAAAGACATTAAAAAACAAGCTGTCATGAGTACATAACAGCTTGTTTTACTATATATTATTTTATTATTTGTTATTTTTAGCTTCAAATTTAGCTTTTTGTTTTGCTTCGTATTTTGCCTGAATTTTATCTTTAATTGAAATTGCAAGTTTTGTTATTACAACAGCAACTACGGCTGATAAAACATAGCTTGAAAAACCGCCGAGGTTTGTAAGTTTTATTTTTTTGAATAAATCTTTTGACAATGTTCCTTCTTTAACAAGTTTCTTTGCAATTCCCTGACCTCTTAAAGATGCAATTCCTTCTTCAGCTACCATAGGCAAGAATGATAAGGCTGTTAATTTTCCCGCATTTCTTTTTACAAAATCAGCACCTTTTTGCATAGCTGAATCATTCTTATTTGTTTCATCGGTTGTTTTTCTTTTGTTTAATAAAGACATCAATAAAATAACGGCAGGGGCAAACGTTGATACGGGACGCATTTTTTGTAATGATTTTAATATTATACCGCCGTTATTATTTAATGCATGACCCATTTCATGGAATACACTTGTTTGAAGAGATTTGTTGGGAGTAATAATTTTATTTGCATGCGGAAAATAACCGGCATTCAGACCGAATTTATACATTAAAGAGCCTGCTTTTGCGCTGTTTTCTGCATATAATTCCGCAATATCAGAACCGTATTTCTTTAATGCGTTTTTATATTTTCTGCTCGATTTAGCTTCTTCTTTTATAACATTTAGCGCAGGATTATCTTTTTTATTTACTTTAAATAATATATCTAAGGCTTTTGCCGGTGACTTATAAATTTTTTTAAGTGTTTGTACTAAGGAGATTTCATTTATCTTGTATGTTCTGACACCTTTTTCATATAAGCCTGATTCATGCAGACCTTTTCTTGCAGCATGTGTTAGTTGTGCAGTATCTTCTTTTGATAATTGAGAAACTTTTCTCATTCCTCCTATAATTCCGAAATTTACCGCACTTGCAGGAAGCGCTAATAAACCTGCAGCATATTGCGATCTGAAAAATCCTTTGTTTCTCATTTTGGGCTCTTTACCTAAAACGTTAACTGTTGATGTCATAAACATATCCCTTTCTTTTGTATCGATAAATCATATGTCTATAAAACATATCAAGAACAAAAAATGCTCTATTAATAAGAAATATTAAATTATTTAACACCCTATCGATAATCCCGCGCAAAGATTAATATTTTGTCCGGTTAATCCCTTTGCTTCTTCGCTTATTAAATATTTAACAAGATTAGCTACTTCAACAGGTTCGATAAACCTCTTTTGAGGAGTAACATCAATCACTTCCTGTTTTTCATCTTTATTTAAACAATCCGCAAGAGGTGTTTCGACCCAGCCCGGATTTATTTGATTTACCGTTATATTGTATTCCGCAACCTCAAGTGCCAGTGCTCTTGTTAAACCGGACAAAGCGGATTTTGTCGCCGAATATAACGTTGCATTTCCTTCTCCGACCATGCCTGAAATTGAGCCGATATTTATTATCCTGCCCCATCTTTTTTGTTTCATATCAGGTATAACGGCACTTGATAACAAATATGCGGATTTAAAATTAAGGTTTAACAGGTAGTCAGCTTCTTTTGATACCGTTTGTTCTATCGGTTTATAAAGGTATTGCCCCGCACAATTTATCAAGATGTCTATACCGTCTTTAAAATAATCTTTTGCCGCCGCAATCAGAGTATCAACAGAAGAACAATTGCTCAAATCACAGCTGTAATAATTGTTTTTTTTCGATTCTCTTCTTCCTGTTTCAAAAACATTATACGATTTGCTTAAAATTTCGGCTGTTTTTTTTCCGATACCCGAAGTTGCGCCCGTTATAAGAACATTTTTCATACATCAATATCCTCAAGTTTTATATTAGAAGAGGCTATAAGCTTATCGGTAAACTCCTGTACCACTTCTTCCCTTTGTTCTTCCGTTAAATCTCTTAATGATTCTATTGCAACGTGAATATTCGGATTTTTATCGTACCATCTTTTCAAATCCTTCGGATTAAAGTTTGATATTTCCTGAATTAATTTTGTATAATCCCTGTCCGTTAAACTTGAAGACTTCATAATAATATCAATTGCAAGCTCATATTGTTCTTCTGAGGGCAAATCCTGCATAAGGTGCATAAATGCTTTTAAATATTCGTTTTTTTCATACCATCTTACAAAGTGTTGTTTCATAAATTAATTATACCAAATTTATGTTTTTTTTGAAAAAAAGCTTGCAAGTTGAATAAATCTTTAATATAATGCCAACAAGAGATATAGAAAGGGGTTCTAAATGAACAAAGAAGAATTAGTACAAGAAATTTCAAAAAAAGCTAAAGTTACTCAAAAAGAAGC